>NZ_CP140101.1 GCF_034440735.1 Deinococcus sp. AB2017081 | reverse complement strand
TCGCAGGAGCGTGGACAGGGCGCTCGTAGAGGCTTCCAGCTCTGAGCGCACAGGATCCCCCGGTAGCAACTCGGTCAGCCTTGTCTGACGAGACTCCAGCAGGCGGCGCAAGTCGCGTTCGTCCAGCAGTAGGTCGAGAACGGCGCGCTGCCGCTCCTCTATGTCCGTGAGTGTGGGCATGGGCTCAGCATGCAAAACCCCCGCGCAACACGTCAGGCGGAACGGGGGCAATGGGGGAAAGGGATGATCTTAAATAGGTCAGCCGGGGTAGGCTAATGGACACGTACTAGAATCAAAGAAAGTCCATGTAATTTTCTTATCCTTAAATAACACCTTTACTCGAGCCTTTTCACTCTCAACTTCAAATGGATCTTTGCTACCTACGTATATACCAAACGCAATTCTATCAACAGCAGATTCGGATATAGCTTTGACAATATGTGCATCTTGGCTTGATAGAGATGTACCGAACACTATTAATCCGTTCTTACATTCTTTGATTCTTTTGTAAGCAAATGATAGATATAGGTTAGTTTTTATTTTCCTAAGCTTTTCGTCTGAGGTTCCTTCTGAGACAAATATAGGAATACTATAGTCTGCTAAATATTCTCCAATCCTTTCAAGAACAGACTTGTCAGAATTTCTCACTTTGTATATGTCGCCGTTATTATCCTCGTATATAAATAATGCTCCATGCGGGTAGTAAAGTTGAGTCTTTCCTTGATACCATAAAACGGTATCAGTCGGGTCAAAATTTAGCTTTCCTGCCCAAAAGTAGTCAGTAAATCCGTCAAAATTTTTATATGCTGCGATCCAATAAATTAGAAGATCGTAATTTAGTGAAAAAACGGAGTGCATTTTTGCCAAGAACTCTGAAGCCGATTCCAGCCAATCCCTATTTAAAGTCGCTAATTGGGGATGGACATGATTCACCGATCCAATCAGCGAATTTTTGATCAGATTATACTTAGTTTGTGGTGTCATATGATCGATATCTAGAATTTTATTGACAGTTGAAGCTTGAGAGAGTTTACGAAGAAGATACTCAAAATCAGTTGTATTAAAAGAACTAAAAAGCTCCATCTCCTTCTGTTTCAATAATCCTTTAGCCTGAGCTGCAGTATATAAGCTCCCATAAGAAAAACCTCGATCTACTCCAATGGAAAAACCATTTCCAAGAAGAAGAAATCTGTGACTATTCAAATTGACGCTGCTAAAATCTTCTAGGTCAATGTCGACGCCGTTAACGGACATGTAGAGACTTTAGACCTATTCCGGTCATAATGTGGCTCAAATTATTAGTGCTTTCACTGCTAGCACTACTAGCACACCGTCTACACCGTCTCTGACTCGCTTATGCTCCTGAGCATGAGACGGATCGCAGTCACTTCAGAGAAGGGCGGCGTCGGCAAGAGCACTCTGGCCTTCAATCTCGCCGGTGCCCTGGCTGACCAGAGGCGGGTCACGCTGGTCGACGAGGATCGCCGCGTGCGCTCCTGCCTCCAGTGGGCTGAGCTGGCACCGGTGCCCTTCACGGTGCTTTCTCCAGAGCAGGCCGCCCAGGGTGTGGGCAAACCAGACTTCCTGGTAGTGGACAGCGAGGGCCGCCCGGAGGTAGAGGATCTTCTTGAGCTGGCCGCCACCTTCGACCAGGTGCTGATCCCCTGCGGCGTGTCGCGTCTCGAGATCCAGAGCACCTTGAACCTATGGCGGCAACTGCAGGCGGGCGGTGACCTTCATGCGGTCCGCGTCGTGCTGACCAAGGTGCCGCCAGTGGGTCGCGTGGGCCACGACGCGCGGGACGCGCTGCGCGCGGCAGGCGTGAACTGCTGCGAGACCGTCGTACGGCGCTACACGGCCCACGAGCGCGCGGCAGAGCAAGGGGGACTGGTGCGCGACGTCCGGGATGAGCGAGCAGGCGAGGCCTGGGCGGATGTGGTCAGCCTGGCCGCAGAGGTGCGCTCGTGACCCGCCGCAAGGGCCGCTTCGACTACGCCACAAGCAGCGCACCAGCAGCACCAGTGGAGCAGGTGCCGCAAGCCATACCAGTACAGCCGGAAGTGCTAGCAGTGCCGGAAGTCACGGCATCGCCTGCTCTACCGGCTACCCCGGCAACAGATGCGCTGCGCAACCCAGAGGCCTACGCCCTGCCACCCCAGCAGCGTGGACGGCGTGCGGCGGGCGCAGACACGACCCTACCGAGGCGCACGGACGTTCCTCGAGAGCAGCTCAACGTCCGGATCCGGCCGGAGCTCAAGCGCGCTGCTGCTGGCGTTGCTGGTCTGCAGGGCATGACCCTTGGGGATGTGGTCGAGGCCGCCCTGATCGCCTACCTGAAGGCTGCTGGGCGTCAGGACGTCTGATGTCGCGGGAGTCCGTCAGTTCTCCTCGTCCCCGTCATCAGCTATCTGATGGATGAAACTCAGGATCCAGACAGCTTCTTCCTGGGCTTCTTCGTCTGAGAGCGTATTGATGTACGCAGCGATGGTTCCCTCCTGTCCTACAGGTATCCCACTAGTGATGCGTGCAGCGTGCTGCTCAAACTCTGCTCTAAGGTGCTTCTGTGGAAGATCACGCTCTGGCATGACATTTATGAGGCTGTAGACCCAGGCATCCCGGAGACGCTCTTGAATTCGGCCAGTTCCACTGGCCAGGGTGTAGCGGGCGACGGAAAACTTCTCTCGTGCGTAGGCAAGGCTCATGGTTCCATCGTAGCTACCGTGTTACCGCGGCTTGCCTTGAATCAGTGTAATCAGCGCGGCCCGGCGTTTTGCGTCCGGCTGGCGGGTGATCGTCAGGGTGCCGATCTGGATCGGAGGCTCGGCGTGGTCACTGCTTCTCTTCCGGACTGGGGGCTCGACTGGCCTGGACTGCCCGGGCACGCCCGGAGGCAGCAAGCACAATCTCTCTGAGCCGCCGGCTTGCTGCCGGATCGTGGCGGATCGTGATGACCAGATCTGGATTGCCACTGATGGGACGCGGGGGGTGGTGTTGTTTCTTCACGGCCTCTGTGTAGCGCACCAGATTCACCACATCGGGTACTGGATACGATTGAATTGACCAGTCAGGCTTCGTGACAGATTTAGTTGAGGCTGCTGTGGCAGGCTGTTTTCATGAGCGAGCGTGTGATCTGGCAGGGCATCCTCAACCGCCATAGTGTCAAGGTAGGAGCAGTCGAGATGACGTCGCGTGCCCTTCCAGGAAGTCCCTTCGAGCAAGCTAGAGAGGAGAAGTACTTTCTGGAGGTGAACGGCGAGGATTATCACCCCGCTGGCATTCAGTGAACTTGAGATCGACAGCGACAAGGCCGCCCTGGAGGCTGCGCGAGCCTATGTGACGGCCTTGGAGTAAGTCAGGTCAGGTCAGTCGTCGATATCCTCATATTTCTGCCAGTCAACTGGGGCAGTGTCTTTAGCCTTAGAGGTAGGCAAGGACGCTTTCGTGATCACCGCTGCTTCTCCCAAGTCCTCGTTGATGACCAGGGGGGCAATCGGCAACGGCGGGAAGAGATCCGGATCCAGCAGGCCACGCATACGCGGATGCTGGAAGTACTCGACCCGCGTCGCCTTGATGAGCGGAAGGTCATCACTGACCACCACCACCGTATCCGCTGGGAATTTGCGGAGTTCGTCCGGCGTCACCAGCGGCCGATCCCGCTCACCCCGGCTCACCGAGGTCTGCCCACCTCGCCCCTCAGTGACCCGCTCCTCGTCGACGGACATGCGGCCGCTCAGGTTGCTGACCATCTGGAGGGTCTTCGCGCCGCGCGGCGGGTAGTACACCTGATGGTGCATGTTGTCCAGGATGATCTCGGTGTCGGCCTCACCGTAGGCGCGCTGCAGGTGCGACAGAGACTGCACGTACAACATGATGCTGATCTCCCGGCTGGCGGCCAGGGCGATGAAATCCGGCAGGTTCGGGATCGGCACCGCGCCGCCCTCGTCGATCGCGAGGAGGAGTGGCTCCGGATCCTGGTCACTCAACTGGTCGTACCCACGAACCGCACCGCGCATCAACCCCTGCACCAGCAGGTCAAACACGGGCCGCGTTGCCGAGAGGCTGTCCTCGCGGAACTGGAGGTACACGGTGACCGTTGCCTGGCGCAGGTCAGCCGGATCGAACGATCTGGCGCTGGTCATCGCCAGCACGCCGGGCGTGAGGTACGGCTGCAGGCGGGTCAGCATCGTGCCCCAGCACGACATCAGAAAGCGGTCTTGCTCGCCGTCCGGAGCGTATCGGGCAGGGCTGTAGCCCAGAAAGCCGGCAAGATGGGCATGCACCTGGACGTCGGACAGGCTGCGTAGGGCGTGCACGTATTCGGCCAGTCCCTGCCCCTGCACCACCGACGCGATGTACAGCAGGGTCGGCACGCCCTGCACCTGGGCAGCACGCAGCAGCGCCGCGATCCCAAAAGCCGCGCGTTCGGCAAAGATCTTCTCCCTCTCGTTGCGCACGCCGGCCATGTGTTGCGCCACGCTGAGGAGGTGCTCCGGCGAGGTCAGCAGGTCGGGGTAGGGATCGTACTGGTCACCGATTCCCTCCGGGCTGAGCACGTACACGGGGCCCAGATGCTGCCGGCTGCCACTGCTCAGGGCATGCAATTCAGGCTTGACGTCCAGGACGATCATGGAATGCCTCCACGACAGCAGGTTCGCCAGCAGGAGCAACGATTTGCCGCTCCGGCTCGGCCCGACGACCAGCACGTGTCCACGCTCGCGCCGTCCACGCTGGCCAGCACGCACACTGAGAAACTGCCGCTGCCTGGGGGATCGGGCGGCCAGCATGATCGTTCCCCGGTGCCGAGTGGGGAAACGGACGGCGATGGCGCGGATCTGCGACCAGGTCGCCCAGGTGCCGGTGTAGAGCCGACCACGGCGGCCACTGACGGCCATGTACAGCGCACCTGCCAGCGCCACCAGGCTGGGCAGCAATCCCCAAGGCTGAACGTGGGGCTTCAACAGGATGGGCAGCGCCACGTTGAGCATGCGGCCGCATTCACGGTCGAGGCTGCACCTCGCGAACAACATCACCCCCCGCAGTGATCGGTCACCCAGGGCCGCCGGCCAGCGCCTGCTGACCATCGACTGTTCGTACCGTACGACCTGCTTCACGGCCGGCAGGGCCGCCTCGTAGTACAGCCAGCCCCCAGCCAGCAGGACGGCCAGAATCAGCAGAACTGTTGTCAGTCCTCGTTTCATATTCACCTCTCCAAATCCATCTGTCTCTGCTGCTGCCGCACACGCTCCGGCTGCAGGTCGCTGACCAAGTCGTCGACGGCTGCCTCGCGGGACAGCGCCTGCTCCCGCCCCTGGTGGCGCTCCCAGGACTGGTCTGCCGCTTCGCGTGCCGCGTCCAGATCCAGGGTGTTGAGGCGGTGGGCAGCACGGCCACCACGTGCACGTGGTCGTGGGCCGAGTGGTTGTCATGCGCTACCGCCCACCAGCTGGTAGGGGCACCCTGCCGCTCCTCGATCGCCTGCATGACGTCTCTCGTCCACGTCTGTAGGTCAACCTCGGTGTCACGCCCTTCCCCCGGGTTGAGGATCAGGCGGTAATGGTAGGTGCCCTCCGCCGATCTCAACTGGGTCAGGACTTCTTCGGCATCCAGCTCACCAGCATCTCGCGTGAACACAGGGCGCTCGGCAGGCTGCTGTTCTCGATCAGGCCGGGATCGGGCGTACTCCAGGGCCGCGCGCGAGGCAGCGCGACCGCCACGGTGGGCGACCCTGTAGTGGGCTTTAACGACCGCCACTGGTGAGCCGCTGACGCACGGCTTTCTGGGCCGATTCGCGGGCACGTTCATTGATCACGCGCGCGTTTTCGGCGCCAAAATCTTTGACCAGCAGCTGGTGCACCAGGCGGTAGATCGTGGCGCTCTCCAGGGCGACTGACAGCGTCAGCTCCTCGGCTGCGGTCAGTCGCTGCAGCACCTCGCTCTGGGCAACCCCCGTCTGATGACGCCGGGCGTCATCGATGATGGCGGCGACGATCTGACTGGCGGGTGCACCGCGGCGCTCGCATTCCTGCGCGAGCCACTCATGTGTTTCGGGCGTGACCCATCCGGTAATTCTCTGCTTGGCCATACATGTGACCCCTCAAGATTGCTTCGGTCATCACGGACGACGGAAGAACCTCAAGGGGCACAGGGACAGACAGCTGGACGACGCATCCGGGCAGACTGTAGGACTGTGATCAGTGGCGCCGGCGGTGCCCGTCCGGCGAGACGCTCGACCAGCAGCAACCGCTGACGCTGGATGATCGAGGCCCGTGCGCGGTACGCCCTGACCAGCACCTTGATCAGCAACCCAGCCAGTTTGAGCAGGGCGGCCCGTGCGCGCCCCCAGGCGCGAACAGCCAAGACGACCGCGACCGGAATCGAAACCAGAACCCACAACTGATCGATCAGGAACGGAAGGAGGGCCAGACCCATCAGGGAGCAGGCCGGGAAATGTATGCCGTGAATGGTGAGGCCGACCGGCAGGCAGCCGTCTCGCTGATGTGTGAACAGCGCCATCAGTAAGCAGAGAAGCATCAGCGTCAGAAGCCCCAGCCACTGCGTCCACCGACGCAGGTCGAGCCACTGCACGCCGACCGCCAGCAATCGTCCCAGAAGATGCATGACGTACGGTGTCACCGGTGATCGCAGGGCCAGCTGCACCCCTGCACGCACCACTCGCCCCTGCACTGTCCCGGGATGCTGCCGGTCAGCCAGCCGTTGGAAACCGATCCGGTGACGGCGCGCGAGGGGGCGGGAGGGGGCAAAGAGCATCTGGAGGGCAGCGTACCCAGCGGTTGCTTACCGAACTCCTACACGTCTCAGACGTGCATTTCATCAGCGCGCACAGAGCTGTCCGACCAGGACGGTGAATTCCTGGCCGGGACGATCATCCGAGCGCGCGCTTATCTTGCCCTCTTCGCCAAGACCCACCTTCCGAACGGCCGTGACTCCCACCTGGGCAGCAAGCGAAGAGGTTCAGAGCGCTCCACGGCAGTGATCAGGCCCGCACGCCCTATGGTCTGGCCTGACCTCCTGGAGCGCTTCCCGCGTGGGCGTGAGCTATCTGTACATGAGTCTTGTGGCTCGTATGCCCTCTGGCTCGGTGATCCGATGTCACATCTCCTCGTCGCAACTCCAGTCGATCTCCGCGAGGTCGGTTTCATGTGCCAGGAAATAGAAATCATTGGTGATGCTGGGATCGATCAACCTTCCATACGAGTCCCGGTATCCCAGGGCATCGAGACGCTGAGACTCTTCACGGTTCAGGCGAGCCACCTCTTCTGCCGCTTCTTCACGGGTCGCAAACTCCAAGGCCGTCTGCGACCTGGCCCGCGGAAAATCACCGATTCGCAGCTCTACGATCACGAGCCACTTCTTTTGCTCCGGCAGGTCTACGGCGCGGAAGGTCATTCGACGATTGTAGCCAGGAGCCAAGAAAGGCCGCCCGCCTGGTGGGGGCGGGCGGCAGCGGTGCTTCGTTACTCAGGCGGCAGCGAGGCGGAAGGGTTGAACTTCCTCCTGAGGCGCGTACCCCGGCAGGCCCAGCGCGACGAGGGCGGCGCGGCCATTCTCACTCCCGGTGTCCACCTCCACCTCGTACATCTGTGTGCCTTCCGGCCGCTCCACAGAAATGGTCAGCACCCGCACGCGCGGCGCGGGGAACGTCGGATCCCACCCGCTGAGCCAGACGCCGGTGATGCCGCGCGGCACCCGCAGCGGGGTGTAGCCGTCGAGCTTGAACGTGATCGCCGTGTCCGTGAGCGCCGCGCCGATGAGCCGGGGTGTGGTGTCCTGATCCGGCGGCCACAGTTCCAGGCTGATGGGCTCCTGCCACAGTAGGGACAGCAGGCGCTCGGCCAGTTCGCGCCGGGCAGTAAAGATGCCGAGACTGCCGTGGTACGCATCGCGTCGCGTCGCGCCGCTGCTGGCGGCCTTGCCCTTGCGCCCCCTGGAGAGCAGCAGCGTGCCGAACTGGTCGCTGTACGAGTACAGCCCGGCTCCGGCACGCTTGAGGTCGATCTTCATGGGGAAGGTGCGCCCCAGGTAGGCCACGAAGAGCACCAGGTGCTGCAGCCGGGGGCGGTAGCGGAATTCCACCACCTCCGGCAGCGGGCGGGTGGCGCTGCGGGGACTCATCCCCACACCGCCTGGGTGTGCGCCTTGATCCCGTCCGGCGTGGGGATGATCTCGTGGATGACCCGCGTGCTGGTCGCGCCTTCCAGCAGGTTCACAGCGCGGCGCAGTTCCACGTCCTCACCATCGATCTGGGCCAGGAGGCCGAAGGGCGTGCGGGTCAGGCTGACGATGCTGGTGCTGTGGCCGGTGACCACGCTGCACTCGCGGTAGGTGGTGACAACTTCCCAGGTGCGGGCGGTTGCGGGAACGCGGGCGGTGGTGCTGTCGTACTGTGTCATGCGATTCCTTCGATGCTTCGGTGGAGTCAGAGAGGCGGGAACTTCTTCGCGGGAGGCCCGCCTCTTCTGCTGTCTCAATAGTACAGCTATCTATGTAATAGGTCAATCTTATATGGCACTCGTTAGTATGTTACTCTTTCCTCATGACTATGACTGACAACGCAGTGATGTGGCGCGTGGGCGACATCCTTCGTGAGCACGGCCTCACTGCGTACAAACTGGCTGCCGAGCTGCACGGCAAGGTCAACCGCAACAGTGTGTACGCCATCGCGCGCGGCGATACCGAGCGCGTCGACCGCACGACTCTAAGTGCACTGCTCGAGGCACTACGCACTCTGACCGGCCAGAAGTACACCGTCGCCGATCTGCTCGAGTACACCTCTGAAGGTGGCGATGTGGACGAGACGCAAGCCGTCCTGGCTGACCACCCTGACATCTTGGAACGCGTCGCCCGCCGCCGCCGGGGAGAGTCACGCGTTATCTCCCTGGAGGAGGCTGCGGCAAAGCATGGCGTGAAGCTATGACCCCGACGAGGTGCCCGTGCGTTGTGTCACGCCGAACCACAGAGTGGTCGCATGTCCCCTAGGAAGTCCAAGGCTGACCCCCCATCCCCCCGCACTGGTACTCAAGCTGCGCCCATGACTGAATACCAAGTGGGCATCGACGAGCAGGCTCTCTCCGACATTGATGCAATCAGCGACCAGAGAACAGTTGAGGCGATCTACCGACGCATCGCAGACCTTAAGACTGAGCCCCAGGTTCAGGGGAAAGCGCTCACTGGCGACCTAAAGGGTTATCGCAGCGTGCGCGCTGGTGGCCAGCGGTATCGCATCGTCTACGAAGTCATTGAGGCAGCGAGCGCAGTCGATGTGGTGGTAGTGGGTATTCGCAAAGACGGCCACAGAACCGATGCCTACGCCATCGCTGAGAAGAGACTGACCTGATGCCATTTCACCCCAAGAAGTCCAGAGGAGGACGCGCGCCAGGAGCCAGAGCCCGCGCGACGGGTCAGCTCTCCAAAGTGCAGCGCCAGCTACTGCTCTGGCTCCTTGTACGAGAAGAAGC
This sequence comes from Deinococcus sp. AB2017081, assembly GCF_034440735.1. NCBI lineage: Bacteria > Thermotogati > Deinococcota > Deinococci > Deinococcales > Deinococcaceae > Deinococcus > Deinococcus sp. AB2017081. The sequence goes on along the minus strand of NZ_CP140101.1, from coordinate 24,152 downwards.
CATGAAGGGCGGCACGGTCGAGGAGCAGATCGAGTTGCTAAACCGTGGCGTACCTTGGGAAATCCGACGCTTCTGTGACGCCCAGATCGTACCGATCACATCGGCCTCTCGATCGCTCAAGCGACTCGAAGAGCGCGAGATCATTGCGTGCTTCGCTGACGGAGTCGGCCACAACAGGCGTGTGCGGTCAATCAAGCTCACGGCCGCCTCGCGGCGTGTGGCGGTCAGCGCGGACTTCGACGAGTACGTTCTGAGCACCCTGCGCGACCTCAACCTAGAAAAGCTGGATCCAATCACGCGAGAGGACGTCGCGCGTGCTCTAAAGCGGCATGAAGATACCGGGTCACTGTGGGGAGGGCAGATCAGAGCGTTGTCCGTTTTGGCTATAGGCACAACGGACAACGTGGCGCGTGGTAGCACCGATGATCGCTATAGCGATCAAATACACGACAACGACGAGGTTTGTTAGTGCTAGACTTTCCACCAAGGGTTGCAGGGTGACCCAAAAAAGAGCAGCGCAACCGGGCGTCCAAATCTTGGCGGAGGCGGCACCCTGGTAGCGCTGGGAACTAAGGAGGTTCCTACCGTGAGTGTACATAACCCGTCGCAACACGAAAGTGGATCGTACCGACCACTCCAGCTTGCCCCTATCCTGGGGATCGGACGCAGCACCATCTACAAGCTCCTGCGAGCCGGGAAGATCCGCAGCGTCAAGGCTGGCCGCTGCACCCTGATCCCCGCTGACGCTGTGACCGAATTCCTGCAAGGGCCAAAGTAAATGCCTCGCCGTAAGCAGGACGGCGAGGCAACAGCAGCGCGGGCGGGCGCTGAGGACAGTGTAAGCGACGAGCTGCTGAACATCACAGCCCTCATGCAGGCCATCCCACAGACGCCTTACGAACTGCGCGCGGAGCGCCGAACCCGTAAGCAGGACTTCGCCTACTTCGAGGCGCACCCACACCGCCTGAGTTACGTCCGCCGCTACCGCCACGGCGAACTCGCGAGCTCCATCGTCGCTGCCCAGAGCGGCGGCCACCCCACACATGTTGCTGTCGGCTTCGTGTGCCCAGGCGAACGTGTCCGGGTGTACATCTACCCTGGTCACAACCACCAGCTGGCCTGTAGCAATGCCGAAGCCATGGCTGACCAGTACCGCATACAGCTGGGCATGAAGGCCCGAGCGTGACGGCTGCGCACGTCATCCCCTTCACGCTCGACCCTTTCGAGGAGTACGACCAGCTGTGCCACGAGCATGAGGCGCTGATCGCCCACATCCAGCGGGTGGTTCCTGAGATGCGCGACAGTGGAGACATCGCGGGAATGCTCGACCTGGAGTGTCGAGACGCCGCGCTGCGTGAGCGCATCGGTTTGGTTGACCAACGGATCCGGAGCGGCACGTGAAGCCCCACGTCTTCCAGTTCGACCAGGCCAAGGCCGACGCGGTCGACACGACGGACGCGGTGCGGCTCCTCGAAGCCCTCCGACACCCTGATGAGCCCATCTGGCTCCAGAGCTTCGCCGACGGGCCAGACACGCTGTACCTGCTGGAGCAGAAGACGGCCAAGAGCGGTCGTCCCTACACCGTGAAGCGGTGGAAGGTCACCGGCATCCCGAAGGCCGGCGGTAAGACCAGCAGTGTTCAGGGCTTCACCGAGAAGACTGGGAACACCACGCTGGAGCAGATGGCTACGCGGCCTTACCTGCTGGAGAACATGGCCCGCGCCGGGGTGTTCTTCTGCGTGAACGTCCTGGCCGAAGATGCGCCGCGCCGGAAGGCTAAGCACGTCACCCGCGTGGCCGCCGTGTTCCTGGATCTGGACGGCACTCCGATGCCCGAAGGGCTGCCGCTGGTGCCCACAGCAACCATAGAGAGCAGCGCCGGCCGCCATCACGTGTACTGGGCGGTCGATGGGATCCCGCTCGACGAGTTCCCCGTTATCCAGAAGCACCTCGCCGGGCTGTACAGCGCAGATCCGGCTGTGCACGACCTGTCGCGCGTCATGCGCCTGCCCGGGTACTGGCACGGCAAGGATGAGCCCGGCCAGCTGGTGCGGCTGACCAGTCTTCAGCCGGACGCCCAGTACACCCGCGACGATCTCCTGCAGGCCTTCCCTGGTCTCGCTGACGCCCTGGCTGCTGCAACCGCCGAACGGGAGCGCCGGGCCCAGGACGCCGAGCGCCGGAAGGTAGCCGCCGATGAGCTGGTGCAGTCGATCAAGAGCGGCACCGCCGGCACGCTTGCCGAGGTGCACCGGAAGTACGGCGAGGTCACCATGCTGGGCCTGACCAGCGAACTGCTCAAGGCTGGGATCGGGGAACGGAACACCAAGCTGAACTGGGTGGCCTTCCGGGCTGGCCAGCTGATCGGAGGCGGCCTGCTAGACGAGGTCGAGGTTCGCGCCGAGTTCACCGACATCGCCCTGCAGATCGGCCTGGAGCGGAGTGAGACGGAGGCCACGCTCTCCAGCGGCCTGAGCGCCGGCAAGGACAAGCCCCTCGACGCATCACAGCTGGGAAAGGCCCTCGGCGTGAAAAAGGCCAGGGTGCAGGTTGACCGGCTGCCCCCGCCGACGGACACCACGCCTGCGGCGCGTAAGCCCAGCTACCGGATGCCGACCTTCCCCAAGGGCACTCAGGAAGGCACCGACGAGGCCAATGCGCTGATCCTTTCAAAGAACGGTCTTGCCGATCTGCTGCGCTACAGCATGGGTGCAGGATGGTTTGTCTACGATCCTGGTCGGGGTGCCTGGGCTCGAGATCCCGACCTTATCCTCGCCGTTCAGGTGGCCGGTGAAGTCCTGCGCGAGGTTGTCGGCCAGTACTTTGCGGATGCTGTAAAGCAGCGGGCTGACGAGGAGGAGCTAAGTCGGATTGGAAGATGGGCGTCCGGCGTGTGCAATACGCGCACGGTCAAGAATGCCTTGATTGCCGCAGCTGGGAAGCGAGAATTCCTAACGCCGATCGACGCCTGGGATGCCCGCCCTGAACTTCTAAACTGCCTGAACGGCGTGCTGGAAGTCACCACCGGCGTTCTACGCCCACACTTGCCCTCTGATCTGCTCACGTGGCAAACAGGCGCTGCTTTTGATCCCCAGGCCCAGCATCCGTATGTTGACCAGCTCACTGAACTGCTGAAGCTCGATGGCCGACATGACTTCCTCCAGCGCAGCCTGGGAAGCACTCTGTACGGTGAGAACCCAAACGAAGTGTTTACTGTCCTGCAAGGGGCGGGCGGCACTGGCAAGGGCACCCTTATTGCTGCCATTACTGCGGCCCTGGGGGACTATGCCGGAACGGTCGAGGTCGAGCTGCTCTTGGACAACGCGCGGGGCGAAACGGGCAGCGGCCCCAAACCCGAGCTCCTGATGCTGCGCGGGAAGCGCCTAGTCGTGGCTGGCGAGCCGAAGAAGGGCGCACGATTCAACGCCGGCCGCGTGAAGGGGATGACCGGGAATGACCCCATCACGGCGCGCGGAATGCGATCAGACGTCATGGTGACGTTCAAGCCCGTGTTCAAGCTGTTCATCCATACGAACTACGAGATCACCGCCTCGCATGATGACAGCGGCCTTCAGCGGCGTATCCGGGTGGTTCCGTTCACGGCCAAACCGGCTACAGCTGATGACGCTTTCAAAAGCACCCTCAGCCATGACCACGCCGCGCGGTCGGCGATCTTGAACTGGATGCTGGAGGGCTGCCGGGCGTGGCTACATGACCGGTTCAATCTGGGCGAGTCGGCCGCGATTGAAGAAGCAACTGAGGGGTACTGGAAGGATCAGAATCCATACGAGAAGTTTGCCCAAGAGCGTCTCGTGCTAGATCACCGCGCATCGATTCGCTCAGGGCAGCTCAAAGCAGCCTTCGAGAACTGGGCTGAAGAGAATGGCTATCGGCTGGGTCGCGCAGTGAAAATGGCCGAGCTATACGCATTTTTGAAGCAGCACGGCTGCGAGTCAAGGCATACAAAAGAAGGCAATCTCTGGGACGGAGTAGAGCTGATGGGTGAAGGTGGTGAACCCGGTGAAGGCACTTCTCCCAGTAACGGGAATTTACTCACGCGGGAGATTTCTAAGCGAACTGGGGAAATGGCTTCACCACCTTCACCACCTTCACCGCAGACGCGGGATGATGTCGCGGCCAGGGATCCAGGCTGGGTGGGTGAAGACCTGTGACCCTGGTCAGCCTCACCCGGCAGCTGCAGCAGCACGGCGTGCACCTCGACCTCACGCCTGACGGCCGGATCCGGCCACATGCCCAGCAGGCCCCGCCGGCCGAGCTCGTCGATGCGCTCCGCCAGCACCGCACCCCCCTGGTACGCCGCCTCGAGCGTGGCCAGACAGCCGACGGTCGCTACGACCTTGCGCGCCTACTACCACTCCCAGGCATCTGCGCGAGTTGCACCAGGTGGACGCCCTCAGCTGAGTGGGGGGTGCTGATGGGTACCTGCGCCCTGCCGGCCAGTGCTTTCGAGGACGGCCGCCCCCTGGCCCTGCACGCCGCACACCGGTGCGTTGCGTACGCCGGCCAGGGCTGGACGGGGGCCGCATGAAAGAGGTGTATGCCCGACTGATTCTCAAGGAGCTTGAACTGTGGTTTGGTCTTGGGGGAGATCTGGATAGCGCTCGCTTTGTCGATCGCGCCGTTACTAGGCTGCCGCGGTTCCCAGTCCTCGAGGAATCTGCCGCAAAGGATGACCTGGTCGATTGTGGGGTGTTTGATTACGGCCGATTTTTGACTCTGGAGGGACGCTCCCTTGCCTGGAACGTGGGTGCTGCGATTCACGCTGGGCTGCCCCTGCCGCCCTTGCCCCCGCGACTCCCGCCCGAGGAAGACGAATGACCGCCCAGCAGGTGCCGGCTGGCATCCCGCAGGGTCTCACCGTCGGGCAGGTGGCGCGGGCTCTGGCGCTGCGCGAGGAAACGGTCAAGCGCGCCCTGAGCTCCGGCGCCCTGCCCAGCTGGCAGATTGACCCCGGCCGGGGCTGGCGGTATGTGCGGCCTGTCGATCTCGCCAGTTTCGCCGAGCGGCGTGGACTGGGCGTTGACTGGTCTGCCACCCTGACTTGAGGAGTATTGCTACCACTGAGCCGAAAAAAGCCGAAGCCAGAGCACTGGCGATGACGAAAAATGACACACATTCGCTGGGTGAGATGTTCTGCCTGTCAGCGACTAGAAGTGAAAACCGCCCGTTGAGGGCGGCTGTTCTTAGAGGAGCTTCCTGGTGAAGGTGGCTTGATGGCCATCCGGCCGACAGAAGACAGTACCGGCTCTTGGTGGCCCGTACATGTTCGCTGGGTAGCGACCCTCGAAGATGTGGGGTGGCACTGTGAGGAGCTGGCCATTGAGGAGGTACGAGATGGAGGTGGGCGTGACCTTCTGGATATGGATGGTAGCCATGTGCCTCAGAGATCACAGGGCCCGGGCATTGGCTTCTGGCTCAGCTCAGAATTGTCCCGTTATATAGGACGGAGTTTCTCACCTAATTTCCCTTAGGGGAAAAGTCCACCTTTCCGAGTTCTCTGCCTCGGAAATCAGATACGAAGGTCACCTCTCCTGCGCAGAAAGACCCAGGGGCAGAATCAGCAGCCCTGGCCCATTGAGCCAGCGTTGGGTCTGCATGGGCGGGCGTACCATTGGCAGACTCATCAGCCTGGGCTGCAGCCGCATCAGCCACCCTGCGGTACGTACCCGGCCAGGGCCTCGGCGATGAAGCGGTACCCCCTTGGCTGCAGTGAGGGTGCGCCGACAAACGCGCTGGCACGGGTCAGCTCCAGGGCCGCGTAGGCATGCTCTGGGCCGATCAGCTCGGCGAAGGCTTCCAGCGCCGCGTTCACGCCCTGCACCCGGTCTCTGCCAGCCTGACCCTGTGGCCCCAGGCCGGACTGAGAGAGCACTTGTGCCACATCCTGAGGGGTGTAGCCGCTGCCCCTGGCCGCTGCTGCCTGGAACGCCGGCCGGATGGCGCCCTGCGCCAGCTTGTGCGCCCGGCTGATCGCGTGCAGGCGTTCCAGAGTGGCGATCAGCGCGGCCTCTCCCTCGGCGGCTACGCTCTCATACTCGGCGGCGAGCTGCTTGATGGTGGCCATCGACTGCCGCACGCCGGCCACGCTCTCATGCTCTGCCTGGGCGGCCTCCAGTTCCTCGATCAGCGCGCGGGTATCGGTCACGTCCTGGAGGTGCTGGGCCAGCATCCCGGCGGCGGCCTGCTTCCGCGTTTCCTGCTCGACCACCTGGGCGAAGGTCGCGGTACCGGCGCGGGCTGCGCGGCGCACCTGGGCCAGCTCGGCGTCCTGATCCCGTACGTTCTCTTCCAGCTTGCTCGTGTCCTCGTCCAGTGCCGCGAGATCCGCGCGGGCCGTGGTGAGCTGTTCCAGGATCACAGGTCGCCCCGCTGCCTGGCGCGTTCCAGGGAGGCGTCTACCATGTTCTCCAGCTCCTGCCGGTGCGCGGCCTTCCTAGCCTCTTCTTCGGCCAGGATGCGTTCACGGTCGCCGGGGTTCAGGCCCTCAGCTCCGTTCTCGATCACGTCGCGGCGGATGGCCTCAGCAAAGCTCATGGGTTCGTCGTGTGGCATGGCAGCACCGTAGATGAGAAGGCCGGAACGCTGGGGACGTTCCGGCCGGTCTGAACGAACGGGTCACAGCACCTTGCTCCAGTCCACGGGGAGGCCGTGCCGGTCGATCAGCACGGCCAAGGCTGAGGCGGGCACCAGCCGGCCCCCACACCGGCCGGTGGGCTGCACGTAGGCCAGGGTGCCCCGCTCGATCCAGCCTTTGATCTGGCGCTCGCTGAGGTTCAGGGCGCGGGCCACCTGACCCACCTTCAGCAGCGAGGGGACGCCGGGCGGCGGGGGGCTCATGGGACTCCGTGCAGGATCCGCCACGCTTCGTCGAGCACCTCTTCAACTGAGGTGCCGGCGGCCAAGGCATAGGCTGGAGATCGGCCAGCCCCTGTGCGCGTGACCAGGTGCGCAGCGGCGAGTCGCAGCAGCTGCTCCCGGATCTCTGAGTGTGCCAGCAGTTCACCCCGCACTGTCAGGCGTTCGGCGATCGCTGGAACAGGCTGAGGCGTCTGGCTGAGCATCAGGAATACGACGGCCGTGGTACGCGAGAGTTTCATGCTGTCGACCTGACCGATCCCATCCAGCGTTCTATCCTGATTGCTAGAAGTGCTAGCAGCACCGGCAGAAGTAATTTCTGCACTCTGGATGCGGTTTGATCGATCCGGTCGTGCACGATCGCTTGACACAGCCGGGAAGTGTTTGTGGCTCGCGCGGATGCCACGGCGATGCTGTCCTCTTCCAGGCACACTAGGGCCGACGTGATGGCCTGCTGTTGCTCTCGCAGGAGCGTGGACAGGGCGCTCGTAGAGGCTTCCAGCTCTGAGCGCACAGGATCCCCCGGTAGCAACTCGGTCAGCCTTGTCTGACGAGACTCCAGCAGGCGGCGCAAGTCGCGTTCGTCCAGCAGTAGGTCGAGAACGGCGCGCTGCCGCTCCTCTATGTCCGTGAGTGTGGGCATGGGCTCAGCATGCAAAACCCCCGCGCAACACGTCAGGCGGAACGGGGGCAATGGGGGAAAGGGATGATCTTAAATAGGTCAGCCGGGGTAGGCTAATGGACACGTACTAGAATCAAAGAAAGTCCATGTAATTTTCTTATCCTTAAATAACACCTTTACTCGAGCCTTTTCACTCTCAACTTCAAATGGATCTTTGCTACCTACGTATATACCAAACGCAATTCTATCAACAGCAGATTCGGATATAGCTTTGACAATATGTGCATCTTGGCTTGATAGAGATGTACCGAACACTATTAATCCGTTCTTACATTCTTTGATTCTTTTGTAAGCAAATGATAGATATAGGTTAGTTTTTATTTTCCTAAGCTTTTCGTCTGAGGTTCCTTCTGAGACAAATATAGGAATACTATAGTCTGCTAAATATTCTCCAATCCTTTCAAGAACAGACTTGTCAGAATTTCTCACTTTGTATATGTCGCCGTTATTATCCTCGTATATAAATAATGCTCCATGCGGGTAGTAAAGTTGAGTCTTTCCTTGATACCATAAAACGGTATCAGTCGGGTCAAAATTTAGCTTTCCTGCCCAAAAGTAGTCAGTAAATCCGTCAAAATTTTTATATGCTGCGATCCAATAAATTAGAAGATCGTAATTTAGTGAAAAAACGGAGTGCATTTTTGCCAAGAACTCTGAAGCCGATTCCAGCCAATCCCTATTTAAAGTCGCTAATTGGGGATGGACATGATTCACCGATCCAATCAGCGAATTTTTGATCAGATTATACTTAGTTTGTGGTGTCATATGATCGATATCTAGAATTTTATTGACAGTTGAAGCTTGAGAGAGTTTACGAAGAAGATACTCAAAATCAGTTGTATTAAAAGAACTAAAAAGCTCCATCTCCTTCTGTTTCAATAATCCTTTAGCCTGAGCTGCAGTATATAAGCTCCCATAAGAAAAACCTCGATCTACTCCAATGGAAAAACCATTTCCAAGAAGAAGAAATCTGTGACTATTCAAATTGACGCTGCTAAAATCTTCTAGGTCAATGTCGACGCCGTTAACGGACATGTAGAGACTTTAGACCTATTCCGGTCATAATGTGGCTCAAATTATTAGTGCTTTCACTGCTAGCACTACTAGCACACCGTCTACACCGTCTCTGACTCGCTTATGCTCCTGAGCATGAGACGGATCGCAGTCACTTCAGAGAAGGGCGGCGTCGGCAAGAGCACTCTGGCCTTCAATCTCGCCGGTGCCCTGGCTGACCAGAGGCGGGTCACGCTGGTCGACGAGGATCGCCGCGTGCGCTCCTGCCTCCAGTGGGCTGAGCTGGCACCGGTGCCCTTCACGGTGCTTTCTCCAGAGCAGGCCGCCCAGGGTGTGGGCAAACCAGACTTCCTGGTAGTGGACAGCGAGGGCCGCCCGGAGGTAGAGGATCTTCTTGAGCTGGCCGCCACCTTCGACCAGGTGCTGATCCCCTGCGGCGTGTCGCGTCTCGAGATCCAGAGCACCTTGAACCTATGGCGGCAACTGCAGGCGGGCGGTGACCTTCATGCGGTCCGCGTCGTGCTGACCAAGGTGCCGCCAGTGGGTCGCGTGGGCCACGACGCGCGGGACGCGCTGCGCGCGGCAGGCGTGAACTGCTGCGAGACCGTCGTACGGCGCTACACGGCCCACGAGCGCGCGGCAGAGCAAGGGGGACTGGTGCGCGACGTCCGGGATGAGCGAGCAGGCGAGGCCTGGGCGGATGTGGTCAGCCTGGCCGCAGAGGTGCGCTCGTGACCCGCCGCAAGGGCCGCTTCGACTACGCCACAAGCAGCGCACCAGCAGCACCAGTGGAGCAGGTGCCGCAAGCCATACCAGTACAGCCGGAAGTGCTAGCAGTGCCGGAAGTCACGGCATCGCCTGCTCTACCGGCTACCCCGGCAACAGATGCGCTGCGCAACCCAGAGGCCTACGCCCTGCCACCCCAGCAGCGTGGACGGCGTGCGGCGGGCGCAGACACGACCCTACCGAGGCGCACGGACGTTCCTCGAGAGCAGCTCAACGTCCGGATCCGGCCGGAGCTCAAGCGCGCTGCTGCTGGCGTTGCTGGTCTGCAGGGCATGACCCTTGGGGATGTGGTCGAGGCCGCCCTGATCGCCTACCTGAAGGCTGCTGGGCGTCAGGACGTCTGATGTCGCGGGAGTCCGTCAGTTCTCCTCGTCCCCGTCATCAGCTATCTGATGGATGAAACTCAGGATCCAGACAGCTTCTTCCTGGGCTTCTTCGTCTGAGAGCGTATTGATGTACGCAGCGATGGTTCCCTCCTGTCCTACAGGTATCCCACTAGTGATGCGTGCAGCGTGCTGCTCAAACTCTGCTCTAAGGTGCTTCTGTGGAAGATCACGCTCTGGCATGACATTTATGAGGCTGTAGACCCAGGCATCCCGGAGACGCTCTTGAATTCGGCCAGTTCCACTGGCCAGGGTGTAGCGGGCGACGGAAAACTTCTCTCGTGCGTAGGCAAGGCTCATGGTTCCATCGTAGCTACCGTGTTACCGCGGCTTGCCTTGAATCAGTGTAATCAGCGCGGCCCGGCGTTTTGCGTCCGGCTGGCGGGTGATCGTCAGGGTGCCGATCTGGATCGGAGGCTCGGGCGTGGTCACTGCTTCTCTTCCGGACTGGGGGCTCGACTGGCCTGGACTGCCCGGGCACGCCCGGAGGCAGCAAGCACAATCTCTCTGAGCCGCCGGCTTGCTGCCGGATCGTGGCGGATCGTGATGACCAGATCTGGATTGCCACTGATGGGACGCGGGGGGTGGTGTTGTTTCTTCACGGCCTCTGTGTAGCGCACCAGATTCACCACATCGGGTACTGGATACGATTGAATTGACCAGTCAGGCTTCGTGACAGATTTAGTTGAGGCTGCTGTGGCAGGCTGTTTTCATGAGCGAGCGTGTGATCTGGCAGGGCATCCTCAACCGCCATAGTGTCAAGGTAGGAGCAGTCGAGATGACGTCGCGTGCCCTTCCAGGAAGTCCCTTCGAGCAAGCTAGAGAGGAGAAGTACTTTCTGGAGGTGAACGGCGAGGATTATCACACCCCGCTGGCATTCAGTGAACTTGAGATCGACAGCGACAAGGCCGCCCTGGAGGCTGCGCGAGCCTATGTGACGGCCTTGGAGTAAGTCAGGTCAGGTCAGTCGTCGATATCCTCATATTTCTGCCAGTCAACTGGGGCAGTGTCTTTAGCCTTAGAGGTAGGCAAGGACGCTTTCGTGATCACCGCTGCTTCTCCCAAGTCCTCGTTGATGACCAGGGGGGCAATCGGCAACGGCGGGAAGAGATCCGGATCCAGCAGGCCACGCATACGCGGATGCTGGAAGTACTCGACCCGCGTCGCCTTGATGAGCGGAAGGTCATCACTGACCACCACCACCGTATCCGCTGGGAATTTGCGGAGTTCGTCCGGCGTCACCAGCGGCCGATCCCGCTCACCCCGGCTCACCGAGGTCTGCCCACCTCGCCCCTCAGTGACCCGCTCCTCGTCGACGGACATGCGGCCGCTCAGGTTGCTGACCATCTGGAGGGTCTTCGCGCCGCGCGGCGGGTAGTACACCTGATGGTGCATGTTGTCCAGGATGATCTCGGTGTCGGCCTCACCGTAGGCGCGCTGCAGGTGCGACAGAGACTGCACGTACAACATGATGCTGATCTCCCGGCTGGCGGCCAGGGCGATGAAATCCGGCAGGTTCGGGATCGGCACCGCGCCGCCCTCGTCGATCGCGAGGAGGAGTGGCTCCGGATCCTGGTCACTCAACTGGTCGTACCCACGAACCGCACCGCGCATCAACCCCTGCACCAGCAGGTCAAACACGGGCCGCGTTGCCGAGAGGCTGTCCTCGCGGAACTGGAGGTACACGGTGACCGTTGCCTGGCGCAGGTCAGCCGGATCGAACGATCTGGCGCTGGTCATCGCCAGCACGCCGGGCGTGAGGTACGGCTGCAGGCGGGTCAGCATCGTGCCCCAGCACGACATCAGAAAGCGGTCTTGCTCGCCGTCCGGAGCGTATCGGGCAGGGCTGTAGCCCAGAAAGCCGGCAAGATGGGCATGCACCTGGACGTCGGACAGGCTGCGTAGGGCGTGCACGTATTCGGCCAGTCCCTGCCCCTGCACCACCGACGCGATGTACAGCAGGGTCGGCACGCCCTGCACCTGGGCAGCACGCAGCAGCGCCGCGATCCCAAAAGCCGCGCGTTCGGCAAAGATCTTCTCCCTCTCGTTGCGCACGCCGGCCATGTGTTGCGCCACGCTGAGGAGGTGCTCCGGCGAGGTCAGCAGGTCGGGGTAGGGATCGTACTGGTCACCGATTCCCTCCGGGCTGAGCACGTACACGGGGCCCAGATGCTGCCGGCTGCCACTGCTCAGGGCATGCAATTCAGGCTTGACGTCCAGGACGATCATGGAATGCCTCCACGACAGCAGGTTCGCCAGCAGGAGCAACGATTTGCCGCTCCGGCTCGGCCCGACGACCAGCACGTGTCCACGCTCGCGCCGTCCACGCTGGCCAGCACGCACACTGAGAAACTGCCGCTGCCTGGGGGATCGGGCGGCCAGCATGATCGTTCCCCGGTGCCGAGTGGGGAAACGGACGGCGATGGCGCGGATCTGCGACCAGGTCGCCCAGGTGCCGGTGTAGAGCCGACCACGGCGGCCACTGACGGCCATGTACAGCGCACCTGCCAGCGCCACCAGGCTGGGCAGCAATCCCCAAGGCTGAACGTGGGGCTTCAACAGGATGGGCAGCGCCACGTTGAGCATGCGGCCGCATTCACGGTCGAGGCTGCACCTCGCGAACAACATCACCCCCCGCAGTGATCGGTCACCCAGGGCCGCCGGCCAGCGCCTGCTGACCATCGACTGTTCGTACCGTACGACCTGCTTCACGGCCGGCAGGGCCGCCTCGTAGTACAGCCAGCCCCCAGCCAGCAGGACGGCCAGAATCAGCAGAACTGTTGTCAGTCCTCGTTTCATATTCACCTCTCCAAATCCATCTGTCTCTGCTGCTGCCGCACACGCTCCGGCTGCAGGTCGCTGACCAAGTCGTCGACGGCTGCCTCGCGGGACAGCGCCTGCTCCCGCCCCTGGTGGCGCTCCCAGGACTGGTCTGCCGCTTCGCGTGCCGCGTCCAGATCCAGGGTGTTGAGGCGGTGGGGCAGCACGGCCACCACGTGCACGTGGTCGTGGGCCGAGTGGTTGTCATGCGCTACCGCCCACCAGCTGGTAGGGGCACCCTGCCGCTCCTCGATCGCCTGCATGACGTCTCTCGTCCACGTCTGTAGGTCAACCTCGGTGTCACGCCCTTCCCCCGGGTTGAGGATCAGGCGGTAATGGTAGGTGCCCTCCGCCGATCTCAACTGGGTCAGGACTTCTTCGGCATCCAGCTCACCAGCATCTCGCGTGAACACAGGGCGCTCGGCAGGCTGCTGTTCTCGATCAGGCCGGGATCGGGCGTACTCCAGGGCCGCGCGCGAGGCAGCGCGACCGCCACGGTGGGCGACCCTGTAGTGGGCTTTAACGACCGCCACTGGTGAGCCGCTGACGCACGGCTTTCTGGGCCGATTCGCGGGCACGTTCATTGATCACGCGCGCGTTTTCGGCGCCAAAATCTTTGACCAGCAGCTGGTGCACCAGGCGGTAGATCGTGGCGCTCTCCAGGGCGACTGACAGCGTCAGCTCCTCGGCTGCGGTCAGTCGCTGCAGCACCTCGCTCTGGGCAACCCCCGTCTGATGACGCCGGGCGTCATCGATGATGGCGGCGACGATCTGACTGGCGGGTGCACCGCGGCGCTCGCATTCCTGCGCGAGCCACTCATGTGTTTCGGGCGTGACCCATCCGGTAATTCTCTGCTTGGCCATACATGTGACCCCTCAAGATTGCTTCGGTCATCACGGACGACGGAAGAACCTCAAGGGGCACAGGGACAGACAGCTGGACGACGCATCCGGGCAGACTGTAGGACTGTGATCAGTGGCGCCGGCGGTGCCCGTCCGGCGAGACGCTCGACCAGCAGCAACCGCTGACGCTGGATGATCGAGGCCCGTGCGCGGTACGCCCTGACCAGCACCTTGATCAGCAACCCAGCCAGTTTGAGCAGGGCGGCCCGTGCGCGCCCCCAGGCGCGAACAGCCAAGACGACCGCGACCGGAATCGAAACCAGAACCCACAACTGATCGATCAGGAACGGAAGGAGGGCCAGACCCATCAGGGAGCAGGCCGGGAAATGTATGCCGTGAATGGTGAGGCCGACCGGCAGGCAGCCGTCTCGCTGATGTGTGAACAGCGCCATCAGTAAGCAGAGAAGCATCAGCGTCAGAAGCCCCAGCCACTGCGTCCACCGACGCAGGTCGAGCCACTGCACGCCGACCGCCAGCAATCGTCCCAGAAGATGCATGACGTACGGTGTCACCGGTGATCGCAGGGCCAGCTGCACCCCTGCACGCACCACTCGCCCCTGCACTGTCCCGGGATGCTGCCGGTCAGCCAGCCGTTGGAAACCGATCCGGTGACGGCGCGCGAGGGGGCGGGAGGGGGCAAAGAGCATCTGGAGGGCAGCGTACCCAGCGGTTGCTTACCGAACTCCTACACGTCTCAGACGTGCATTTCATCAGCGCGCACAGAGCTGTCCGACCAGGACGGTGAATTCCTGGCCGGGACGATCATCCGAGCGCGCGCTTATCTTGCCCTCTTCGCCAAGACCCACCTTCCGAACGGCCGTGACTCCCACCTGGGCAGCAAGCGAAGAGGTTCAGAGCGCTCCACGGCAGTGATCAGGCCCGCACGCCCTATGGTCTGGCCTGACCTCCTGGAGCGCTTCCCGCGTGGGCGTGAGCTATCTGTACATGAGTCTTGTGGCTCGTATGCCCTCTGGCTCGGTGATCCGATGTCACATCTCCTCGTCGCAACTCCAGTCGATCTCCGCGAGGTCGGTTTCATGTGCCAGGAAATAGAAATCATTGGTGATGCTGGGATCGATCAACCTTCCATACGAGTCCCGGTATCCCAGGGCATCGAGACGCTGAGACTCTTCACGGTTCAGGCGAGCCACCTCTTCTGCCGCTTCTTCACGGGTCGCAAACTCCAAGGCCGTCTGCGACCTGGCCCGCGGAAAATCACCGATTCGCAGCTCTACGATCACGAGCCACTTCTTTTGCTCCGGCAGGTCTACGGCGCGGAAGGTCATTCGACGATTGTAGCCAGGAGCCAAGAAAGGCCGCCCGCCTGGTGGGGGCGGGCGGCAGCGGTGCTTCGTTACTCAGGCGGCAGCGAGGCGGAAGGGTTGAACTTCCTCCTGAGGCGCGTACCCCGGCAGGCCCAGCGCGACGAGGGCGGCGCGGCCATTCTCACTCCCGGTGTCCACCTCCACCTCGTACATCTGTGTGCCTTCCGGCCGCTCCACAGAAATGGTCAGCACCCGCACGCGCGGCGCGGGGAACGTCGGATCCCACCCGCTGAGCCAGACGCCGGTGATGCCGCGCGGCACCCGCAGCGGGGTGTAGCCGTCGAGCTTGAACGTGATCGCCGTGTCCGTGAGCGCCGCGCCGATGAGCCGGGGTGTGGTGTCCTGATCCGGCGGCCACAGTTCCAGGCTGATGGGCTCCTGCCACAGTAGGGACAGCAGGCGCTCGGCCAGTTCGCGCCGGGCAGTAAAGATGCCGAGACTGCCGTGGTACGCATCGCGTCGCGTCGCGCCGCTGCTGGCGGCCTTGCCCTTGCGCCCCCTGGAGAGCAGCAGCGTGCCGAACTGGTCGCTGTACGAGTACAGCCCGGCTCCGGCACGCTTGAGGTCGATCTTCATGGGGAAGGTGCGCCCCAGGTAGGCCACGAAGAGCACCAGGTGCTGCAGCCGGGGGCGGTAGCGGAATTCCACCACCTCCGGCAGCGGGCGGGTGGCGCTGCGGGGACTCATCCCCACACCGCCTGGGTGTGCGCCTTGATCCCGTCCGGCGTGGGGATGATCTCGTGGATGACCCGCGTGCTGGTCGCGCCTTCCAGCAGGTTCACAGCGCGGCGCAGTTCCACGTCCTCACCATCGATCTGGGCCAGGAGGCCGAAGGGCGTGCGGGTCAGGCTGACGATGCTGGTGCTGTGGCCGGTGACCACGCTGCACTCGCGGTAGGTGGTGACAACTTCCCAGGTGCGGGCGGTTGCGGGAACGCGGGCGGTGGTGCTGTCGTACTGTGTCATGCGATTCCTTCGATGCTTCGGTGGAGTCAGAGAGGCGGGAACTTCTTCGCGGGAGGCCCGCCTCTTCTGCTGTCTCAATAGTACAGCTATCTATGTAATAGGTCAATCTTATATGGCACTCGTTAGTATGTTACTCTTTCCTCATGACTATGACTGACAACGCAGTGATGTGGCGCGTGGGCGACATCCTTCGTGAGCACGGCCTCACTGCGTACAAACTGGCTGCCGAGCTGCACGGCAAGGTCAACCGCAACAGTGTGTACGCCATCGCGCGCGGCGATACCGAGCGCGTCGACCGCACGACTCTAAGTGCACTGCTCGAGGCACTACGCACTCTGACCGGCCAGAAGTACACCGTCGCCGATCTGCTCGAGTACACCTCTGAAGGTGGCGATGTGGACGAGACGCAAGCCGTCCTGGCTGACCACCCTGACATCTTGGAACGCGTCGCCCGCCGCCGCCGGGGAGAGTCACGCGTTATCTCCCTGGAGGAGGCTGCGGCAAAGCATGGCGTGAAGCTATGACCCCGACGAGGTGCCCGTGCGTTGTGTCACGCCGAACCACAGAGTGGTCGCATGTCCCCTAGGAAGTCCAAGGCTGACCCCCCATCCCCCCGCACTGGTACTCAAGCTGCGCCCATGACTGAATACCAAGTGGGCATCGACGAGCAGGCTCTCTCCGACATTGATGCAATCAGCGACCAGAGAACAGTTGAGGCGATCTACCGACGCATCGCAGACCTTAAGACTGAGCCCCAGGTTCAGGGGAAAGCGCTCACTGGCGACCTAAAGGGTTATCGCAGCGTGCGCGCTGGTGGCCAGCGGTATCGCATCGTCTACGAAGTCATTGAGGCAGCGAGCGCAGTCGATGTGGTGGTAGTGGGTATTCGCAAAGACGGCCACAGAACCGATGCCTACGCCATCGCTGAGAAGAGACTGACCTGATGCCATTTCACCCCAAGAAGTCCAGAGGAGGACGCGCGCCAGGAGCCAGAGCCCGCGCGACGGGTCAGCTCTCCAAAGTGCAGCGCCAGCTACTGCTCTGGCTCCTTGTACGAGAAGAAGCCATGAAGGGCGGCACGGTCGAGGAGCAGATCGAGTTGCTAAACCGTGGCGTACCTTGGGAAATCCGACGCTTCTGTGACGCCCAGATCGTACCGATCACATCGGCCTCTCGATCGCTCAAGCGACTCGAAGAGCGCGAGATCATTGCGTGCTTCGCTGACGGAGTCGGCCACAACAGGCGTGTGCGGTCAATCAAGCTCACGGCCGCCTCGCGGCGTGTGGCGGTCAGCGCGGACTTCGACGAGTACGTTCTGAGCACCCTGCGCGACCTCAACCTAGAAAAGCTGGATCCAATCACGCGAGAGGACGTCGCGCGTGCTCTAAAGCGGCATGAAGATACCGGGTCACTGTGGGGAGGGCAGATCAGAGCGTTGTCCGTTTTGGCTATAGGCACAACGGACAACGTGGCGCGTGGTAGCACCGATGATCGCTATAGCGATCAAATACACGACAACGACGAGGTTTGTTAGTGCTAGACTTTCCACCAAGGGTTGCAGGGTGACCCAAAAAAGAGCAGCGCAACCGGGCGTCCAAATCTTGGCGGAGGCGGCACCCTGGTAGCGCTGGGAACTAAGGAGGTTCCTACCGTGAGTGTACATAACCCGTCGCAACACGAAAGTGGATCGTACCGACCACTCCAGCTTGCCCCTATCCTGGGGATCGGACGCAGCACCATCTACAAGCTCCTGCGAGCCGGGAAGATCCGCAGCGTCAAGGCTGGCCGCTGCACCCTGATCCCCGCTGACGCTGTGACCGAATTCCTGCAAGGGCCAAAGTAAATGCCTCGCCGTAAGCAGGACGGCGAGGCAACAGCAGCGCGGGCGGGCGCTGAGGACAGTGTAAGCGACGAGCTGCTGAACATCACAGCCCTCATGCAGGCCATCCCACAGACGCCTTACGAACTGCGCGCGGAGCGCCGAACCCGTAAGCAGGACTTCGCCTACTTCGAGGCGCACCCACACCGCCTGAGTTACGTCCGCCGCTACCGCCACGGCGAACTCGCGAGCTCCATCGTCGCTGCCCAGAGCGGCGGCCACCCCACACATGTTGCTGTCGGCTTCGTGTGCCCAGGCGAACGTGTCCGGGTGTACATCTACCCTGGTCACAACCACCAGCTGGCCTGTAGCAATGCCGAAGCCATGGCTGACCAGTACCGCATACAGCTGGGCATGAAGGCCCGAGCGTGACGGCTGCGCACGTCATCCCCTTCACGCTCGACCCTTTCGAGGAGTACGACCAGCTGTGCCACGAGCATGAGGCGCTGATCGCCCACATCCAGCGGGTGGTTCCTGAGATGCGCGACAGTGGAGACATCGCGGGAATGCTCGACCTGGAGTGTCGAGACGCCGCGCTGCGTGAGCGCATCGGTTTGGTTGACCAACGGATCCGGAGCGGCACGTGAAGCCCCACGTCTTCCAGTTCGACCAGGCCAAGGCCGACGCGGTCGACACGACGGACGCGGTGCGGCTCCTCGAAGCCCTCCGACACCCTGATGAGCCCATCTGGCTCCAGAGCTTCGCCGACGGGCCAGACACGCTGTACCTGCTGGAGCAGAAGACGGCCAAGAGCGGTCGTCCCTACACCGTGAAGCGGTGGAAGGTCACCGGCATCCCGAAGGCCGGCGGTAAGACCAGCAGTGTTCAGGGCTTCACCGAGAAGACTGGGAACACCACGCTGGAGCAGATGGCTACGCGGCCTTACCTGCTGGAGAACATGGCCCGCGCCGGGGTGTTCTTCTGCGTGAACGTCCTGGCCGAAGATGCGCCGCGCCGGAAGGCTAAGCACGTCACCCGCGTGGCCGCCGTGTTCCTGGATCTGGACGGCACTCCGATGCCCGAAGGGCTGCCGCTGGTGCCCACAGCAACCATAGAGAGCAGCGCCGGCCGCCATCACGTGTACTGGGCGGTCGATGGGATCCCGCTCGACGAGTTCCCCGTTATCCAGAAGCACCTCGCCGGGCTGTACAGCGCAGATCCGGCTGTGCACGACCTGTCGCGCGTCATGCGCCTGCCCGGGTACTGGCACGGCAAGGATGAGCCCGGCCAGCTGGTGCGGCTGACCAGTCTTCAGCCGGACGCCCAGTACACCCGCGACGATCTCCTGCAGGCCTTCCCTGGTCTCGCTGACGCCCTGGCTGCTGCAACCGCCGAACGGGAGCGCCGGGCCCAGGACGCCGAGCGCCGGAAGGTAGCCGCCGATGAGCTGGTGCAGTCGATCAAGAGCGGCACCGCCGGCACGCTTGCCGAGGTGCACCGGAAGTACGGCGAGGTCACCATGCTGGGCCTGACCAGCGAACTGCTCAAGGCTGGGATCGGGGAACGGAACACCAAGCTGAACTGGGTGGCCTTCCGGGCTGGCCAGCTGATCGGAGGCGGCCTGCTAGACGAGGTCGAGGTTCGCGCCGAGTTCACCGACATCGCCCTGCAGATCGGCCTGGAGCGGAGTGAGACGGAGGCCACGCTCTCCAGCGGCCTGAGCGCCGGCAAGGACAAGCCCCTCGACGCATCACAGCTGGGAAAGGCCCTCGGCGTGAAAAAGGCCAGGGTGCAGGTTGACCGGCTGCCCCCGCCGACGGACACCACGCCTGCGGCGCGTAAGCCCAGCTACCGGATGCCGACCTTCCCCAAGGGCACTCAGGAAGGCACCGACGAGGCCAATGCGCTGATCCTTTCAAAGAACGGTCTTGCCGATCTGCTGCGCTACAGCATGGGTGCAGGATGGTTTGTCTACGATCCTGGTCGGGGTGCCTGGGCTCGAGATCCCGACCTTATCCTCGCCGTTCAGGTGGCCGGTGAAGTCCTGCGCGAGGTTGTCGGCCAGTACTTTGCGGATGCTGTAAAGCAGCGGGCTGACGAGGAGGAGCTAAGTCGGATTGGAAGATGGGCGTCCGGCGTGTGCAATACGCGCACGGTCAAGAATGCCTTGATTGCCGCAGCTGGGAAGCGAGAATTCCTAACGCCGATCGACGCCTGGGATGCCCGCCCTGAACTTCTAAACTGCCTGAACGGCGTGCTGGAAGTCACCACCGGCGTTCTACGCCCACACTTGCCCTCTGATCTGCTCACGTGGCAAACAGGCGCTGCTTTTGATCCCCAGGCCCAGCATCCGTATGTTGACCAGCTCACTGAACTGCTGAAGCTCGATGGCCGACATGACTTCCTCCAGCGCAGCCTGGGAAGCACTCTGTACGGTGAGAACCCAAACGAAGTGTTTACTGTCCTGCAAGGGGCGGGCGGCACTGGCAAGGGCACCCTTATTGCTGCCATTACTGCGGCCCTGGGGGACTATGCCGGAACGGTCGAGGTCGAGCTGCTCTTGGACAACGCGCGGGGCGAAACGGGCAGCGGCCCCAAACCCGAGCTCCTGATGCTGCGCGGGAAGCGCCTAGTCGTGGCTGGCGAGCCGAAGAAGGGCGCACGATTCAACGCCGGCCGCGTGAAGGGGATGACCGGGAATGACCCCATCACGGCGCGCGGAATGCGATCAGACGTCATGGTGACGTTCAAGCCCGTGTTCAAGCTGTTCATCCATACGAACTACGAGATCACCGCCTCGCATGATGACAGCGGCCTTCAGCGGCGTATCCGGGTGGTTCCGTTCACGGCCAAACCGGCTACAGCTGATGACGCTTTCAAAAGCACCCTCAGCCATGACCACGCCGCGCGGTCGGCGATCTTGAACTGGATGCTGGAGGGCTGCCGGGCGTGGCTACATGACCGGTTCAATCTGGGCGAGTCGGCCGCGATTGAAGAAGCAACTGAGGGGTACTGGAAGGATCAGAATCCATACGAGAAGTTTGCCCAAGAGCGTCTCGTGCTAGATCACCGCGCATCGATTCGCTCAGGGCAGCTCAAAGCAGCCTTCGAGAACTGGGCTGAAGAGAATGGCTATCGGCTGGGTCGCGCAGTGAAAATGGCCGAGCTATACGCATTTTTGAAGCAGCACGGCTGCGAGTCAAGGCATACAAAAGAAGGCAATCTCTGGGACGGAGTAGAGCTGATGGGTGAAGGTGGTGAACCCGGTGAAGGCACTTCTCCCAGTAACGGGAATTTACTCACGCGGGAGATTTCTAAGCGAACTGGGGAAATGGCTTCACCACCTTCACCACCTTCACCGCAGACGCGGGATGATGTCGCGGCCAGGGATCCAGGCTGGGTGGGTGAAGACCTGTGACCCTGGTCAGCCTCACCCGGCAGCTGCAGCAGCACGGCGTGCACCTCGACCTCACGCCTGACGGCCGGATCCGGCCACATGCCCAGCAGGCCCCGCCGGCCGAGCTCGTCGATGCGCTCCGCCAGCACCGCACCCCCCTGGTACGCCGCCTCGAGCGTGGCCAGACAGCCGACGGTCGCTACGACCTTGCGCGCCTACTACCACTCCCAGGCATCTGCGCGAGTTGCACCAGGTGGACGCCCTCAGCTGAGTGGGGGGTGCTGATGGGTACCTGCGCCCTGCCGGCCAGTGCTTTCGAGGACGGCCGCCCCCTGGCCCTGCACGCCGCACACCGGTGCGTTGCGTACGCCGGCCAGGGCTGGACGGGGGCCGCATGAAAGAGGTGTATGCCCGACTGATTCTCAAGGAGCTTGAACTGTGGTTTGGTCTTGGGGGAGATCTGGATAGCGCTCGCTTTGTCGATCGCGCCGTTACTAGGCTGCCGCGGTTCCCAGTCCTCGAGGAATCTGCCGCAAAGGATGACCTGGTCGATTGTGGGGTGTTTGATTACGGCCGATTTTTGACTCTGGAGGGACGCTCCCTTGCCTGGAACGTGGGTGCTGCGATTCACGCTGGGCTGCCCCTGCCGCCCTTGCCCCCGCGACTCCCGCCCGAGGAAGACGAATGACCGCCCAGCAGGTGCCGGCTGGCATCCCGCAGGGTCTCACCGTCGGGCAGGTGGCGCGGGCTCTGGCGCTGCGCGAGGAAACGGTCAAGCGCGCCCTGAGCTCCGGCGCCCTGCCCAGCTGGCAGATTGACCCCGGCCGGGGCTGGCGGTATGTGCGGCCTGTCGATCTCGCCAGTTTCGCCGAGCGGCGTGGACTGGGCGTTGACTGGTCTGCCACCCTGACTTGAGGAGTATTGCTACCACTGAGCCGAAAAAAGCCGAAGCCAGAGCACTGGCGATGACGAAAAATGACACACATTCGCTGGGTGAGATGTTCTGCCTGTCAGCGACTAGAAGTGAAAACCGCCCGTTGAGGGCGGCTGTTCTTAGAGGAGCTTCCTGGTGAAGGTGGCTTGATGGCCATCCGGCCGACAGAAGACAGTACCGGCTCTTGGTGGCCCGTACATGTTCGCTGGGTAGCGACCCTCGAAGATGTGGGGTGGCACTGTGAGGAGCTGGCCATTGAGGAGGTACGAGATGGAGGTGGGCGTGACCTTCTGGATATGGATGGTAGCCATGTGCCTCAGAGATCACAGGGCCCGGGCATTGGCTTCTGGCTCAGCTCAGAATTGTCCCGTTATATAGGACGGAGTTTCTCACCTAATTTCCCTTAGGGGAAAAGTCCACCTTTCCGAGTTCTCTGCCTCGGAAATCAGATACGAAGGTCACCTCTCCTGCGCAGAAAGACCCAGGGGCAGAATCAGCAGCCCTGGCCCATTGAGCCAGCGTTGGGTCTGCATGGGCGGGCGTACCATTGGCAGACTCATCAGCCTGGGCTGCAGCCGCATCAGCCACCCTGCGGTACGTACCCGGCCAGGGCCTCGGCGATGAAGCGGTACCCCCTTGGCTGCAGTGAGGGTGCGCCGACAAACGCGCTGGCACGGGTCAGCTCCAGGGCCGCGTAGGCATGCTCTGGGCCGATCAGCTCGGCGAAGGCTTCCAGCGCCGCGTTCACGCCCTGCACCCGGTCTCTGCCAGCCTGACCCTGTGGCCCCAGGCCGGACTGAGAGAGCACTTGTGCCACATCCTGAGGGGTGTAGCCGCTGCCCCTGGCCGCTGCTGCCTGGAACGCCGGCCGGATGGCGCCCTGCGCCAGCTTGTGCGCCCGGCTGATCGCGTGCAGGCGTTCCAGAGTGGCGATCAGCGCGGCCTCTCCCTCGGCGGCTACGCTCTCATACTCGGCGGCGAGCTGCTTGATGGTGGCCATCGACTGCCGCACGCCGGCCACGCTCTCATGCTCTGCCTGGGCGGCCTCCAGTTCCTCGATCAGCGCGCGGGTATCGGTCACGTCCTGGAGGTGCTGGGCCAGCATCCGGCGGCGGCCTGCTTCCGCGTTTCCTGCTCGACCACCTGGGCGAAGGTCGCGGTACCGGCGCGGGCTGCGCGGCGCACCTGGGCCAGCTCGGCGTCCTGATCCCGTACGTTCTCTTCCAGCTTGCTCGTGTCCTCGTCCAGTGCCGCGAGCAGCGCGGGCCGTGGTGAGCTGTTCCAGGATCACAGGTCGCCCCGCTGCCTGGCGCGTTCCAGGGAGGCGTCTACCATGTTCTCCAGCTCCTGCCGGTGCGCGGCCTTCCTAGCCTCTTCTTCGGCCAGGATGCGTTCACGGTCGCCGGGGTTCAGGCCCTCAGCTCCGTTCTCGATCACGTCGCGGCGGATGGCCTCAGCAAAGCTCATGGGTTCGTCGTGTGGCATGGCAGCACCGTAGATGAGAAGGCCGGAACGCTGGGGACGTTCCGGCCGGTCTGAACGAACGGGTCACAGCACCTTGCTCCAGTCCACGGGGAGGCCGTGCCGGTCGATCAGCACGGCCAAGGCTGAGGCGGGCACCAGCCGGCCCCCACACCGGCCGGTGGGCTGCGTAGGCCAGGGTGCCCCGCTCGATCCAGCCTTTGATCTGGCGCTCGCTGAGGTTCAGGGCGCGGGCCACCTGACCCACCTTCAGCAGCGAGGGGACGCCGGGCGGCGGGGGGCTCATGGGACTCCGTGCAGGATCCGCCACGCTTCGTCGAGCACCTCTTCAACTGAGGTGCCGGCGGCCAAGGCATAGGCTGGAGATCGGCCAGCCCTGTGCGCGTGACCAGGTGCGCAGCGGCGAGTCGCAGCAGCTGCTCCCGGATCTCTGAGTGTGCCAGCAGTTCACCCCGCACTGTCAGGCGTTCGGCGATCGCTGGAACAGGCTGAGGCGTCTGGCTGAGCATCAGGAATACGACGGCCGTGGTACGCGAGAGTTTCATGCTGTCGACCTGACCGATCCCATCCAGCGTTCTATCCTGATTGCTAGAAGTGCTAGCAGCACCGGCAGAAGTAATTTCTGCACTCTGGATGCGGTTTGATCGATCCGGTCGTGCACGATCGCTTGACACAGCCGGGAAGTGTTTGTGGCTCGCGCGGATGCCACGGCGATGCTGTCCTCTTCCAGGCACACTAGGGCCGACGTGATGGCCTGCTGTTGCTC
>NZ_CP140100.1 GCF_034440735.1 Deinococcus sp. AB2017081 | reverse complement strand
GCCGTGACCGCGTGTGCCCAGAAGGATGCCGGCGAGCTGTGGAGTCTGACCGAGGCGCACCTGGGCCTGTACGGATCGAGCGGCGTGCTGGTCAGTCCCCACACCCTGAGTGCGTACCGCACGGGCGTGACGCAGTTCGTGGCCTACGCCGGGGCGAACGCCCTGAACGTCCTTCGCCCCGATCTCGACGACGCCCAGGCCTGGGTACTGCACCTGCTGGAGCGGTTCAAGATCGCCACTGTGCGCGGGCGGGTCGCCGCCGCCGCCGCGCTGTACCGCGCACTGCGCTGGGCCGGCGCGACGGACAGCACGCCCTTCAGCGGTGTCCGGATTCCGAAGGATCACGAGCACCCCCTCACGAAGAACCCGCCGTATTCCCCGGCCGTGCTGCGCCGGGTGTTCGCGCGGGTGGACGACGCGCTGCTGCACGCGCCCGGCCCGGAACGGCCGCGGCTCCTCGCGGCCCGGGCGCTGCTGCTGCTGCTGGCCCACACGGGCCTGCGGATCCAGGAGGCGCTCGATCTGGCGTGGGCCGACGTGCACCTCGACGAGGACGACCCGTACGTGACGGTGCGCTCCGGCAAGGGACGCAAGAGCCGCACCGTGGGGCTCTCCGACCGGCTGGTCTCGGCGCTGCGGGCGGTGCAGGGGCTGCCCCGGCGGCGATCCCATGCGGCGGGAATGGTGCTGCCGTTCCGCACCCGGATGGCGGCCACCAACCTGCTGCGCCCGCACTTCGACCGCGAGGACGTGGACGAGCACGGCCGGCCCCGGTCGGACTGGCGCGGCTGCCACGCCTTCCGCAAGGCCACCGGCACCCGGCTCTACGAGGCGCTGGGCGATTTTGCCGCCGTGGCCGAGGTGCTGGGCCACGCCGACATCAATGTGACCCGGTCGTATGTGCGGATCGCCGGGAGCCGCGCCCACAAGGTCATGCGCGAGTGGTGACGGCGGAGCCGCCGCGTCAGGGCCGGTCCACCGTGTCCAGCGCCGAGAGCCGCCGGGCCGCCGCCTGCAGCGTCGGCACCAGCGCCCGCAGCTCGGTCACGCTGCGGCTGGCCGCGTTCGCGCCGACATTCAGCGCGGCCCGGACGCGGCCGTCGGGGGCCACGATCGGCACCGCGACCGAGCGCAGGCCGAGTTCCAGTTCCTGATCGATCACGGCGTACCCCTGGTCGCGCACACGCCGGAGCTCGTCCCGGAGCACGCCCGGATCGGTGATGGTGAGTGGCGTCCGGGCCGTCAGCGGCGTGCTCGACAGCACACGCTCCAGGGTGTCCGCGTCCAGATGGGCCAGCAGCACCCGGCCCATCGAGGTGCAGGACGCCGGCAGCTGCGTCCCGACCTGGAGATTGATCGACACGATGCGCGACGTCGACACGCGGGCCACATACGTGATGACCGCGCCACTCAGGATGGCGACCGAGCACGACTCGCCCGTCTGGGCGCTGAGCCCGCGGAGCACCGGCTGGGCCGCCACCGCGAAGGGCTGGCGGTTCAGGTGCGCCGCCCCCAGGTGCAGCGTCTCGGTCGTCGGGGCATACGTCCGGCCGTCGAACTGCACGTAGCCGGTCTGCTGCAGGGTGTGCAGCGAGCGGCGCACGGCGGCCCGGGGCAGCCCGACGCGCGCCGCCGTGTCGGACAGGGTCAGGGGCTGCGGCGCGTCGTTCAGGGCACGCAGCACGCTCAGGCCACGGGCCAGGGCCGTCACGTATTCGAGGTTGGGATCGGCGTCCGGGGTCATCAGGGGCACTCCGTCGGCACCCGGCGTTCCGGGGCCGGGCTGCTACACTGCAGTGTACATCAAAAACGCACGGATGTTCGCACAGCGAACATAATCCGGAGCCGTGCCATCAGGAGGAGGGCCCATGACCCGAGGACAGGATCTGCAGGACAACGACGTGGTGATCATCTCGGGGGTGCGCTCGCCCATCGGGACGATCCGGGGGGCGCTCAGCGGCGTGCGCCCCGATGATCTGGCCGCCACGGTGATCCGCGAGGCCGTCGCCCGCGCCGGGGTGCCGGCCGCGGACATCGAGGAGGTCATCCTCGGCTGCGCCAACCAGGCCGGTGAGGACAACCGCAACGTGGCCCGCATGGCACTGCTGCTCGCGGGCCTGCCGGACAGCGTGGCGGGCGTGACGGTGAACCGCCTGTGCGCGTCCGGGCTGGCGGCCGTCAACATGGCTGCCCGCGCCATCCGGAACGGCGACGGCGACCTCTATGTGGCCGGTGGTGTCGAGAGCATGACCCGCGCCCCACTCTCCATGCCCAAGGGGGGCCAGGGCTTCGCCAGCGGCAACGTGACCGCCTACGACACCACGCTGGGCTGGCGCTTCCCGAACCCCGCCATGGAGGCGCTGTTCCCGCTGGAGGCCATGGGCGAGACCGCCGAGAACATCGTCCAGCGCAGCCGCGAGGGGGCCTACGCCGGCGGCGAGATCACCCGCGAGGATCAGGACGCCTTCGCGCTGGAGTCGCAGCGGCGGGCGGTCGCGGCCATCAACGCCGGCACCTTCCGGGAACAGATCGTGCCCATTGAGGTACGGGGCCGCCGGGGCACCACGGTCTTCGACACCGACGAACACCCCCGCATGACGCGGGCCGGCGACCACTACGAGGTCGCCACCGATGCCGCCACCCTGGCGGGCCTGAAACCGGCGTTCCGCAAGGGCGGCAGCGTCACGGCGGGCAATGCCAGCGGCCTGAACGACGGCGCGGCAGCCCTGGTCATGACCAGCGCGGCGCGGGCCCGTGCCCTGGGCCGGCGTCCGCTGGCCCGCTGGGTGGGCGGCGCGGCGGCCGGCGTGGAGGCCCGCGTGATGGGTCTCGGCCCCATTCCCGCCACCCGGAAAGTGCTCGCCCGCACCGGTCTGGGCGTGGCTGACCTCGACCTCGTGGAGCTGAACGAGGCCTTCGCCGCCCAGGCGCTGGCATGCATCCGTGAGCTGAACCTCGATCCCACGCGGGTGAACGTGAACGGCGGGGCCATCGCGCTGGGTCACCCGCTGGGCATGAGCGGGGCGCGGCTGGTCGTGGCGCTGACCCACGAACTGGCCCGCAGCGGGGGACGCTACGGTCTGGCGACCCTGTGCGTGGGCGTCGGCCAGGGCGAGGCGGCGATTATCGAGCGGGTGGAGGCGTGAAACGGCCGCCCGTCATCACCGTTCAGGATGCGGCAGGCATGGTGCGTAGTGGGCAGACCCTGCTGGTCGGCGGCTTCGGCATGACCGGCAACCCGGTGCACCTGCTGCACGCCCTGGCCGAGCTGGCCACCCGCGACCTGACGTATGTCGCCAACAACGTCGGAGAAGTCGGCATCGGCGGGGGCCGCCTGCTGCGGAACGGGCAGCTGCGGCGGGCCGTAGGCTCGTACTTCACCTCCAACCGGGAAGCCGTGCAGGCCGCCCAGGACGGTTCGCTGGAGGTCGAGCTGCTGCCACAGGGCACCCTGGCCGAGGCGCTGCGGGCCGGGGGCGCGGGCATCGGCGGCTTCTACACGCCGGCCGCCGCCGGCACGGTGATCGCCCAGACCAGCGACACCCGCGTCCTGAACGGCCGGGAGATGGTCTTCGTGCCCGCCCTGCGCGGCGACGTGGCCTTCATCCGGGCGTGGCGGGCCGACCGGGCGGGCAACCTCCAGTACCGCCTGACCGAGCAGAACTTCAACCGGGCCATGGCGACCGCCGCTGACGTGGTCATTGCCGAGGTCGAGGAGATCGTGGAGGTCGGGGAGATCGCGCCCGAGCACGTCCACACGCCTGGCCTGTACGTGGACTACCTGGTGCAGGCGACCCTGACCCCGGCGGATCTGGGCAGCAGCGCCGATGTCGGCGGCAGCGGCCGGAAGGTGGACGGGCCCCGCCTGAACATGGCCCGGCGTGCGTTGGAGGAACTGATGCCAGGCAGCGTGGTGAACCTGGGCATCGGCATTCCGACCCTGGTGGCCGACCTGATCACGCCCGAGATGCAGATCAACCTGCACACCGAGAACGGCATGCTGGGCGTGGGCCCCGCGCCGCAGGACGGCGGCGCGATGGACTACCCCGTCAATGCCGGCAAGGTGCCCGTCACGGCCCTGCCGGGGGCCAGCTACTTCGACAGCGCCGACAGCTTCGCCATGATCCGGGGCGGGCACGTGGACGTGGCGATCATGGGCGGCCTCCAGGTGGACGCGGCAGGCAATCTCGCCAACTGGGCGGTGCCCGGCAAGCCGCTGCTGGGCGTGGGCGGCGCGATGGACCTGGCGAGCGGCGCGGCCCGGTTGATCGTCACCATGAACCACACCGATCCCGACGGCACGCCGAAGATCGTCGAGTCCTGCACCCTGCCCCTGACGGCGCGGGGCGTGTCCGACATGGTCATCACAGACCGCGCCGTGTTCGAGTTCCGGGACGGCCAGCTCACCCTGACCGGCCTGATGCCCGGCAGCACCCTGCAGGAGGTTCGGGCCAGCACCGGCGCGACATTCGTGGAGGCGCTCCGGGAGTGAGCGGCGCCGCGCCCCGGCGCCGCAGGCCGATCCCGCGGCGCCGGGGGGTGATCCGACTTGACACACGCCGGGCCGGTGACTACACTTTTTTGAACGTTCAAATCCCGGCCGCCCCACGCCCGGGGTTGAACGTGCGTCACCCCGTCACGCCGTCCACCCGGCCCATCCTGAAGGAGGAGGTATGCCACCGGTCACGCTCAGGGACGTCGCCCGCCACGCCGGCGTGTCGCACCAGACTGTGTCCAATGTCCTCAACGGGCATCCCCACGTCCTGGCCACGACCAGGGACCGTGTCCTGGCAGCGATCCTGGCGCTCGACTACCATCCCCATCAGGCCGCCAAGGCGCTGCGCGAGGCCCGCGTCACCACGCTGTGCTGTACGTTCTGCGGGCACGATCCGGAGAACATCGACGATCCCTACCGCAACCTGGTGCAGTCCGCCTTCATCGCGGAGGCCCAGGGGCACGGGTACAGTGTCACCACCGCGTTCATCGGCGAGGACGGCGACCTGGCCCCGCTGCGTCAGCGCTTCTTGCAGCGGCAGTTCGGCGGCACTGTTCTGGTGGGCACCACACTGACCTCAGCGCAGCTCCGGACGATCCAGGGGTGGTCGCTGCCGACGGTGCTCTTCGACCATGCCCTGCCGGACACCGTGAGCATCAGCGCCGACTACGCCGCCGGGATGGCCGCGCTGGTGCAGCGCCACGTGGCGACGGGCCGCCGCCACCTCGCCCTGATCATCCCCGTGGCAGACCCCGGCAGCACGTCCGTCGAGCGCCGTGAGGCGTTCCTCCAGGCCTGTGCCCAGCACGGCGTCCAGGGCCGGCTCGTGGACGGCGACTGGTCGTACGCGTCCGGCTACCGGGCCATGCAGGCGCTGTGGGCCGGCGACCACCCGCCCGACGCCGTGCTGGGCGGCAACGACCGCATGGGCACTGGCGCGCTGCGGGCCGCGCACGACCTCGGCCTGGCCGTACCGGCGGACGTCGGCATCAGCGGCTTCGACGACTTCCAGTTCGCCCAGTTCACGACACCCGCCCTCACCACGGTGCGGATCCCGCATGGCGACATGGCGCGCCACGCGGTCCGGGCACTCATCACCGTGCTCGGCGGCGGCACGCCCCCGTCCCGGGTGGTGCCGCTGTCGCTCACCGTGCGCGAGTCGGCGTGACGGCCGGCGCCACCCGCCCGGCGCCCCGCTCCGCTCCTCCAGCCGACGCCCGCCGGATCCCGCCCTCTCCCCTCCTGGAGCCCACCATGCAGACCCACGCCCACCACTGGACTCTCCCGGCCGACCCCTCCTCCCTGCTGGTGCTGACGAACGGGTACCAGTCCTGGAGCGAGTCGGAACTCCGGCCGCTCACCGACACGCCGCTGCGCGCCACCCTGCCGTGGATGATCGACCAGGGCCACGATCCCGTGTTTCCACCGTCGGGACAGGCCGGCGTGTGGCGCAGCCATGGCCTGATCGCCCTGATCCGGCCGGACGGCGGCGGCTGGGTCGGCTGCGCCCTCGACCTCTCGCGGTCGTTTGCGCACTGGGAGGCCCGGGCGGCGGCAGACCGCGTCGAGGTGACCTGCACGGTCGAGGGGCCGGACGTGGACGTGGCGTGGGAGGAGACCGGCGACGTCCGGGACGCCGTCGAGCGGCTGGCGGGCGACCTGGGCGCCGCGATGGGGGCCCGCACCCCCGCGCCCCTGAGGGTGTGGTGCAGCTGGTACAGCTACTACCGGGACGTGACCTTCGACGACATGCTGGACAACGCCCGGCTGGCCCGCGAGCACCACCTGCCCTTCGACGTGTTCCAGCTCGACGACGGCTTCCAGGCCGACCTGGGCGACTGGACCGAACCCAGTCCCCACTTCGGCCGGCACGCCCGGGACCTGCCGGCCGAACTCCACGCCCTGGGCTTCCGGGCCGGGCTGTGGATCGCGCCGTTCCTGGTCGGCCCCGGATCGACGCTGTTTGCTGACCATCCCGAGTGGCTGCTCCACGGTGAGGACGGCCAGCCGGCGCTGTTCGGCAACAACTGGGGCGGCGCGTACGCGGCCCTCGACACCACGCATCCCGACGTGCGGACATGGTTACGCGACCTCGCGTCGACCATCCGCGCGTGGGGCTACGACTATCTCAAGATCGACTTCCTGTACGGCGCGGCCCTGCCGGGGATCCGCCACGACGCGCAGGTGTCCCGGGCAGAGGCGTTCCGCCTGGGGCTCCAGGCGATCCGGGACGGCTTCGGGGACGGGTTCATCCTGGGCTGCGGCGCTCCCCTCACCGCCAGCATCGGCGTGGTGGACGCCATGCGGACCGGGCCGGATGTCACGCCCTACTGGGACGACGAGGCCCGCCGCGTGCTGCTGGGCGACGGGGCCGCGCCGAGTGCCCGCAGCGCCATCCACACCGTGCTGGCGCGCTGGTACCAGCACCTGTGGTACCAGAACGACCCGGACGTGATGATCGCCCGGCGCGAGCGCAGCCTGCTCACCGACGACGAACGCAGCGCCCTGCTGGGCCTGCTGGACGTGACCGGTGGCCTGCGGGCGAGCAGCGATCCCATCGCCATGCTGGACGACCGGGGTCTGGACCTCCTGAGGGCCAGCCTCGAACTCAGCACCCCGGACCGCCCGCTGTCCCTCACGGATCGCCATGGCCCCACGGCCACGCAGTTCACGCGCGGCACCTTCAATCTGCTCGACACGGTGGTCGCGGGCCAGGCCCCGCACAGCTTCCGGGCGTCGGCGGCCGGCGCCGTGGCCGACTCGTCCGGACGCGTGGCCGCCGGATCGCCCTGATCCGCCGGGCCCACCCCCTGGAGACCGCGCCTCCGGGGGGTGGGCCCGGTCGCCCTGGCCGGCGCGCGGCGCTGCCGGTGCACAGAAAATCCGCCCCCGGGGGGGCGGATGGTGGTGGAGACGGAGGGAGTCGAACCCTCGTCCGATGCTGCTTGGGTGGGCGTCTACGAGCGTAGTCCCTGATTTGGATCTCGATTCTCGGTCGCCCAGGGACAGGCTGCGGTCGAATCTATCCTCTAAGGTTCATCTGTGCAGCCGAGGCTTCTGTCCAGACTAGCCATCTTTTGTGTCAGCTTGCGTAGCGCCAATGGCCGGGCTTTACGGTTGCTGGGCTGGGATTAAGCAGCCAGTGCGAACGAGTCGCTGTTGTTGCCAGTTGAAGGCTTGATCGGATGATTAACGAGGCCAACGATCATCCTCGGCTCGCTGCTTCACCGTCCACGAACACCGTCGAAACCGGGGCGTCCCCAGAAGGGAGGCCAGTGTAGCACGGGTGCGCCGCGCGCCTCAAGCGTGGCCCGGCCGACCGCAGCGGTGCCGGGCGGGATCACGCCGGCATGGGCAGCGTGAAGCCGAACGTCGCGCCGCGCTGCTCCACGCCCTCGGCGAACACGCGGCCGCCATGTTTGAGCACGATCCGGCGCACCGTCGCCAGGCCCACACCGGCTCCGGGAAAGACGTCCTGTGGGTGCAGGCGCTGGAAGATGCCGAAGAGCTTCCCGGCGTACAGCGGATCGAAGCCCACACCGTGGTCCTGGACGCTGAACGCCCACTCGCGGCCACGGTCCTCCAGCGTGATCCGGATGTCGGCGGTCTCGCGGGTGCTGGAGAACTTCACGGCGTTGCTGACCAGCGTGGTGATCACCTGCTGGAGCAGCACCGGATCGCCCCACACGCTGCCGATGTGCTCCAGGTGCCACTGCACCGGCACGTCCGGGAAGTCGAGTTCCGCATCCCGCATCGCCTGGGTGACGAGCGGCTCCAGGCTCAGCTTCTGGGGCCGGAAGTCCTGCCGGCCGGCGCGGGACAGCGTCAGCATGCCGTCGATCAAGGTCTCCATGCGGGTCGCGCCCTGCCGGACGATGTCCAGGTGCCGCACGACCTTGTCCGGCTGCCCGTGCTCCAGCGCCCGGCGGGCCATGTCCGCGAAGCCCATGACGTGCCGGATCGGGGTGCGCAGGTCATGCGACGCCGAATACGTGAAGGCCTCGAGTTCCTCGTTCGCGGCGCTGAGCGCGGCCGTCTGCACGTCCAGGGCGTCCCGCTGCCGCTGCAGTTCCCGGACGTGTGCCCCCCGCTCCAGGGCCAGCCCCAGGCTGCGGCCCACCGCCCGGAAGACCGAGCGCTCCCGCTCGGTCCACGCCCGGTTCTCCAGGGTGCCCGCCACCAGCAGGCCGTGCACCTCCCCGCCCACGTGCAGCGGAAAGAAGGCCACGGCGCGGTATTCCTTGGTGCTGTCCACGGAGTTCATCCCGGCGTCCCACGCGTCGATGAACAGCCCGTCCAGCGCGCGGGTGGCCCGCTCGAAATCCGGGGCGTCGCCGGGCACGCCGGCGCTGATCTGCGCGGCCACCTCCGGCTGGAGATCCTCCGACCACAGCGTGGCGCGCCACATGCCCCCGGACGGCTCGTAGTACGCGACACTGACCTCGCCCAGATGGGCACGCACGACCTGCATGGCCTGGCGCGCCACGGTCGGGACGTCGAGGTGCGTGCCGACCGCCTCGGCGAAGGCCACGAACGCCATCAGGCCAGCGCTCTCGGACTCCAGCTGCTGGGTGGAGCGGGCCCGTTCCAGCGCGAGGCCCAGGCTGCGGCCCACCGCCCGCACGACGGTCTCCTCACGGGCACTCCAGACGGTGCGGTGCTTCATGCCGACCGACAGCAGACTGACCGGCCGCTGGCCGTCGAAGTACGGGTACGACACCACCGCACGGTACCCCGCACTGGTGGGCAGCCCCTCGTGCTCGGGCTGCCAGTCCGACACGAACAGGGGCCGGCGGCCCTGGACGGCCCGCACGAAGCGCGGGGTGTCGGCCGGGAAGCCCCGCTGCATGCCGGCCAGATGGTCGGCGGGAATGTCGCCGTACCACGCCCGGGCCCACCAGCGGCCATCGGCGAGGTCGTAGTGCGCCACGCTGATGTCGCCCAGGGTGGCGGTGAGCACCTCGCCGGCCCGCTGGATCAGGGTGGCGACGTCGACGGTGTCCGCCGAGGTCTCGGTGAAGGCCGCGAAGGCCTCGAGCGCCTCGTTCTGCTGCCGCAGCTGCTGGGCCTGCCGCGACCACTCCAGGGCCAGTCCCAGGCTGCGGGCCACCGCCCGGAAGACGGCGCGCTCCGGCTCGGCCCACGTGCGCGTGTGTTCAAGCCCCACCACGAACATGCCCACCGGCACGCCGCCGGCGAAATACGGACAGAACGCCGCCACCCCATAGGGCTCGGTGCGCTCGAAGCGCTGCTCGGCCGCGTCCCAGCCGTCAATGAAGATGGGGCCGCCGGCCGCGACCGCCGCCGCGAAGGCCGGGGTGGAGGTGGGGAGGCCGGCGACCAGCAGGTCACTCAGGTGTGGGTAGGGCACGTGCGCCACCGTGGCCCGCCACAGCTCACCGTCCACGCCGTAGTAGCCGACGGACGCGCCGGGCAAGAAGGCCAGGAACAGGTCTCGGGCACGCCGGGCCAGCCGCACCGGATCGGTCTCGGTGCCGATGGCCTCGGTCAGCACCACGAAGGCGTCAAGGGCCGCCTGACGCTCCCCGGCCTGCCGCGTCTGGGCGCGGTTCATGGCGCTGGTCAGGCTGCCGGCGACGGCGCGGTAGTACTCCCGCTGCTCGGGCGTGAACCGCTCGGCCCCGATCCCGATGACGAACAGGCCGGTCGGCACGCCGTGCTGGATCACCGGCGTCACGGCCAGGGCGCCGAAGGCGTCGGTCAGTGGAAACCCGAGCGGCCGGGTCTGACGCTCTTCCACGAAAAGGGTGTCCTGACGGCGCACCGCGTCGGACATCTGGGGCACGTCCGCCGGCAGCCCCGGCGCGAGCAGGGCACGCAGCGTGTCGGGCAGGCCGGCCGTCTCGACCACGGGCCGCCAGCGGTCGCCGTGCCACCCGAAATACACGCCCTGCGCGTCCGGCAGACTGGCCAACAGCACATCCTGGGCCCCCGCCACCAGCTGCTGCAGGTCCGTGGTCACCGCCGCCATCTCACTGAAGGTCAGGAACGCGTTCAGGGCGGCACTCCGGCGCTCCAGGCCACGGATGGCGTGGCTGCGGTCCAGGGCGAGGGCGCCCAGGGATGCCAGGGTCTCCAGGTACCGGCGTTCATCCGGCGTGACGGGGCGCGGCTCGCGGAATTGCACGACCAGGCTGCCCAGCGTGCGGTGCTCGACCGTCAGGGGCAGGATCGCGGCGGACATCGCCGCCCCCGCCCCGGCGCGGTCCTGGAGGTCCGGGAACGCCTGGCGCAGGGCCTCCTCGTGCTCGAAGTACCGGGCGTGGCCGCCAAGCAGCGCCGAGCCGGGCTGCACGCCGGCGGCCAGCGGCCCGCCCGGCCACAGGATCGGCGCACCCCCGGCGTGGCCGTGAACCGCCTCCAGCGTCAGATCGTCGCCCGAGTCACTGACGATCAGCACCGCTCCGGCCGCCGCGTCCACCGCCTCCATCGCCGGAGCGAGCAGGGCGCGGCAGATCGCGTGACGGTCATGGGTG
This sequence comes from Deinococcus sp. AB2017081, assembly GCF_034440735.1. Lineage (NCBI taxonomy): Bacteria > Thermotogati > Deinococcota > Deinococci > Deinococcales > Deinococcaceae > Deinococcus > Deinococcus sp. AB2017081. The sequence continues at coordinate 147,292 of NZ_CP140100.1, read as the reverse complement.
GTGGCCAGCTGTCCCGTCACGCGCTGGAGGCGATCGGCCAGGGTCGGAGCGCGTCCAGGGGCGGGCGACATCGTCCCCACCATAGCGGAGGTCGGCACGTCCGGTGGCGCGCCACGCTCCAGGAACAGCGCAGGGCGGCAGGCCACTCGGTGGCCTGCCGCCCTGCGCGCCCGGGGTTACAGGGGTTCGAAGACGAAGCGGTCGGTCTGGCCGCCGCGCAGGACGCTGTCGGTCTGGCTGCCGAGGAACGTCCTGCCGGTCACGGCCTCCAGCGCGCCCCACACGGCGCCCAGGGTGAAGGTGCACTGCCGGGTGCTGCCCTGCTCCTCGCCGGCCGAGCACACGGTCTCATCGGTATCGATCACGACGTTCTCGCCGTCCATGAACGCACCCTTCACCGCACACAGGCGGGTGCCGTCCTTGCCGATGGCGCTGTTCAGCGCCTGGGCGAGCTGGTCAATGGGCAGGTTCGCGCCCGTCAGACCGAGGGACGCCACGAGGTTGTGGCCGCGCACCTTGCCGGCACGGGTGAAGACGACGGCAGCGCCGTCCGGGCCGAGGGTGTCCTCGACACCGGTGATGACGGCCTTGAAGCACACGATCGAGCTGAATTCTCCGAGTTCTGGGCGCACTTGCATGGGGTTCTCCTGGGGCGGGGGCCAGCCCGGGGCGGGTCTGTCCGGAATCGGGCTGGCAGGGGGACGGGTCGGCAGTGCTCATGCACCGGCCGAACCCACGGGATCAGAGAATGCCGGCGATGGTGCGGGCCGCGTCGCGCGCCTCGAGGTGCAGCAGGCCCAGGTTGGCGTCCGGCTGCGTGATCACGGCCAGCACGCCCTTGGGGCCGGTGGCGTAGATGTACACGTTGCCGTCCTTGCCGCTCACGCTGGTTTCGGTGAACTCGCCGGCCCCCAGGGTCTCGGCGATGCGCTTGCCCAGGCCGAGGGCGGTCGCGGCCATGGCGGCCACACGCTGGAAGTCGGTGCTGTCCGAGAAGGAGCGCGAGATCGCCAGACCGTCGGCGGTGGCGATCAGGGCGCCGCGGATCTCGGGCATGGAGCTGCGCAGGGTGTTCAGGATGGACTGGGTCTGTTCTTGCTTGCTCATAAAGCCTCCGGAGGCTGGACAGGGTAGAGGGCGGGGACGGGCGGCACGTCGGCCATGGCCGGCGTGGCCAGGATGGTCAGCAGATCGGAGACGGCTCGCCGGCACGCGGCGGGATCCGTGGCGTCCAGACCGATCACGCGGCCCGGCGGGGTGTCGAAGTACTCGGCGACGTCCTCGGGGGCCCACGCGCCGGGCCGGTCCTGGTGGGTGACGCCCAGCAGGTAGGGCAGCGGGTAGCGGGTGCGGATGAACTCAAGGATGTGCCGCGAGTGGCGGAAGTCGCCGGGCCGCGTGCCCGAGACCAGCAGCAGCAGGCCCATGGCGCCCTGGCACAGCACGTCCCACATGAAGTCGAAGCGCTCCTGGCCGGGCGTGCCGAACAGCAGCAGCAGGTCATCACCGAGCTGCACGGTGCCGAAATCGAAGGCGATGGTGGTGTTGTCCTTGCCGATGTCCTCGCTGGCCACGACGTCGGTCGAGATGACCTCCGTCTCGGACAGGGTCTGGATCAGGGTGGTCTTGCCGGCGCCGACAGCGCCGCTGACGACGATCTTGATGGGATGAATCACGCGCCCCCCCAGGTGCGGAGCCGGTGGATGAAGCGGCGCAGCACGGACTGCGTGGCCGGCGCGTCGCCGTCGGCGGCGCCGGCCGGCACGGGCACGACGGGAGCCGTGCTCGCGAGTTCGATCAGGCCGGTGCTGCGGTAGCGGTACAGCGTGGCCTGGGTCTCGCGCACCGTCCAGCCGAGCAGCGGTGCGGCCTCGCTGGCACTGGTCGCGCCGCGCAGCAGGGGGGCCAGGGCCTCCCACGTCCCGTGGAGGGCGGCGGGCACCTCGGGCTGGGCCGCGACCAGGGTAAAGCGGGTCTCCGGATGGGGCAGTTCGCTGTCCGGCACCGACGCGTTGAGCTGTGCGAACTGATGCAGCACCGGATGCAGGGGCAGGAGGAAGGTCCTCTGCGTGCCCTCTGCGGCCTGGAACGTGAAGGTGCCCTGCGTGTGCCCGAGCAGCTGCCGGATCCGGTCGGCCGCGTGGTCCCGCAGCGTGACGGGGTGACCACCGATGGTCATTGCGACGGCATGGTTACAGTGAAGGTCGATTGTGACTTCGCCAACTTCCGGAAGACCACTGAGAACCAGCGTTCCTGTTTTGGATCGGAGCACACGGAACACATCGACCAGGGCGATGTCAGAAAAATTGCCGAAGATTGCCATACACACCCCCTCTTGCATGACGGAGTCCGTCCGTCTTTATCTGGATCAAGTCTAGGTTCCTCCGGCTGTCGGGTTTCTTACAGACAAACCTGCCGCCGGCGTGGTGGTGGGCCGCACACGGCGCCCGACGCCTGCTGGGACGTCCTTTCCTGCGGTGGGCCGCCGGTCCGGGGGGGCCACATGCCCCCGGTGGTGGGCCGTCCAGCGGTCTGCCCCACCGGCCGCCGGGTTCACCACGAATTCCACCGTGTAGACCGGCTCCGTCCGGCTCCGCGCCGCCGACCGGCCGCACCCGCGCGTGTCGTCCGCGCCCGGCAGGACGTGTCGGCGCGTCGATCCCTTATGATCCGGCGCGCGCCGGAGGTGTCAGACCCCGGTGAACTGATCCGTGGTAGCGCTTCACCGTCCCACGGAGCGGCCGGCCGGCAGTGGGTCGCGCCCGTCAGGGGCAGGCTGCCGCGGCGCTTCCCGCCCCATGACCCCAGCCGTGCACCGACGGATCACGCGGCGGCACTCCCCGCCGTGTGGGGGAGCGCCGCCGCGCCGAGAGGACGCCGGGGTCGCCGTCAGTTGGGCTCGACCGTCGCCGGCCCGGACCACACACAGCGGTCGAGGACGCTCTGGAGCACCGTCTGGACGGCCGCCAGGGTGTGGTTGGTGATGTCCAGACCGCAGACGGTGCCGTCGGCCGCGGTGAACACCAGGGTCGTGTAATCCAGATGTCCGCCGACCAGACTGCTGCCGGTGCCCACCGCGGCCCGCAGGTCATCCAGCGGCCGCAGACCCAGTGGGGAGGCCCGCCCCTGCAGCAGGCGGACGCGGTCTTCGGGATGGAGCGCCGCGCTTCGGGCGGCCGTGACCTGCGGCCACCGGCGGTCGAACGCCGCCGCCGCCATCCGCGCCGCGTCCGGTACGTCCGGGTGGTCCGCCACCAGGCGCAGGTACGCGCCGAGCTGGGCCAGATGCGCCAGCACACTCTCGGCGGCCATCAGCGGGTAGGCCTGCAGGAAGGCGCGGGGCACGCGGCCCCCCTCCCACTTCTCCTGACGCATCAGTCGGGTGGCCTGGCGGTGCACCTCGGGATCCCAGGGGGCATTCGTCTGGGCGCTCAGGGTGGAGTGCAGTTCCAGCCAGCGGGCCCGGTCATCGGCCCACTCCTCACTCGCCCGGCGTTCGTTGTCATCCTCGAGCATCGCGGCGTATTCGTCCTGAAAGCGCCACAGCGCGGCATTGGCATGGAAGAAGGCATGGACGGCCAGCGTCAGGACCGCGCCGGCGTCACTCGCCAGGCCATCGGCCCGGCGGATGACACGGCCCGGCGCGGTGATGTCGAACACCTGTTTCTGGAGACACATGGCCCCCAGTATCGGCACCGGCGCCGGATCCGAACAATGACGTTCCTTAGGGCGGCGAGGGGGTGAATCCCACCGCTGGGTGGGCATTGGATGAAGGGGCCCGGCACGGCGGCGCCGGTCACCCTGTGCCCGGCAGACCGTGGAGCACGGCGGGATCGGCCTGCCGTGGCCCCTACGGGCGGGGGCGGTGCTCAGTGCTGCCGTGCAGGGACAGCGGTGCCCGGTTCCACCACTCCACCCGATGCGACCCTGGCCAGCCCCCAGCCGATGGACGTCCCGGAGGGCCGCCCCGTCACCTGCCGCCGTGCCGTACCGGAGGTGACGGACCGTCATGGTGCGGGCGGCCGACGCGTGGCCGGTGGTCGTCGTGCCGGTCCCGGTTGCCCGGTGCCGGGACCGGGCTTGCCGGCGCACCCGGAATGCCGCATACTGTCCGGGCCGCGGGCGCGGCGTCCCGCTCGAGTGACGCCCCCGACGATAACCCGACACCCGTCCTGTACTGGACGTGATCCTGCCGCCCCCAGCGGCAGACCCACCGGGTTGTCCCGGCACCCCACGAGGTGCACATGACTGCCATTCCCACCCCACCGTCCCGTTTTGACCGTGCCCAGTACCGCCGAGAATGGTTCGCCAATCCCCGCCAGGACGTCCTGGCGGGGATCGTGGTGGCGCTGGCACTGATCCCCGAGGCCATCGCGTTCTCCATCATCGCGGGCGTCGACCCGCAGGTCGGCCTGTACGCGTCGTTCATCATCGCCCTCGTGACCGCCTTCATCGGTGGGCGACCCGGCATGATCAGCGCCGCGACCGGCGCCATGGCGCTGCTGATGGTCGGACTGGTCAGAGACCACGGCCTGGCCTACCTGTTCGCCGCCACCGTGCTGACCGGGCTGTTCCAGATCGTCTTCGGCTGGGCGAAGCTGGCCCGCTACCTCAAGTTCGTGCCCCGCAGCGTGATGACCGGCTTCGTCAACGCCCTGGCCATCCTGATCTTCCTGGCCCAGCTCCCGCAGTTCATCGGGGCAAATTGGCAGATGTACGCCATGGTCGCGGCCGGCCTCGCCATCATCTACCTGCTGCCCCGCGTCTTCAAGGCCATTCCCAGCGCCCTGGTCGCCATCGTCGCCCTGACGGCCGTGTCCGTGGTCACCGGCGCCGACGTGAAGACCGTCGGGGACATGGGGGCGCTTCCCACGGCCCTGCCGCCCTTCACGCTGCCGCAGGTGCCCTTCACGCTGGAGACCCTGGCGATCATCGTCCCGGTGGCCCTCACGCTGTCCATCGTCGGCCTGCTCGAAAGCCTGCTCACCGCGCAGCTGATCGACGAGCGCACCGACACCACCAGCGACAAGAACACCGAGGCCCGGGGCCAGGGCATCGCCAACGTCATCACCGGCTTCTTCGGCGGGATGGCCGGCTGCGCCATGATCGGGCAGAGCATGATCAACGTCACCAACGGCGGGCGGGGGCGGCTGTCGACCTTCGTGGCCGGCCTGGGCCTGCTGATCCTGATCCTGGTGCTGCAACCGCTGCTGGTGCAGATTCCGATGGCGGCGCTGGTCGCGGTCATGATCGTCGTGAGCGTGGGCACCTTCGACTGGAGCAGCCTGCGGACGCTGACCGTATTCCCGAAGGGCGAGACCACCGTGATGCTGGCGACGGTGGGCGTCACGGTGCTGACCCACGACCTGAGCCTCGGGGTGCTGGTCGGCGTGGTGCTGAGCGCCCTGATGTTCGCGCGCAAGGTCTCCCAGCTCTCGCAGGTGAGTCATGAGGACGGCCCCGATGGCACCCGCACGTACCGGGTGCGGGGTCAGCTGTTCTTCGTCAGCACGCACGACTTCCTGCACCAGTTCGAGTTCGGGCATCCCGCCCCGCGGGTGGTCATCGACCTGCACGGCGCGCATTTCTGGGACGGCTCGGCGGTCGGGGCGCTGGACAAGGTGATGCTGAGGTTCATGCGGCAGGGCGTCACCCCGGAGCTCATCGGCCTGAACGAGGCCTCGGCCACCCTGATCGACCGGCTGGCGGTCTACGGCACACCCGGCGCGGTCGCCCGAGGCTCCGGACACTGACCCGGGACTGAGCGCGGTCACGGCGCAGACGCTGCTGGCCACGCTGCGGCGTCCGGCCGTCCCGACGTTCGTCCTCCGCCATCGGCCGGCCGCTGTCCCCCGTGGCGTCCTGCGGCCCTGGATGGGCGCCGGGAGATTTCGCGGCACGAGCGTCGACGGCCACCCCGGCTGGCGTGACCCTGTACACTGGGTCGACAACCCTGAGTCCCCTGGGATCAGGTACCGGCGACCATACGCCGAACTGGAGGAGTCTGCTGCTGCGGGCTCCTCCGTTGTTGGTTCTCGTTCTCGTGTGCCCTGGAGGTGCCGCATGTCCCCAGACGACCCCACCCCCGAACCGCCACCCGCTCCACCGCCCACCGCGAGGGAGATCATCCTGTTCATCGTCGCGTTTGCCCTGACCGCGGCGGCGGCTGGCGTGATCGTCCTCCTCCTGACCCTCCCCCTGCGCTGATGCCCCTGGACGCCGTATGACTGACCCCCACGCCGCCGACCATCCCACCCTCCTCGACACCCTGGGCGTGACCCTGAGCGACACCACCATGACGGCCGTCGCCATCGCCCTGTTCGTGCTGACCTACGCCCTGATCCTGATGGAGAAATTCGTCCACCGCACGGTGGCGGCCCTGCTGGGCGCCTGCGCCGTGATGATCGTCGGGCTGCTCTCGCCCGATCAGGCGTGGGGCAGCATCGACTTCAACACCATCTTTCTGCTGTTCGGCATGATGAACATCGTCAATGTCCTCAGCAGGAGCGGCTTTTTCGATCTGGTCGCCCGCCGGGCCATGCTCTATACCCGGGGCGAACCGGTCCGGGTGCTGTGGACGTTCAGCGTGCTGACCGCGGTGTTCAGTGCCTTCCTCGACAACGTGACCACCGTGCTGTTCATGGCCCCGGTGGTGGTCACCGTGGTGACCCGGCTGGGCCTCAAGCCCATTCCGTATCTGATTGCCGTCATCCTGGCGAGCAACACGGGCGGGACGGCCACGCTGGTGGGGGATCCCCCCAACATCATCATCGGCTCCGTGGCCGGGAAGGGCTTCGGGGACTTTCTGGTCAATGTGGCCCCCTACGCGGTGGTGGCGACCATCGTCGGCATCGCCCTGATGCACGTCCTGATGCGCTGGCGGGGCCACCTGAACGCGGCGGGCTCGACCGAGCGGCTGCAGCAGGTGCTGGCCGATCCCACACCGGTCAGGACGAATCCGAAACTGATGCGTCAGGCCCTGGCCGTGTTCGCCGTGACGCTGCTGCTGTTCATGGTCGGGCATCCCATCGGACTGGAGGCGGGGCTGGTCGCGCTCACCACCAGCACCTTCCTGCTTCTGATTGCCGATCTGTCCCCCGTGGAGCTGTTCGAGCAGGTGGAATGGGCCACGCTGCTGTTCTTCATGGGCCTGTTCATCGTGGTGGGGGCCCTGGAGCACGTGGGGGTCTTCGGGCGCGTGGCCACCGCCCTGACCACCGCCATCGACGGCGATATCGGGCTGGGCATCCTGCTGGTGGGCGTTTCCAGCGCCATCATCAGCGGGTTCGTCGACAACATTCCCTTTACCATCAGCATGGCGAGTGTGCTCAGGGAACTGCAGGGCACCCTGGGAACGGCCATGGATCCGCTGTGGTGGGCCCTGAGTCTCGGGGCCTGTCTGGGCGGCAATCTCACCCTGATCGGTGCGTCGGCCAACATCGTGGTCTCGGACATTGCCGCGCGGGAGGGCCATCCCCTGAGCTTCGGCCGCTTCATGACGTATGCCACGCCGATTGCCGTGGTGACCACCACCCTGGCCCTCGGCCTGTACTACGTGGTGTTCACGCTGACGGGGGCAGGCGGATGAGCCTGCTCGACCTGTCCACGCTGCTGGTGTGTGTCACGGCGGCGCTGGCATTCGTGAACGCCCGGTATCTCAGACTGCCGGCGTCCATCGGCGTCACCGTCGGCGGCCTCCTGATCAGCCTGGTGCTGCTGATCCTGGTGGCGCTGCGGGTGCCCCTTGCCCTCTCGGCCGTCGAGGTGGTTCGGGGAATCGAATTCAGCGACTTCGTCTTCCAGGGCGTGCTGTCCTTCCTGCTGTTCGCCGGGGCGCTGGGGGTCAACTCGCATGCGCTGTGGAGCCTGCGTGGCCCGGTCATCGCCTTCGCCCTGCTCTCCACCGCCATCTCCATCGCTCTGGTGGGCGGGGCGCTGTACGGCCTGCTGGCGCTCTTCAACCTGGACATCTCGTTCGTCTCCTGCCTGTTGTTCGGGGCGCTGATCTCCCCCACGGATCCGGTGGCGGTGCTGGGCATGCTCAAGCAGGCCAACGTGCCCAAGCGTATTGAAACGCTGGTGGCCGGGGAAAGCCTCTTCAACGACGGGGTGGGCGTGGTGGCCTTCGCCGTGCTGGCGGGGATCGCGGCCGCGGGGGCGGGGGGACACGGCCCGGACCTGGGCGTGGGCGGCGTCCTGACCTTCTTCGCCCAGGAAGCGGTCGGCGGGTTGCTGCTGGGGGGTCTGCTGGGCCTGGCCGCGTACCTGGCCCTGCGCTCGGTTCAGGATTTCGTGGTCGAGATGCTGATCACCCTCAGCCTGGTGCTGGCATGCACCGCCATGGCCGCCCATCTCCACGTGTCTGCGCCACTGGCGGCCGTGGCCGCCGGCCTGCTGGTCGGCTCCCTGACGGACCGCCGGCCCGCTGCCCTGTCCAGCCGGGAGAAGTTCGATGCGTTCTGGCACCTGGCCGACGAGCTCCTGAACATCTTCCTCTTCGCCCTGCTGGCGCTGGAGGTGGTCGTGGTGGACTTCAGCGCGGCGGCGCTGGTGCTGGGCGTCATCGCCATTCCCCTGCTGCTGCTGATCCGCACGGTGAGTGTGCAGGTACCGGTGTGGTTCCTGAGGCGCCGGCATCCCTTCGCGCCGTACACGCGCCGCCTGATGATCTGGGGTGGACTGCGGGGGGCGATCAGTGTGGCGCTGGCCTTCACGGTGCCGCCAGGCCCGGCACGTGACCTGTTTCTGGTGATGACCTACGTGGTCGTGGTGTTCAGCATCATCGTGCAGGGACTGACGGTGGGCCGCCTGGCGGCGCGGGCGGGCGAGCAGAGGGCCCCGGCGGCCCCCTGACGCCGGCGGACGCGGCCCCGAGCCTCGCGGCGCGGCCGGACAGTCATGGGGGTCATCAGCGGGCCTCTGTGTCTCGCTGGCGTGTTGGAGGCCCAGCGCGTCCCCGACCCGGAATCTCGGTTCCCCCCTGGCAGCGACGGCGGCGCCCGGCGTGCCGGGGGATGGCGATCACGCACCGGGCACGGCCGGGGGGGTGGCGGGTCTTGCGGTGCGCGCCAGGACACGGCACCGTCACCGCCTACAGTACGTCCATGGACGGGCACCTCGAACCGCTTCTCATCCGCTCCCGGAGCTGGTTCAGGGTCTGCCGACCCGCCTGCCCGATGCCGCTCCCGCTGTGCTGGGTCGTCGCGGGGGTCATCTGCCGCTCCGTGCGGGCGCCCGCGGAACGCGCCGGACACCCGGCCGGGTCGCCGTGGTCTTCCCGACGCCGACCGCCGCATCTGTGTTCGGGGCGTTGGGCGTGAGTGGCGTCGCGATCGGCTTTGCGTTCAAGGCCACCGTCCCGCACCGTGTGGCCACGCGGCTGCCGACCATCCGGCCCTTCCGGATCGGGGATCAGATCGTCAGCGGTGGGCATGAGGGCACCGTGGAGGACATCCCGGTACGCGCGACCCTGCTGCGGACGCGTGACAACCGGCGGGTGGTCGTTCCGAAGCGCGGGCAGTCCACCAACCGCGTGACCGTGAACACGGCGTATGACCGGCGGCGCCTGGCCGTCACGGTCGGGATCGGCTCTGGAGACGACACTGCCCGGGCCCAGCCGAGCATCCTGAAGACCCCCGCCGGGGCCGGGGACGTACCGGCACTGACCGTGCTGGTGCGCGCACTGGCCGCGTTCCGTGTGCACCTCGAGGTGCGCTCCTGGACCGACCCGCCCATCCGGCGGGACGTGGTGGAACCGCAGGATCGGGTGCTGCCGGCCCTGCACCCTGCGCTGATCGCTGCCGGCATCGACCTCCCCCTCCCCCACCAGCGGGGGCTTGTGGACGACCAGACCGAGGAGACGGACGGCGACCGCGCCCGCCAGCGTGAGGGCCGGTCCTCACAGGAGGCCGGTCCTCGCTCCCGCGCCGCGCTCCACCACCCGGTCGAGACGCCGTGAACGGGTACGGGCTGAGGGTGAGGGAGTGGACGGGGCAGTTCTGGTTTCTGCCGGCCGTGATGACCATCACGGCGCTGTTCCTCGCGTGGGCGGGCATTCAGGTCGAGGAGCGGCACGGCATCCCCGCAGGACTGGACTGGGTGTATTCGGGTGGAGAGAGCGGGGCGCGCAGCCTGCTGTCCGCTGTGGCCAGCAGCGCCATCGGGGTGGCGGGCACGGTCTTTTCCATCACGATCGCGGCGCTGTCCTACGCGGCGGGCAGCATGGGGCCGCGTCTGCTGGACAATTTCACGCGAGACCGTGGGAACCAGGCCGTGCTGGGCACGTTCATCGCCACGTTCGCATTCACACTGTTCAGCCTGCGCAGCGTGCAGGGAGGCGACGACCGTCCCTTTGTGCCGCACTACAACGTCACGCTCGCGATGCTGCTGGCGCTGGCGTGCGTGGCGGCGCTGGTGTACTTTCTCGCCCACGTGACGCGCGGCATCAACATGACCGCCGTGATCAACCTGCTCAGGGATGATCTGCGGCGCGCCCTGGAGCGGGCGACGGACGATCGGACGGAGGCAGTCCATCCCGCCGCGCCACCGGAGGCCTTCTGGACGGCCGGGGAGCAGCTGCGTTCCCCGGACAGCGGGTACCTGCAACTGCTCGACACGGAGGCCTTGACGGCCGCGGCCACACGCGACGGCGTGGCCCTGCTCATCCTTGTGCGCCCCGGGGAGTACGTCTTTCCGAACACGCCCGTCGCCGTGGGAGTCCCGCGGCTGCCGGGAGGCGTCCTCCCGGCCCTGGTGCTGGGGCCCCGGCGGGTCGCGGGTCAGGACCTGGAGTTCACGGTGCGGCAACTGGCCGAAGTGGCCGCCCGCGCCCTGAGTCCCGGCGTGAACGATCCGGTCACCGCCACCGATGTGATCGACCGGTTCGGGGACGCCCTGTGCCGGCTGCAGGGGCGCACGTGGCCATCGGGTGTGGTGTACCGAGATCATCAGCTGCGGCTCGTGTACCCGGTCACCACCTACGGCGGGCTGCTGGACAGCATGTTTCACATGATCCGGCAGTACGGCAGCGCGAGCCCGGCCGTGACCCTGCGGCTGCTGGACGTGTTGCGCATCGTGGCGCAGGGCGAGCAGGACGCCACGCGGCACGCAGAGCTGGACCGTCACGCCACGCTGATCATGGAGGACGCGCGGCGCGAGACGAAAAACCCCGGGGATCTCAAAGACCTGGAGGACAGATACAGGACGCTGCGTCAAGGCATCCGCAGACACGGTGAAGCCCCCGGCGCGTGACGTGCCGCCATGGAGCACCGCACGGCACGACATGCAACGGTGGCCGCGGCGGCCGTCTGGCTCCTTCAGGCCACCGGCACCGCCGGACTGTCGGCGTACGAGGGCGGCGCGTCGGCACCGGCGGCCAGGGCATGCACGAAGGCGTCGAAGCACGCCCGCTGCTGGTCACGCACGGCCCGCCAGCGATCCAGACTCCCGCCCGAGGGATCCACGAAGGGATAGTGCCGGCGCGTGGTCGTGCCGGGATAGACCGGGCAGGCCTCGGCCGCGCTGTCGCAGACTGTGATCACGTAGTCGAAGGTCTGGGCGTCCGACACGTCCCACAGCGTCTTGCTGGTGTGGCCCGACAGATCCAGCCCCAGTTCGGCCATGACGGTCTTCGCGTCGTCCTTGACGCGGGTGGCCTCGGTGCCGGCCGAGTGGACGTCCAGGGGCAGGCCGGCGCGGCGGGCCGCGTCGCGGGTCAGGGCCTCGGCCATCTGGCTGCGGGCAGAGTTGTGCGTGCACAGGATCAGGACACGGCGCATGGGCGGAGCTTAACAGACCGAACTGACCTGATGTGTCAGGGGGCGATCCGGAACCAGCAGGGCCGTCAGCACCTCGCCGCCCACGGCGTACAGCCGGGCACGATCCAGCGAGTAGTAGCTGTTCTTCCCGCGCTGGTCACGCGTCACCAGCCCCGCCTCCAGCAGGACGGCCATGTGGTACGAGACCTTCGACTGTGGCAGGGCCAGCTGCGCTTCCAGATCGCATACGCAGCGCTCGCCGTGGGCGAGGAGCTGCACGATCTCGAACCGGACATCACTGGCCAGCGCCTTGAGCACGTCCAGCACCGGTACCGGGCTCCGTGGAATCATCCATCCACTGTATCCGATGTGTCTGGATCGGCCGGCCCGCCCACGACCCTGACCTTGAGCCACTCCCCATGAACCCGTGTTCACACGACTCCCGGGCATCCTCACCCACCCCCTGGGATGCTGACCCCACATCACAGACGGCGGTTCGGGCGGCATCCGGCAGCCCACGGTCGTCCCACCCTGGTTCCACCGTCCGTCCCGGAGGACACGTCCATGACTCCAGCCGATTCCCCCCCCGACCCGTCGTCCGGCCAGCCGTCGTCCGCACCCCCACCCCCGTCCAGCACCGGCGCCCACATGGCCCCGGCCGAGCGCTCGGTGGTCGGCACCCTGGGCGTTGCGCTGATGGGCGCTGGCCTGCGCGGCGGCACGCCCCTGCAGAAGCTCGTCCTGGGCAGCGTCGGCGCGGGGCTGGCCGCCATGGCCGCCACCGGGCGCAACCCGCTGGCCACCGCCCTGAAGATCCGGCAGACCCAGAGCGGCGACGTGCTGGTCAGCGACGCCGTGACCATCGGCCGGCCCGCCGACGACCTGTACGCCCACTGGCGGGATCTGGCATCGCTGCCCCGCGTGATGACGCACCTGCAGCGCGTCGACGTGCTGGACGAGACCCGCTCGCGCTGGACGGTCACCGCGCCCACCGGCGAGGTCAGCTGGGAGGCCGAGATCACGGCCGACGAGCCGGGGCGGCGCCTGGCGTGGCAGTCGCTGCCCGGCGCGGCCATCGACAACGCCGGCGAGGTGCTGTTCCGGCCCGCGCCCGGCGACCGGGGCACCGAGGTGATCGTGCGCCTGACCTACCGCCCGCCCGGCGGCACCGCCGGGGCCGTCCTGGCCCGCGTGGCCGGCGAGGAACCCGCGCAGCAGCTGCGCGACGACCTGATGCGCTTCAAGCGCGAGCAGGAACTGGGCTTCGCGCCCACCACCGAGGGCCAGAGCAGCGGCCGCGCCGCCGCCGGGAGGATCGCATGAAAGCCATCGTGTGGCAGGGCACCAACCACGTGGGCGTCGAGACCGTACCGGATCCGACCCTGCTGCTCCCGACCGACGCCATCGTGAAGATCACCTCGACCGCGATCTGCGGCTCCGACCTGCACCTGCTCGACGGCGTGATTCCCAGCATGGAGAAGGGCGACATCCTGGGCCACGAGTTCATGGGCGAGGTCGTCGAGATCGGCCGCGACGTGAAGCGGCTGCAGGTGGGCGACCGCGTGGTGGTGCCGTTCAACATCGCCTGCGGCGTGTGCGATCCGTGCCGGCGGGGGCTCTTTAGCGCGTGCGACAACTCCAACCCCAACCACCGCATGGCCGAGGCACTGTACGGCGCGGTCAGCGGCGGCGGGCTGTTCGGGTACTCGCACATGTACGGCGGCTACGCGGGCGGGCAGGCCCAGTACGTGCGCGTGCCCTTTGCCGACATCGGGCCACACAAGATCGAGTCGGATCTGCGCGACGAGCAGGTGCTGTTCCTGACCGACATCTTCCCGACCGGCTACCAGGCGGCCGAGAACTGCGCCATCGTACCCGGACGCGACGTGGTCGCGGTCTTCGGGGCCGGGCCGGTGGGCCAGTTTGCGGCCCGCAGCGCCCAGATGCTTGGGGCCGCCCACGTGATCGTGATCGACCGCGTGCCGGAGCGGTTGAGCATGGCCGAGGCCGCCGGCTGCCAGACCATCAACTACGAGCAGGACGACGTCATGGTGGCCCTGCGTGAGGCCACGGGCGGACGCGGGCCGGACCACGTGATCGACGCGGTCGGCATGGAGGCGCACGGCCACGGCCCCGGCGCGATCGTGGACACGGCCAAGCAGCGCCTGAAACTGAGCTTTGACCGGATCACGGCGCTGCGCTGGGCGATCATGAGCTGCGCCAAGGGCGGCACCGTCAGCATGCCCGGCGTGTATGGCGGCCTGATCGACAAGCTGCCCATGGGCGCGGCCTTCGCCAAGGGCCTGACCTTCAAGATGGGCCAGACGCACACCCAGCGGCACATCGCGCCGCTGCTGGGCCGCATCGAGGCGGGCGAGATCGACCCGAGTTTCGTGATTACCCACCGCGCCACACTGGACGACGCGCCCGAGCTGTACAAGACCTTCCGCGACAAGCATGACGGCTGCATCAAGGTCGTCCTCGATCCCTGGGGCTGAGCGGCAGAGCGGCACCCCGCACAGCGGTGAGGAGGGGGCATGAAGGGACGCTGGCTGGTGGTGCCCACGGTGGCCGCCTACGCCACCCGCACGCTGCGGGTGCCGCTGGCCGGCTGGTCGCTGACCGGCGAGGCCCAGGGGGTCGGCCCGGTGACCCGCCGCGTGTACTGGATCGATATCGCGTCGCCCCGCCGACCGGAGACCGAGGTCGTGACCCACCTGCTCCAGCACCTGCCGGAGATGATCCCGCCGGTGCTGGCGGCGTTCCGGCGGGTGCGGCGGGGCGGCGGCCCGACCGGCGTGGGCGACCGCTTCACGGTGCTGATGCTGGGGGTGCGGCGCGGCCGGGTGCAGGTCGTCGAGGTCGACCCCACCCACTTCCGGCTCCAGACGCTCCGGCAGCACTCCGAATCCGGCTGGATCGAGTTCCGCAGCGAGCCGCTGGTCGGGAACAGCTACCGCCTGACGGTGGTGTCGCAGGTGAGGGCGAGCAGCTGGTACGACCGCGCGACCTACCTGCTGGGCGTGGGCATCCTGCAACGGATGACGTGGGAGAGCGGACTGCGCCGCGCCCTGAAAGTCAGTGGGGGCCGCAAGGCCGGTCACGGCACCACGACGGTGGAGTGGCCGTGACGTTCTCGCCGTGATCACGCGTCGTGCAGACGGCCGTCCCGGACGACCGGGCTGATCGGGCGGCTGGCGCGGCCTGTGCCGCGCTGCGGGTAGCTCATCACGTTGACGTGCCGGTCGACCCGCAGGGCACTGAGCACCCGGTCGGCCACCCCCGGCGCGAGGTCGTACAGCAGCACGAAGGCGCGGGCCGACCGCAGCGGATAGATCACCGGGCGGGGGCGTTCCATGACGCCCACCAGGGCGCGGGCCACCTGCGAGGCCTCCATGACGGGCCACACCAGATGGGCGCCGTTCCCCCCGGCGGTCACGTTGGGGGCCGTGTCGAACAGCGGCGTGCGGACGGCCGCCGGCAGCAGGGCACTCACCGTGATCCCGCTGCGTTCCACCTGCATCAGTTCCTGGCGCAGCGACTGCGTCATGACCTCCACGAAGGCCTTGGTTCCGGCGTAGATCCCGGAGAACGGGAAGCCCACCCGCCCCTCCACGGACGACGTGTTGATGATGTGCCCGCCACCCTGGCGCCGCATGACGGGGATGACCGCCTGCACCCCGTACAGCACGCCCATCACGTTGGTCTCGATCAGGTGCCGCACGCGCCGCTCCTCGCTGTGCTCGACGCTGTCCACGAACATATCGCCGGCGTGGTTGACCATCACGTCGATCCGCCCGAAGCGGGCCACGGCGGCGTCCACCAGCGCCTGCACCTGGGCGCGGTCACTCACGTCGGTGGGCACCGCCAGCGCCGGATGTCCCAGGGTGCCGATCTCCTGGGCCACCTGATCCAGGGCAGCCGCGTCGCGGGCCGCGAGCACCACGTGGGCCCCCCGGACGGCACACTCCAGCGCCGTGGCCCGGCCGATCCCGGTCGAGGCCCCGGTGATCACCACGACCCGGCCGTGCAGGGCACGGCGGCGTGGACGGGGCAGGACAAGGGCGATGGTGCCCACGGCCAGGACGGCGAGCGGGCGGAGCAGGGCATGGGCAAAGCGGAGCGTCGGGGACATGGTTCACCGTAGCGGCCGCGCCCATGGGCTGCCGTCCGGTTGGCTCAAGGGGCCCTGAGCGTCACCCGGTCGGGCGCGCTGCATGAGGACTCCCTCTGCACGGTGGATGGCCGGCGGCACCCACCGGGATCCGGACTGCGCTGTAATGGCGCGGTATGACCTACCGCGCCGCAGTCGTGGGCTCCGGGCCGAACGGTCTGGCGGCCGCCATCACCCTGGCCCGCGCGGGCTGGGGCGTCGACGTGTACGAGGCCAACGCCACGGCGGGCGGGGCCGTCCGCAGCGCGGCGCTGACCCTGCCGGGCTTCATCCATGACGTGGGTTCGGCCATCCACCCGCTCGCGGTGGTGTCGCCGTTCTTCCGCACGCTGCCGCTGGCGCGCTACGGCCTGGAGTTCGTGTCGTCGCCGGCAGCGGTCGCCCACCCGCTGCCGGGCGGCGCAGCCCTGCTGTACCGCAGCGTGGACGAGACGGCCGACGGCCTGGGGACCGACGGTCGGGCCTACCGGCGCCTGCTGGAACCGCTCGTGGACGCGGCAGACGACCTGTTCCGGGACACCCTCAGGCCCCTGCTGCGCGTGCCCCGCCATCCGGTCACGCTGGCCCGCTTCGGCGTGCGCGGTCTGCCGCCCGCCGCCCTGCTCGCCCGCACCGTGTTCCGGGGCGAGGCGGCGCGCGCCCTGTTCGCCGGCCTGAGTGCCCACTCGGAGGTGCCGCTGACCCGGCCCATGACCTCTGCGTATGGCCTGATGCTGGCGGTCAGCGCCCACGTGGTCGGGTGGCCGTTTCCGCGCGGCGGGGCGCAGGCCATCACGGACGCCATGCTGGGGTATCTGGCGCACCTGGGCGGGCGTGTCCACACGCAGCACCCGGTCGACCGGCTAGACGCGCTGGAGGCGGACGTCCAGCTCCTCGACGTCTCCCCGCGCGAGTTCCTGCGCCTGGCCCCGCAGCTGCCGTCCGGGTATGCCCGGCAGCTGCGCGCCTTCCGGTACGGGGCGGGTACCATCAAGCTCGACTACGCCCTGAGTGCTCCCATTCCGTGGCGTGACCCGCGCACGGCCCTGGCAGCGACCGTGCACCTGGGCGGGCCGCTGGACGCGGTCGTGCACAGCGAGGCACAGAGCGTCACCGGCCTGCCCGAGCGGCCCTACGTGCTGCTCGCCCAGCACACCCCCTTCGATCCCAGCCGCGCTCCGGCCGGGCAGCACACCGTGTGGCTGTACGTCCACGTGCCCGGCGGCTACGTCCCGCAGCCGGGCGACATTGACCGGATCGAGGCGCAGATCGAGGCGCTGGCCCCCGGCTTCCGGGACGTGGTGCTCGCCCGGCGCGTCACGTCGGCCGCCGATGCCGAGCGGCACAACCGCAATCTGGTCGGCGGGGACGTCGGGGGCGGGGCCAACACGCTGCTGGGCACCGTGATCCGGCCCGTGCTGTCGGCCTCGCCGTACCGCACGCCGCTGCCCGGCGTGTACCTGTGCAGTGCCAGCACGCCCCCCCGCGGCGGTGTCCACGGCATGGCGGGCCACCACGCCGCGCTGACCGCCCTCCAGGACCACGCGGAGTCGCGGCGGAAGTAGGTCGCGGCGTGCCGAGCGGCCGACCGGGATCATGCCGCCTTCATGAGACGCGCTGGCCTTGTGAAATCCTTGAGGACAGTTCCCCGTCACGGGCCGGCCAGTACGGTGCGCCGGTGCGCGAGGATTCCGTTCCACTCTCCGAGGTGCTGATGGCGCTCCCGGTGCACGAGGGGGCGGGCCTCATGCGCGCCCTGCGGCTGGGCGCCACGGTCACGTGCGTGCAGCGCCACCGGCCGGACGGCCTGCGCTTCGTCCTGTACGGCCAGGGGACGACCGGCGTGGTGAGGACCCGCGAACACCGGCGCCTGGGATCCGACCTGGTGGCCGACCTGATGGCCCGGCTGGAGCCGCAGCTGCACCGCCACTGCCCGCCCGGCGGGTGACCGGCGCGGTGACCTCCGGCAGCGTGCCCACACCACGCCGGCTCCGCCTCCAGCGGCGCGTGCCGACCGACATCCCCAGCTTCCGGTCGCTACACTTCCAGCATGCCCGTGTCCGGCTCCGGCCTGTCTGAGTCCCCTGACATCCCGGAACCGTCCTGGATGCCGCTACAGGAGGTCACCGCGCGCCTCGCCGGGGCCCACACGCGGGAGCAGGTGGAGGACGTGGTGGTGCAGGCGGCCAGCCACCTTCCCGCGGCCCCGCAGGTCACCGTGCTGCGCCGCGAGGGCCTGCAGTTCCGGGTGGCGGCGTCCACGCGGGACGCCACGGCCACGGCCGCGCTGTGGACGGTGGCGTCACCGCAGGGGATCTCGCCGCTCACCGACGCGGTGCGTGACCGGCGCCCCCGCGTGTACGGGCACCGGGAGGCCCTGCTGGCCGAGTATCCGCAGATCGAGACGCAGACCGGGGAAGCGGTGGCGGCAGCGTGCGCGGTCGTGCCCGTGCTGCTGGGCTCCCGCGTCCTGGGCGCGCTGATCCTGGAGTACGACCAGCCCCACGCGTTTGCGGTGACCGAACTGTCCTTCCTGTACGCCCTCGCGTCGCAGGCGGCCCTGACCATCGACCGGCTGCATCTGCTGCGCCAGGCCCACACGCACGAGCAGCAGCGCGACGAGGCGACGCGGCGCAACCAGGCGCTGGAGGCCTTCGCGGTGATGTCACGCGACCTGGCCAGCGAGACCGACCGCTACGTGCTGGTGCGCCGTGCCCAGGAGATCATGCTGTCGCTGCTCACCCCGGGATACGCCCTGTACTGGGAGCAGGCCCCGGACCGCTGGCAGCTGCGGTCCCAGGTGGGCGACATCGGCAACCCCGAACTCCAGCGGCTGGTGGACGAGCACGGCCTGCCCCTGGACGCCCCGGCCCTGGATTCGACGTGGCGGACCGGCGTGCCGAACTACCAGGACGACTACGCCCAGGGCGCCGACACCCCGGCCGAGATGATCCGGCACGTGAACGCCGCCACGGCCTTCCAGGTGCGCATGTACGGGCAGCGGATCGGCATGCTCGCCATCGGCCTGTTCGACCAGCGCGTGTGGACCCCCATGGACAAGGTGCTGCTGGAGACCAGCGTCACGAGCCTGGGCCTGGCGCTGGAACGGGCCGAGCAGACGCGGCACGTGCAGGAGCGCACCGCCGGCCTGGACGCCTTCGTGGCCTTCACCGAGGCCGTGGGGTCCGAGAGCGATGCCCGCCGCCTGGCCCATCTCGCCACGCATGTCCTCCAGGCCCACCTCGAGGACGTCCGTGTCGCGTACTACGAGCGGCAGCACGACATGTGGACCGCGGCCGTGTGGTCGGGCAACATCCGGCCCGACGAGGCCGCGCAGCTGCAGCGCGGCGTGCCGATGGACGCGCCGACGTTCGCCGAGGCGGTGCACTCCCGCGTGGCCGTCTTCTCGGACGGCGGGACGGCCGGGCACGGCCACCCCCGGGCGGCGGACCCGCCGGGAGCGGCGGCCGTCTGCCCCATCTTCATCGACGGGGATCCGCAGGCGATCCTGACGGTGGGCCGGGTGGAGGGCGCCACGTGGACCGAACGGCAGCGGGCCATCGTGCGGGCGGTCGGGCAGAGCCTGGGGCTGGCGCTGGAACGCGCGGCCCAGGCGCGCGCGCTCACGGCGCAGCGGGACGCGCTGGATCGCCAGACGCAGGAACTCGTG
This sequence comes from Deinococcus sp. AB2017081, assembly GCF_034440735.1. Classification (NCBI taxonomy): domain Bacteria; kingdom Thermotogati; phylum Deinococcota; class Deinococci; order Deinococcales; family Deinococcaceae; genus Deinococcus; species Deinococcus sp. AB2017081. The sequence continues at coordinate 127,713 of NZ_CP140100.1, read as the reverse complement.
GCGGCCAACGAGGAACTCGAAGCCTTCGCGTACTCGGCGTCCCACGACCTGCGGACGCCGGTGCGGCATGTCATGGGCTTCGCCGATCTGGCGCGCATCGCCCTCGCGAACGGGGACACCGAGAAGGTGCTGCGGAACCTGGGCATCGTGCAGCAGGGGGCCCGGCGCATGGAGCAGCTCATCGACGGGATGCTCATGCTGTCGCGGGCGGGCCGGCAGGACTTCCGGCCCCACTGGGTTCCGCTGGCCCCGCTCATCGCGCAGGCCCAGCAGGACGCCCAGCTGGAATTCCCGGCACAGCCCATCACGCTGCACGGGCCGCCCCCGGTGGCGGTGTGGGGCGACCCGACCCTGATCCAGCAGGTCCTGACCAACCTGATCAGCAACGCGGTGAAGTACTCCACGCTCCAGGCGGTCTCCGAGGTGGTCGTCCAGGTGCGGGAGGAGCCCGCCGAGTGGGTGATCACGGTGCGGGACAACGGCGTGGGCTTCGACCCCAGATACGCCGCGCGGCTGTTCGGCATCTTCCAGCGGCTGCACCCGCAGGGCGCGTATCCGGGCATCGGGGCGGGGCTGGCGACGGTGCGGCGGATCGTCGTCAAGCACGGCGGCCGGGTCTTCGCGGACAGCGCCGATGGCCAGGGGGCCACCTTCGGCTTCACCCTCGCGAAACCGGCCCGCTGACCTGGACGCTCTGGTGCCGGCCTACTGGGGGGAATCGGCCTGACGGGCCAGGATGACGCTGCGCCAGTACACCAGGAAGGCGTCGACCTGCTGCACGAACTCCGTGAACGACCGCGACTTGATCAGGTACGAGCTGGCGTGCATGGAATACGCCCGGGTCACGTCGCCCAGGTAGTCCGAGGTCGAGAGCATCACCACCGGGATCAGCTGCAGCGCCGGATCGTCCTTGAGCTGGCTCAGGACGTCGAAGCCGTTGAGCACCGGCATGTTGATGTCCAGGATGATCACGTCCGGGAGGGCGTCCTGCGGCGTGGCCCGCAGGTGATCCAGCGCGTGCTGTCCGGACGCGAAGGTGTCCACACCCACGGTGGCGTCCAGTTCGAGGAAGGCCTCGGTGGCCAGCAGCAGATCCGTGGCGTTGTCGTCGATGAGGAGTACGTGGAACGGACGGGTCATGACACTCCTGCAGACGGGTGGGAGGCGGCGCTGGGGCACGGCGGACGTGGCCATCCACCGTCCATGAAGACGGCCTTCATGTTAGCAGTCGCGGGCATCAGGGTCGCTGGAGGTGGGGCGCCCGCCCGACCGGAGCGCCGCGCCCGCCGTACGCCCGCCTCACTCGCGCGGCGGCCGCGACAGCGCCGGCTCCTCCCGCGGCAGGCTGAACGAGAACGTGGCCCCCTCGCCGGGCACCGACGTCGCCCAGACCTGCCCGCCGTGCCGCTGAATGATGCGCCGAACCGTCGCCAGGCCGATGCCGGTGCCCTCGAATTCGTCCTGCCGGTGGAGGCGCTGGAACACGCCGAACAGCTTGTGCTGGTACTGCGGATCAAACCCCACGCCGTTGTCCGACACGACGATCACGTCGGCGCCGGGCTGGCGCTCGGCCCGGACGGTCACCGCGGGGTGCGGCCGGGTGCCCGAATACTTCACGGCGTTGTGGATCAGGTTGCCCATCACCTGCCCCAGCAGGGTGGCGTCGCCACGCACCGTCGGCAGGGCCTCCACCGTCCACTGGATCCGGTGCTCCTGGGACGGCGGCAGCTCAGTGCGCACCGCCTGCACCAGGACGGTGAGGTCCACCGGATCCCGCGCCAGCGTGTTGCGCGACACGTAGGAGAAGTTCAGCAGGGCGTCGATCAGGACGTTCATCCGCGCCGCCGCCTGGTCGACCACCCCGAGGGCCGAGTCGACCTTGGCGGCGTCGCCGGCCACCACGGCACGCCGCAGGATGCCCAGGAAGCCCTGGATGTGCCGCAGCGGCGCCCGCAGGTCGTGAGACACGCTGTAGCTGAAGGCCTCCAGGCCCTCGTTCGCGGCGACGAGCTGCTCCCGCTGCGCGTCCATGGCCCCGGCCACGTGTGCCCGCTCCAGCGCGAGCGACAGGTGCCGGACGGCCGTGTCGAGGATGATCCGGTCCGTGGGACTCCAGGCCCGGTGGTCGAACAGGGCCACGGCGAGCACGCCACGGGGCCGACCGTCGACGACCACCGGTACGGTGGCCGTGGAGCCGATGTTGCCGGTCTGGTCTGCCAGGCCGTCGGTGTCCGGCGCATAGGAGTCCTGATAGTAGGCCTCGCCGGACTGCCACGGAATCCAGAGGTTGCCCGTGCCCTCAAGGGACAGTCCGGCGTCGACGGTCCGCTGCAGCGTCTCGTTGTTCAGGCTGCCGACCTGCACCTTCACGCGCCACCGGGTGTCCTCGGGCTCGTAGTACAGCGCGACTCCCGGCGGCAGCATCCCCAGGACGATCTGCTGGGCGCGGCGGATCACCGCCAGCACGTCCGTCTCGAAGGCCAGATCCCGGGCGAGTTCCGCGAAGCCCTCCATGGCGTCGGTCCGGGCCTGCAGTTCGGCCCGCTGCGTCAGGAGTTCCCGGGTCAGCCGGGATCGTTCGTCGGCCAGCGAGAGGCCCTGCGCGACGGCATTGAACATGGCGCGGTCGCGCCCACTCCAGGTCGGGCGGTGTGTCAGCCCCGCCGTCAGCAGGCCGACGGTGCCGGGCCCGCGCCGCAGCGGCGCCACCGCCACGGCGCGCAGGTCCGGCAGCAGGCCGACCAGCTCTGGTTCGGTCTGCGGCCACCCCTCGAAGAACTGCGCGTGCCCCTCCGCGTCCGGCGTGAGATGCCGGAATGGCAGGCCCGCCTGGATGTACGCCACGGCCTGCGGCGTGAGCGGGCCGGCCCACGCGACCGCCCGCCAGCGGTCACCGTCGGGCTCGAAATACGCGGCGCTGCCCTGCACGAAGGCCTGCGCCAGGGTCTCCACCGCGTGCCGCGCCAGCGCGAGCGGATCGCTCTCGACCCCCACCATGCGGGTAAAGGACGCGAACACCGCCAGCGCGTCGGTCTCGGCCTGCAGGGACTCGTTGCGCCGCTGCAACGCCCCGACCTGCTGGCGCTCGGTCACGTCCCGCGAACTCGCCAGGATCCCGGTGACCGCGCCGTCCGGGCCCTTGAGGGCATGGGTCGTGGTCTCCAGCCACAGGTAGGTGCCGTCCTTGCGGCGGATCCGGTAGGTGTAGCGCCGGGCACCCGGCTGATCCGGCAGCGCCTCGTAGGTCGTGGTGCGCAGGTCGTCCGGATGGATCAGCTCGTGGGCGGCGCGGCCGATCAGTTCGTCGGCCTGGTATCCCAGCACCGCCACCGCAGCCGGCGTGAGGGACTGGTACGTCAGGCGGCCGTCGGGCAGGTGCACGCTGAGCAGGTCGCTGGCGTGCCGAGTCAGCAGCGCCGAGGCGCCGTCGCGGGAGCGGGGCGTCACCTCCCGGCACAGCAGCCCGGTCCCGTCGTGCCGCGCGAAGACCCGCACCTGCAGCCGGCGCCCACGCGCCGTATCGTGCACCTCGACGTCGGCGGCCTGACCGTGCTGCACGGCGTGCGTGAGCTCCGGGCCGGCCGGCGACGCCAGCCACTCGGGCAGCAGATCCCAGACGGCCTGGTGCCGGGCGGCCCGGAGCTCCACGTTCAGCAGGGCCGCGGCCGGGGCATTCAGATCCACCACCCGCTGCGCCCGGTCGAGCAGGATACACGCGTCCGGCAGGGCCGACAGCAGGTCGTGCCCCGGCCGATCTGGTGCTCCCGCAGAGGTCGCCGGTTCAGACATACGCACGCCGCCCAGTCATGGATTGCCGAACAGTAGCAGCGCGCGCCCCAGCGGCGCTGCGGTTCACCCCACACCTCAAGGGCCCATGAAGGCCCGCCGCCCGCCCGGCCCCGGGGCGGGGCAGCGGGCCGTCAGGGTGGACTCGTGGGCACAGCACAGGGCCCATCCTAGGGGGGCGCCCCTGACGAGCGTGTCACGCCCCGGCCGGCGCACGTGCGATCGGGACTTCAGTTACCCCGCGCGGTTCCGGACGCGCCTAGCATGACGCCCGGATGCGTCCCACACTGCGCCTGGATCGGGGCACGCTCGTCCTGCGGGAGGTGCCGGAGGTGGTCGCGTGCTGGTTCACGTGGGATGCCCGCAGCCAGAACCACCGGGCGCCCGGCGCGAGCTACCGCCCGGTCATGGAGGCGCTGCGCAGCGCGGGTGTCTCAGTGGTCGACGAGGCGGCCGTGTTCTCGAAACTGGAACTCGGCTTCGCGCGCGACGTGACGCCGTACCCGCACCAGATGGCGGCGCTGCGGGCGTGGAAGGACGCGGGGCGGCGCGGCGTGGTCGTGCTGCCCACCGGGGCCGGCAAGACCCTGGTGGCGCAGCTGGCCCTGCGCGACACGCCCCGGTCGGCGCTGATCTGCGTGCCGACCCTGGATCTGCTGCAGCAGTGGTACGCGGGCCTGGTCGCGGCCTTCCCCGACACGAACGTGGGCGTGCTGGGCGGCGGCAGCCACGACGACACGCCGCTGCTGGTCAGCACCTACGATTCCGCCGCCATCCACGCCGAGACCCTGGCCGGAACGTACGCGTTCCAGATCTTCGACGAGTGCCACCACCTGCCCAGCGACTTCACGCGCGTGATCGCGCAGATGGGCCTCGCACCGTACCGCCTGGGGCTGTCGGCCACGCCGAAGCGCTCGGACGGCCGCGAACGCGATCTGGACGACCTGATCGGCCCGGTCGTGTACTCGGTGGCCCCCGACGAACTGGCGGGCGACACGCTGGCGGACTACCGCGAGACGATCATCCGCGTGAAGCTCAGCGCGGGCGAGCAGCGGCGCTACGACGACCTGATCCGCCAGCGCAACGACTTCCTGCGTCTGCAGGGCATCCGTCTGGGCTCGCTGGAGGGCTGGACGGAGTTCATCCGCGCGAGTGGTTCTCCGCAGGGCAGAGCGGCGATGAGGGCGCACCGCGAGGCGAAGTCCCTGGCCTACGGCACCGAGGGCAAGCTGCGCGTGCTGGAGGAGATCCTCGCCACCCATCCATCGGCCCGCACGCTGATCTTCACCGACGACAACGCCACGGTGTACCGCATCTCGCGCGAGTTCCTGATCCCCGCGATCACGCACCAGACGCCGGTCAAGGAACGGCACGCCATGCTGGAGAACTTCCGCAGCGGTGACTACCGCATCCTCGTGACCAGCCGCGTGCTGAACGAGGGCGTGGACGTGCCCGAGGCGAGCGTGGCGGTCGTCCTGTCCGGCACCGCGACCGAGCGCGAACACATCCAGCGCCTGGGCCGCATCCTGCGGAAATCCGAGGGCAAACAGGCCGTGCTGTACGAGGTCATCACCGAGGGCACCAGCGAGGAGCGCGTCAGCCAGCAGCGGCGCGGCCAGTGGTCGCCGGGGATGAGCGCCCAGGACATCGCCGACCACTACCTGGATCTGAATGCTCCCGACTGAACTGCTGCTGTTCCGCGTCCGGGCCGGCCTGGTCGAGCCGCGCCGGCTGCGGCCCACGACCGGCAACCTGGGCACCGCCGACATGCTGATCCAGACCTTCGAGGCGCACATCGGGAAGCGGCGACACGAGCTGGACGAGGAACTGAGAGCGCTGGAGGCCGGCCGGCAGGACTTTCGAGTGGTGCGCGGGCTGGCCCACCTGCTGGCCAACCGGGGGACCTTCGAGGCGGGGGGCCACGTGGAGCCGGGCCACGTGCGGGCCAGGGTCTTCGCCCTCGCGCAGGACCACGTGCCCAGCCGCCGGCACACCGCGCACCTTCTGGAACAGGCGGCACGGGCACTCTCGACCGACACCCCCGTCTCGCCGGCCGAGGTCGCGGCTGCGCTGTACGCGGACCTGCCGGATCAGCAGACGCTGGTGGCCCTCGACGCGCCCACGCCGCTGGAACTCATCCAGCTCTACGACCTGTCGCAGGCCCAGGGGATGCTGTACCGCGCCTACAGTCTGGTGATCACCGCCCGGCGCAACGAGCCGTCCCGCTACAAGCAACTGCTCAAGTACCTGAAGTTCTTCGGCCTGATGGTCACGGTGGAAGGGGACGCGGACGTCGGCTTCACCCTGACGCTGGACGGCCCGACGAGCCTGTTCGGGAGCACGACCCGCTACGGTCTGGCGCTGGCGAAGTTCCTTCCGGCGCTGCTGCACGTCACGAAATGGGATCTGTCGGCCGCCGTGAAGCCGCGCCGGGATCTGGCGTGGGTCGATCCGAAGGACGACGAGTGGTCGTTCCAGCTGACCAGCGAGGACGGCTACGTCAGCCACTACCCGGAACCGAGGGATCACGACTCGGCGCTGGAATCAGGCTTCGTGGAACGCTTCGCGAAACTGGACACCGGGTGGGTGCTGGAACGCGAGGTGGATCTGGTGCCGGTGCCGGGCGGCGTGATCCTGCCGGACTTCCGGCTGGTTCGGGAGGGCCGCAGCGTCCTGGTCGAGATCGTCGGCTACTGGCGGCCCGAGTACCTGCGCAAGAAATTCGACCTGCTCCGCAGATCCGGGCGCACGGACGTGATCGTGTGCGTCTCGGAGCGCCTGAACCTGGAGAAGGCTGGCGTCGATCCCAGCGACTTCGGCGACCGGGTGGTGTGGTTCAAGGGCGTCCTGAACCCGAGGGACGTCCTGGCCGTGGCCGACCGAGTGCGTCCGGCGTGAGCCGCCGACGATGAGGCGTCCTTCACCACGGCGGTACCGGACGGCGGCCGGGGCGCTGTAGCGTCATCCATGACCTTCCAGACGGCCGCCCTCGTGACCTCCATCGACCTGTACCGCCGGTGGCTCTCGCCGCTCAAGGGGTTCCGCTGTGCCCACGCCGCGTTTTACGGCGGGGGGTCGTGCTCGGCGGCGGTGCAGGAACTGATCGCCCAGCACGGCGTGGTCGCCAGCCGCCACGCGGTCGCGGCCCGGTTCCTGGCCTGCCGGCAGGCGTACGGGCACCTGGCCGCCGCGCCGGGCGTGACCGGTGGCCCGAGCGTCCGGGGCGTGTGCTGCTGCGGGCCGCTGCCGATACCCTTCCGCTGCGGCTGATCCCGCTCGGCACGGGGACGGCCGGTGAAGCCGTGGCCCCTGGCTCCAGTGGCCCTGAGCGGATCCCGTGGCGCCGCAGGATCCACCAACGGTGCCGCGACGTCGGCCCCGCGCCGGCACACGACCTCCGGCAGTGGGGATTCCATCCGGCAACGGACGGGGTCTGCACGACTGTGGGCAGGATTCGGCACGGGCGGTGGGGGCCGCGGAACCGCACGGCCCCGAGCCCGCTGGGCTTCTGCAAAGGCACGGTGATCCGAGCGATCAGGAGCCCAGCGGGCGTCGACCACCGGTCGGTGGGCTCCACGGCGCGCTGCAATGAGAAGATTGAGCATCCACCTTGACCGGCACGGCGTCAGGACGGGTACACCGCGGATTCACACGGCACACACGGGTACAGGCCTTCTCCTGCCTGCACGGCAGCATCGGAATCTCCGCCGGCACATCCGATCCGGCGTGCCTGCGTCCATGCAGCGAGGCCTCCAGACGCGAGGGTTCCGGACATGGTCTCCGGTCATGCGGCCAGGGGAAGGCCACACCCTGATGCGCCGGGTGACCACGGAGCTGCCGGTGACGACGAGCCCCGCTCCGGCCGACGTCCCGCCACGGTTCAGGAAGCGGCGCGTCACCGCCCTGAGCCTGTGCCACGGCCCGTGGCGTGCCATCCTGACTCCATGCCCCGGCACTGCCCATTCGGCCGCATCCGTGACGCGTTGGTGACCGGCGATCATGACCGGTCTGCCCGCCGGACGGACACACCGGACGCACGGCAGCGGGTCAGGGCGGGCACGACCAGCAGCAGGGAGAGCCGGATCGCGCGGTCATGCGGCGGAGCGCGGTGCTGAGCACCGCCCAGACGCACCTGCTGAGGTGGATCCGGGAAGGCTCCCTCGTGGAGCGGACGGACGTCACCGGGGTGGGCGAGCACGTGGAACTGTTCATGGGAGGCACCGCCGTGGAGCAGGGTGACATCGACGTCCTGGAAGCCCAGGGGCTGATCGAGGCACTGAGCATGTGGACGATCCACGATTACGGCTATGTCCGCTACGGCCTCACGGCGTTCGGTCTGGCGGTGCTGCAGACCAGCGAGCAGGATCACCTGGAGTGAACGGCACGCCCACGGGTGTCCACGGCCAGCCACCACCGGGCGGGGGATCCGGCAGGGCCGTGCCGGGTCACGTCCGATCAACCCGAACCGGGCGATCCGCTGTGCCCCGGCCCAGAACAGGAGTCCGGTCACCGCTGCCGCCCGGCTGATGACTGGGACACACCTGTGGAGTGGTGGCACGTTGCGCAGGTGCGGCGATCTGAAAACTTCCCGTGCTCCACGCTGTGGAGCACGTTCAGGTCGCCTCTACAGTCCGCTGCAACACCCTGGTCAACCAGTCTCATCAACCAACACGTCAGAAAGAACGGCAGCAGCAAGGGTTCAGGTCACGAAAACGAGCACCGGGCGTCCTCGACCTGCACGCCCGATCTCGAACCTTCACCATCCCGCTCGCTCCACCGCCTCTGCTCGCTCCCGCCGGGGGTGCCAGGAAGCAGTCTGCAAGACCTGGCAGCAGGTCTTGCGACAGGCGGCCCGAAGTTCAGGCCGCCTGCGTGCCTGGATCCCCTCTGTTTCCGTGCGTTCCCTACCTTGTCACAACCGTGGGCAGGGCAGGGCCGTGAGCTCATGGTGGGAATGGTCAGCCAGGTGGGACGGCCGGTGACGGTGGTGCCGGGCCGGCGCTGGCCCTGGTCGCACCGGGCGCTGACCGATCCGCTCACCACGCTGGCAGAGCACACCGCGCAGGTTCAGGACACAACCTGCGGTTGTGTGGCCTCCCCGTCGCCACCATTCGCCCCGGCCTGCGGTCCGTTCCCGCAGACGCCCTGCCGGCAGTCACCCTGCGGCCCGGCAGGTGCGCGTGCTGGGGACGGGCCTCAGCGGCCCGTCAGTCGCTGCCCCATCGTCAGCCCACCGGCGCGCTCAGCCTCCAGCCAGCGCGACGTCATCGGGTACATCGCGCACCAGCGCTCCGCCTCCCGGCTCCGCCACACCGGATCCACCTGCACGCAGCCATCGGCCTGTGCAGCTTCCAGCACCTTCGTGCGCAGCTGGTACCTCAGCCCGGTGTCCACCTCCGTCACCGCCGCACACCATCCCCCGCGCGTCCCACCATGTCCGGTGCGGCCGATCCCGGGCGGCGTGTCCAGCACGACCAGCGTCCCACGCCGCAGCGTCGCCAGCAGGGCCTCCACGCTCGTCAGCAACCGGATGGGCCGGGACGCCGTCGTCTCGCCAGCGACCGTGATGACAGCCCCGACCTCCGGCCGGTCGTCCGCCACACCCGTCACGGCCCCCGCCGACCACTGCGGGAAGGGGATGGTCTTGGCGGCCACCAACTGCCTGAGCCGGGTGGAGCCCACGACGCGGCCAGCGCGGTGGAGGTCACGCACAGCGGTCGAGACCGTCTGGTGCCACTGACCGTGGGCATATCGGTACCCGGCGGCCTTGGCCGCATACCGCTGCGCGTAGGTGTTGCCGCCGAGGGTGACCTCGACCTGAAGCCGGCCGGCCACCGCCGGTTGCGGCGGGGGAACGTCCAGGGAATGGCCGGGGAGGAGCACGGCGCGGGCGTATCCCCGGGTGGGCAGCGGCAGGACGGCGACGGAACCGGACGGGTCTGGGAGGGACAGGGACATGACGTCCTCGCTTTAAGCGCGTTCAGGGGACGCGTTTGTGTCAGTCTGCACCGGCCTCATGATGATCTGACTTCTCGGCGCGGTGCAGATGGGAACGGCTCCGGAACCAGGTGAATGCACGCACTGGGTCGCCAGATGGGCGCGAAGCACGCGGATCAGGTCAGCGTTGGCGTGATCGTGTGCGGTGCGGGGCGAGGATTCCGGAGTCAACGCAGGGCACCATGCCGTGAGCTGGGGGCGCCGTCACACGCCCCTGGGCACACGGTGTGAAGGCTGTCCAGCGCCCGTGCGAGGTGCCCCATCTGACGAACCTGGCCACGCCGCGCGTGATCGAGTTCGAGCGCCGCACGTGGCAGCTCAGCCAGAACCCGGACGCCTCCCACGTCGGCAGGCACTGGTGGCTGGACGCGCCTTGCTGCGACAGGTGGGTGCTGACGTGCAGGCCCGAGACGGTGAAGGTGGCGCAGTTCGGCGGGCCCTGGAACGGGTCGCCGTGGTGGGTGCGGCGGAGTCAGGAGTGCGGAGCAGCCTGATCGCGTTCGAGCAGATCCGTATCCCGGAGATTCCATGGGAAGCCGCTCGTATCGATCGATCACCGGCACTTCGAAGGTGCGCACACCGATGACGGCCTGAACGACGCAGAGATTCCCACCGTCGGTTCGGAGCGTATCGCCTGCCTCCTGCCATGGAGATTGATGACAACCCGCCCCATCCCAGCAGTGGCCAGGGTGGGGCGGGTGCGTTCGGCTCTGGTCGTCCGATGGCTCAGGGTGGAGACATGGAATTCAGCGGCTGGTCGCGGACGCCCGCCGCACCGTCGCTGTCCTGCCCCAGGCGGCCGAGCGCGTGGTCTCCCCTCCTCGATCCAGGCGGCCGGGCACGCCTCACCACTCCTCAGTGCCGGGGCGTTCCCGTGGCAGCAGGGAATGGTACCAGTAGTGAATGACGTGCCCCATCTGCCGAGTGAAGCCCTCATACGTTCGTGCCTTGACCAGGTAGGAATTCGCATGGAGCGCGTATGCCGCCTTCACGTCCGTCGGGCTCGGGGCCAACGCCAGCATCACAACCGGGAGGGTCTGCAGCCGGGGTTCCGCACGGATGGCCTGGAGCAGATCGAGGCCGGACATGCCGGGCATCTGCACGTCCAGCATGACCACGTCCGGGAGCTCGGCTGACGGCGCGCGCAGCATGTCCAGAGCGGCCCGGGAACTGGACTGCGTCCTCAGCACGGTGAAGTCGGAGTGGTCAGCAAAGACGAGTTCCGCCAGTTCGAGATCGTGGGTGCTGTCATCCACGAGCAGCACACGAAGACGATGCATCCCTCAAGGTACTCCCTCGGGCGCGTCCTGATCGGTGTGCCGTGTTCAGAAGGGCGACGACGTGGTGCGGACGTGCAGCCAGAACGTCACGAACGCATCGATCTGCTGCACGAAGCTCCCGAAGTCCAGCTGCTTGGTCATGAAGGAACTCGCGTGCAGTGAGTACGCGCGCTCGACGTCATGGGGGTGCGTGGAACTGCTCAGGATCACCACCGGGATCCTGTCGAGCCGCGCGTCGCTCTTGAGCGCGTTCAGCACGTCGAAGCCGGACATGCCGGGCATGTTCAGGTCGAGCAGGATGACGTCGGGCAACACGGTGTCCGGCTGCTGCAAGAAGGCCAGGGCGCGCGCACCGGACGCGCAGGTGTCGATCACGACGTGCGTCTTGTGCTGGTCGAAGACCTCACGGGCGAGTTCGCGGTCGGCGGCCCCGTCATCGACGAGCAGCACGCGCAGTGGGCGGCGGATGGTCATCCCTGGGACGGTGGCGGACGGCACGCATCACCATCGCATGACGAGCTTCATCAGGTCGTTCCGGAGGTTCCATCCAGTTCGGCCGCCCGTGTCGACCCTGGCTCACCGGCTCGGCGACGGCACCCTGACGGTCATCCAGTGATCAATTCAGACCCCGCGGTGCGGCAGCTGACCACGAGTCACCACCCATGAGCTGAACGAACTGTCGGTTCCTGTTGGCGTTGTTGGCCCGATGTCCCGGACGGCCCATCAAGGGGTTCTCCGGCGCAGGACAGAGTCCAGGCGAACCGCGCCACTGGCCGTCGTCAGCCGGTCACCATCACGGTTGGCCTTCTGAACCGACAGGTACTCCATCAGACAATGGTGGCACGTGCGAGAACCCCCAGCGTGAACCGGTGACAGAGCCAGCCAGCGGACGTGAGGACGTCAAGAAGCAAACGGTCGCCGGGCAGCGTCTGACCGCTCAACACCGCGCCAACCTGCCAACCCACCTGGCCACCGCTCACGCAGCCTGGTTGGCGCCGATACTATGGGGAATGTCCGAAGCAGGTGCGTCTGATCTCGACCGTCTTTACGGTCTCCTCTCGCAGCGCACCTTCCTCCTGCAGTTCAACGACGCCCTGAGACCCCTCGCCGACCCAGTCGAGATCCAGACGACGGCAATCCGCGTGCTGGGCGAGCACCTGGGCGCCAACCGGGTGCTGTACTTCGAGATCCACGGTACCGATTACGTCGTCGAACACACCTACGTACATGACGCCGCGCCACTCACCGGTCACTTTCCGATCCATGCCTTCAGCCCGCAGGTGCTGGAAGCGCACTACGCCGGCCGCACCGTGACCCTCCCCGATGTCGCGGCCGATCCTGAGCTGTCACCGGAACAGAAGGACGCGTACGCGGCGATCGGCGTTGGGGCCCTGGCCGATGTCTCTCTGGTCAAAAACGGCACATTCATCGCCGGTCTGGCCATCCATTTCTCCCGGCCCCACGCGTGGACCCCCGAGGACATCACCCTGTGTGAAGAGGTCGCCGAACGCACGTGGGGAGCGGTCGAACGGGCCCGTACCGAATCGGCCTTGCGGGAATCGGAAGACAAGTTCCGTACCCTGTTCAACTCCATCGACGAGGGGTTCTGCATCGTCGAGATCCTGTTCAGCCCCTCCGGGGAGCCCGTGGACTACCGCTTTGTCCAGGCGAATCCGGCCTTTGCCGAGCTGACGGGCCTCCCCGCCGACGCGCTCGGCAAGACGGCTCGAGAGCTCGTTCCCGATCTGGAAGCGTTCTGGGTCGAGACGTATGGCGGGGTCGCGCGGACGGGGAATGCCGTGCGGTTTGAGAACCGATCGGAACCGATGAACCGCTGGTTCGACGTGTACGCCACTCGCGTCGGCGGCGCGGGCAGCACCCAGGTGGCCATCGTGTTCAACAACATCAGCGAGCGCAAGCAGGCCGAGGCGGACATCAAGGAGCTCAACCGCCTCCTGGAGGCGCGCATCGAGGAACGCACCCGCACCCTCGCGGACGAGCGCGCCGCCCTGGAAGTGTCGAATGAGGAGTTGCAGGCGTTCAACCACAGCGTCTCGCACGATCTTATGACCCCCCTGCGGCATATCGCCGGCTTCGCGCAGCTCGCCAGCAGGAACCTGCACGATCCGGAGAAGACTCGCCGCTATCTGCAGATCATCGTGGAGGGCGCGCAGCGCATGGAGACCCTGATCGAGGCCATGCTGGCCCTGTCCCGCACTGGACAGCGCGAACTCAGTGTGGGCGCGGTGGATCTGAACGACCTCCTCAGGCAGGCGCAGCTGGATGTGGCCGCCCAGCTGGGCGGCCGAACCGTCGAGTGGCGGTTACGCCAACTGCCGGTGGTTCGGGGCGACCGCGTGACCCTGCAACAGGTGATGACCAACCTGCTGGAGAACGCGTCGAAGTACAGCGAGAACCGCGATCCGGCGGTGATCGAGGTCTGGGCCGACGAGGACGCCCAGCAGTGGACGGTCTTCGTGCGGGACAATGGGGCGGGCTTCGATCCGGCGTATGCGGGCAAGCTGTTCGGGATCTTCCAGCGCCTGCATCATCAGGACGAGTTCAAGGGGACAGGGGTCGGCCTGTCGCTGGTGCGGCGGATCATCACCCGACATGGCGGGACGGTGGGTGCGACCGGGGGTGTCGACCAGGGAGCGACGTTCTGGTTCACCCTGCCCAGGCCGGAACGCACATCGACCAGCGGGTGAGTGCGGTGGTGAGGGATGTGGTGACTGAGCGGACGTCACGGGTTGTGGCACGTACATCTCATACGCCGAGCTGAGGTTGCAGCACTCAGCTCGGCATACCGGAGATTCCGACCGGACGGTGGCCATGCAGGTTCAGGAGGCCTCAGCGCGCACCTTGGCCCGCATCACGTCCGTGAGGGTCTGCTTGCCAATCCCGGTGACCGAGAGAGGGCACCGGCAGGCCTCCAGTCTGCCGGTCGAGCCTGGCCCGGATGGCGCGGGAGCGCCCGCGGTGCTCCTCGACGGTGTACGCCGGTGATCGCCTGCGCGTACCCGCACCACGCGCGCCCGGCGAAGGCCTCACACCCTGGGCCATCGCTCAGGGAGGGCAGATGACGGCGCACCTCACCGTCGGTGGGCACCCCACCACCTGACCGGCGGGTCGTCCACGGTTCGCGGGAGGTTCGTGAGGGCAGGCATGATGTTTGATTCTTTTAGAGAGATAAAAGATTGTAAATACATTGATGAATCATCATCAAGGAGCGGTGCACGGCGCGTGCTGGACGCTCATTTTCGGCGAAAAGGTCAGAGATGACCGATACTTCGACCCCCAAAAGGTCAGAGCTGTCCGGTCCCCGGAGGGCCAGAAGGTCAGAGTTGTCCGAGGGTGCGGTCGGCAAAAGGTCAGAGATGACCGATACTTCGACCCCCGAAAGGTCAGAGCTGTCCGGTCCCCGGAGGGCCAGAAGGTCAGAGTTGTCCGAGGGTGCAGTCGGCAAAAGGTCAGAGATGACCGATACTTCGACCCCCGAAAGGTCAGAGCTGTCCGATAGGGACTACCGCCAGGCGGGCGCACACCCGTCACCCCGGGTGGGATCAGGGAATCTGCGCACCCAGAGGGCCTGAAAAGACACGGCCCACGTGTCAAGGTCAGAGATGTCCGATACCTGGCGGCCTCCAGTTCCAGCTCGGCCGATCCCAAAAGGTCAGAGATGTCCGATACCGTGCGGAGCTGGACATGCCGACCGCCCCAGCGTGGGACGTGTAGGCGTCCGGTGTGCCTGGAGTCGGCTCAATTCCTGCGCTGCTCGGGTTTCCTGCGAGAGGACAGGTGAACGCCTCTGGCGTCCACAAGGTCAGAGCTGTCCGATAGCCCGGTGCCAGAAAGGTCAGAGATGTCCGATACCCCCCACGACCTCATGGTAGCGGCTCTTCGCCATGCTGGACGCATCCAGTGGTGTTCACGGGGGGCTGACAGGGGAGCGCATGCGCCTCCAGGAAGCGCGGGCGTGCTCTATCATCTGGTCTCAGACACAGGAGGCCAGGGTGGCGCGCAGAAAGTCTCAGGAGAAGCAGGCTCCCAAGCCCGTGGGGCAGCTGACCCGCATGGAGGAAGCCAATGTCGCGCGCCTGGGCCTGATCAGCATTCAGGAACGCATCCCCGCCGACTTCACGACCTGGACCGTGAACTTTCAGGTGGACGGGCGACCTGCCAAGCTGACGTGCATCGGTTCCCCGGATGTCGGCGGGGTACCGCACGGCCTGGACGGCGACATTGCCACCGCCCTGATGGATCTCTACGTGGAGGCCGGCGCACTTGGTGACGGACGCATCCACACGACGCCGTACCAGATCCTGACGCGGGCCGGCCTCGACACCTCGGGCCGCTACTACCAGATTCTCAATCAGACGTTACTGCGGTTGCGCAGCACCACCTACAAGGCCTCGGAGGCGTGGCGCGACCATGGACGCGGCCGCTGGACGACCGCGACGTTCAACTACCTGGCGGACTTCGAATACACCAGTGACAGCGACCAGACGGAGCTGTCGAGCAGCAGCGCCATCACGATCCGCCTGGCCGACCCGATCGTCGCGTCGATCCGTGCGCGCTACACCAAGCCCCTCGACCTCGAGTTCCTGACCAGCCTCGAGCGCCCCCTGACACGCGCGCTGTACCGCCTGATCGACGCGCGGCGCTACAATCCGCTGAGCCCGGATGAGCCGCTGATGGAGTTCACGGTGAGCGTCACCGAGTGGGCCGAAGCCTGCAAGATCCTGGAGCGCAAGGCCACCCGTGTGCGCCTCCAGCTCAAGAGTGCCCACGACGAGCTGATCGAGCGCAAGTACCTCAGCGGCGCGGAGTACACCGGCCGCGGCGTCAAGCAACTGCTGACCTACACGTTCGCTGCTGGGCAGCCGCGCCTGCCGGACTCAGGGCTGGTCGCGGCGCTGACTGCGGTGCAGGTGAGCGCGGCCGTCGCCCGCAAGCTGATCACCGATCTGGGTGAAGAGCACGTCCAGGCGCGGCTGGCGAAATTCCACCAGCTGATGGCGCGCGGGTACAAGGCCCGCAGCCGCTCGGCCCTGCTGGTCGACGTGATCAAGGACACCGAGGGGAAGTATCCCGATGAACCCGAGGGCGTCATCCCGCCGCTGGAACGCCGCGCCGCGCCAACCTACATGCCGAGCCTGGACGAGGCCGCCAGTGACGACGGCCCACTCGAGGCCCAGGTCGAGGCGGCCATGAAGACGCTCCAGTTCCTGCTGCGCGAGCGTTTGAGCGTGAACGAGTACGCCCTGCTGCGCGCCGGCCTGATCGCTGGACAGCCGGACATCAAGACCGCCACCCGGGAGGCGGCCGCCGCGAAGGTCAGCGGCAGGCTCGATCAGTACGCCGTGGATCTGCTCACGGTGCTCCACGCCGCCCTGAACCGCGCCGCCCGCACCGCGCGGGCGTGAGCTGGACGAAGTGCTGCGCGTCCCTGAAGGCCACCGATCGCGCGGGCGTGCCCCCGGTGGGCTGCCGGGATGACGGGTGTTCAGCGTGGACGGGCCGCACGCGGCGCTGGTGCCGGAACCGACAGGGTCGCGGGGCGTGACGGAGCACGCCCGCTGGATGCTGTTCGAACGGGCCACCGATGACCAGCGGTTCGTCTGCGGCGGTCTGACCGCGGTGTGCACTTCCGCCCCGGGGCGGAACGGATGCCCCAGGGCTCCACGTCCAACCGCTGCCGTGTCAGGGACTCGCTCCGCTCGGTTCAGAGGCACTGAGGGTACTTCCATTCCCCTGACATCTGCTGTGAGTGATCGTCTCCGGCCGCGGCGCACCGGCCGGCTCCCCGTGTGCCCGCGCTGGATGGGTGCTGTGCTCTGGTGGAGGGCCCACTGGGGCCCCTGATCGAGACGGACACGGCGAACCAGACCACGGTGCCGGGCGTGTCCGCGGCGGGCGCCATCACGCCGAGGGTCGGCAGTGCCAGCCTGGCGGCGGCCGGTGGGGTGCGGGCCGGCACGGCGCCGCATCAGCCGTTGATCGTCGGGCCACTGGACGGGCTGGCCACGGTACCCCCGGCTGTGGTGGAACCGGATCGCCGACCGTCGGAGCCCGCCCGTCCCGGCCGCCCACGTCCGCTGGATGAACGGGGACGTCACCGGTCGCCTGCGCCACCCCGCACCAGTGAGACAGACTGGAAGCCGGCAGGCGGAGACCGGGCGCTCCCGCGACCTTCCGGCGGCTTGATAGACTGCCCGGGATGTCCATGACGCCCTTTCACCTGCTGCTCGTTGACGACGAGGTGGCGGACGCCGAACTGTTTGAAGAGGTCTTCCGGGAGGACTTCCCCGAGGTCAGGATCACGCGCGCGCTCAACGGTCAGGAGGCCCTCGACTATCTGGCCCGGAGCGAGACCGATCCGACTGTCGCCACTCCGCAGCTCATCGTCCTCGACCTGAACATGCCCGTGATGAACGGACACGAATTCCTGGAGCGTGCCAAGGCCCACGACCGCCACCGCAGTATTCCGGTGCTGGTGCTGTCGACATCGGCCGGGATCAAGGACGTCCAGCGGTCGTATCACAACTTCGCCAGCGGCTACGCCGTGAAGCCGGCCTCATACGCAGATCTCAAGGCCCTGATCCAGCGGGTCAGCGATTACTGGCGGGGGGCCGTGGTGCTGCCCCGCATTGATCAGCTGGCCGACTGAACGCCGGCTCCGCTCCGGCGGGGTCGGACGCGGCGTCCCAATCAGCCGCGGTGCCCGGCCCACGGCTGGGCGACGCCGGCCGGCGTGGGCGCTGCAGGCAGCGTGAAGTGAACCGTGGTGCCGCCCCGGGGGTTGCCGGTGATCCAGATGCGTCCGCCGTGCCGCTCGATGATCTTGCTGCACACGGTCAGGCCGATGCCGTTGCCGCTGGTCGGCGTGCGGTTGTGCAGGCGGCGGAACAGCTCGAACACGTGCGTGCGGTGTTCCTGCGGGATGCCCTGACCGGCGTCTGCGATCTCGAACGTCACGGTGTCCCCCGACCGGACGCCCTGGATCGTCACGGACAGGTCATGCCCCTCGCTGTATTTGAAGGCGTTGCCCAGCAGGTTCATCAGCAACTGGTGCATCTGACCGGCATTGGCCCAGACGGCAGGCAGGTCACCCCACGCGGGCGGAGCGGAGGCCGGCCAGTCCAGCGCCCCCAGCACCTCCGGGAGCATGGTGTCCATTCTGACCACGTCCATCGGCGGCGTGACGGACAGTTCGGTCATGGTCAGGATGTCCTGCACCAGGCGACGGGCGCGGCCCGCCTGCACAATGATGTGCCGCAGGTGCCGCTCGGCGCGCTCATCGATCGACCGTCCCAGGTGCCGCTCCAGCAGCATGTCCGCGTGCAGGCTCAGGGTGCGCAGCGGTTCCTGCAGGTCATGGGACGCCACCGCAGCGAACTGGCTGAGGTCGTCGTTGCTCAGCTCCAGCGCACGGTTCTGCTGCTGCAGCGTGCGCTGACTGGCTTCCAGTTCCTGGGTGCGGGCGAGCACCCGGGCTTCCAGCGTCCGGTTGAGGTCGCGCACCTCGAGTTCCGCGACCTTGCGACGGGTGATGTTCTCGTGCGCGACCAGCACATAGGTCTGCCCGTCCTGGACGAAGCGCGTGACGCGAGCCACGAAAAACCGCTGCTCGGTGGGGGAATGGCACGGGTACTCCCATTCGAAGGACTCGATCTCCCCCTGCATCACCTGCTGGATCCCGGTGGCGACCGCGAGGGCATCGGCCTGATCCGGCCCCTGCACCTGACGGCACAACTCCAGATAGTTCGTTCCCAGGTCGTTGCTGCCGCCATTGTGCTGCGCGAAGACCTCCCACGCCCGGTTGACGGCCAGCACGGTGCCGCGCTGATCCAGAATCGCCACGTGGGCCGACAGGGCGTCGAACGCTGCCACCGCGTACCGGACGGGCGAGGTGCTCCTGCGCGGCATGCCTCAGCCTATCAGCCGGTGCCGGCCCGCTTCGTGGTGTGATCGGGCATCGAGATCCGGCCCGGACGGGTGGTTCGTACGCGCTGTGGCCGGATCGACCCCGTCCCCCGGACTGCGCCAGCGGGCCGTCCCGACCACTCCAGACTGTTCCGACGGTTCTGGCAACTTAACCTCGGTAGCGTAGTGAGCTGTGAGTGACCGGAAGCCATACCGCCACCGTTTTCCCCTGAGCGTCATCGGCTACGCGTTGCGGCTCTACCACCGGTTCCCTCTCAGCCAGCGTGACGTTCAGGAGCTGCTTCACGAGCGTGGAATCATGGTCAGTCACGAAACGCTGCGGCAATGGAACATCAAGTTCGCCCCCCTCCTGACTGAGGAACTGCGCCACCGGGAACCCCGTCGGGGTTCCCGGTGGTTTCTGGACGAGGTGTACATCGAGGTTGGTGGACAGAAGCACTGGCTCTGGAGGGCCGTCGACGAGCACGGTGCCGTCCTCGACATCCTGCTCCAGCCCCACCGGGATACGGCGGCCGCACGAACCTTCCTCACGCGACTGCTCGGTGAGTACGAGGTTCCGGAGGTCATCCACACCGACAAGCTCTGGAGCTATGGGGCGGCCATTCGGGAACTTCCCGTGCTCCACGCCGTGGAGCACGTCCAGGTCATGTCTGCGGCCCGATGCAACAATCTGGTCGAACAATCGCATCGACCCACACGGCAACAGGAGCGAAGCCAACTGGGCTTCAAACGACGGCAGCGAACGCAAGAATTCCTTGCCCTGCATGCCCGAGTCTCGAACCTTCACCGCCCCACCCGAACGACCGTTCCCGCCGACCTTCGACGACGCAACCAAACCGCAGCGCTACGCCTCTGGAAAGAGGCACTGCAGGAGGCGGCTTGAGAATCAAGCCGCCTCCTGCGCTGTTCCGGCCCCAATGAGGTTAAGTTGCCAGAACCGTCATGGTACCGGAAGGGCTTCAGGGGGCATGGTGCCGCCTCCCACATCCGTCGTCGTCATCTCAAGCCTCAGTCCACGTGATTCCGGAGGAAGGCGGGCATCTTGGCGAGCCAGCGATCCATCTCCTTGCGCTGCGCCTCGTCCAGTCCTCCCAGAAACCGCCGGCTTCCGAGGCGGCGTGCGGCCGTCGCGGCCAGGTCAGGCCGCTCCACGGGGGTCGCCAGGCGCTCGACTTCCTGTTTCAGTTCCGTGCGGCTGGCGCCGCCTTCTGCAAGGGTGATCAGGCGGCGCATGTGCTCTGCCGGCGCCGCTACGATCACAGACGCGACCGTCAGGGGCAGGCCCCGTCTGAGGGCGTCCAGCACCGCGTCGGGCCAGCCGAGCACCCGCAGCTTGTTCTTGGCGAACGACAGCCAGCTCTCCCCCAGCGGCGCGAAGGCGGCAGCGAGGGCCGCGGCCTCCTCCCCCGCGGCTTCCTTGGTCAGCCGGATCAGGCGCGACCGGGCCTCATTCCGTTCCAGGTGTAAGGTGGCGGCCGCGAGATCCAGCTTGGCGTCCACCTCGTCGATCACGTTGAGGTTCTCCCGCTGGAGGTTCTCGATCAGGGCCATGATGCGGGCCTCGTGATCGCTCAGGGTGCGGACGACCACCGGTACCTCGGTCAGTCCGGCGAGCTGGGCAGCCCGCCAGCGCCGTTCTCCCGCGACGATCTCATAGGTCGTCCCGGATGGTCGCACCAGCAGCGGCTGCAGCACCCCGTGTTCGCGGATGCTTCCCGCCAGGCTCTCCAGGCCGGTCGCCGGGAAGGCGCGGCGTGGTTGCCCTTGCCCGGGGGCGAGATCACTGACGGGAAGCGTGCGGACAGGAAGGTCAGGGGCCGCGAGCAGCGCCGCAGAGGCACCAAGCAGGCCGCCCAGATTCGGGCCCTTGCGCTTTCCGCTCATGCCGGCACGTCCAGGTTCAGCGCCTCCATGACAGAGCGGGTCAAGTCCTGCACGTCACGGTGCACCGGACTTCCGGCCGCAAACACACCGACGGGCTGGCCGGCACTGCTGGAGTCGAGCCAGACGGCGCCACGCAGCGGCACGGGTGGTGACAGGTTCGGCAGGATGTCGCGCAGGGCCTGGAGCACCTCGCGGTCGTGGGATCGCCGACCCTCATACATCGTGGGGACGTAGAGCGCCACGCTGAGTTCAGGACGCAGGCGGTGGTAGAGCTCCAGAGCACTCTGGAGGCCCGGCAGGGCGTCCAGTCCCTTCTGCTGGGTCAGCACCGGGACGATGAGGTGGTCGGCCGCCAGGGCCCCAAGCGCGGCCAGTTGACCCAGGCTGGGTGGGGAGTCGATCAGCACGACGTCATAGGTGTCCTTCAGCTGAACCAGGGCGTGACGCAACGTCAGCACCGCGCCGATCTGACCGCTGATCTGTGCTTCTGCAAGAGAGAGGCTGATATGGGACGGCACCAGGTGAAGCCCATGCACCGACCTGGGGGCGGGCAGGGCCTGGCCTTCCAGCGCCACGGGGTAGACCGTCTCCGAGAGATCGACGTGCTCGACCCCGAGCCACTTTGTCAAGGATGCCTGAGGATCGAGGTCGATCAGAAGCACCCGCTGGCCCTGGGTGGCGAGCTGGTGGCCGACATCGCGCACCATGGACGTCTTGCCGGCTCCCCCGGCGTGGTTGAACACCGTCGCAATCTTCACGCGGTCACGATACCGCGCCGGGCCCATGGTCTTACCGGTAAGACCGGCACAGAGATCACGCTGGAGAGCCGCCTCACGCTCCTGGGAGAGCTGCGGACTCAGGCGGCGGTTCACGGCCGCTGTCCTGTCTGGCGGATCCGGTGCGGCAGACGTGACTGCGAGAAACCCCGTCAGCTGAACGGAGCCATCGACTCCATGCGGCATCAGTCGTTCGAGCGGGTGCCACTGATCTGCGTTCAGATGTTTTCTGAGAAGCACGCGCAACATGGAGCGCAGCACGGCGTACTGCTCAGCCGGGCGGAGGCGCTTCAGTTGAGCGATCGCGCTGTCGGCAATGGTTCCGGAAACGTGATCTCAGCGGGGCCGTCATGACGCAGCAGGCGGCCAGATCGTCAAGCTGCCTGCTGCATCGCTTCTCGCCAGAGGAGATGGGATGCAGCTGGGTTGTTTCATTTGAGGTTCGCAGGAATTCTGATCCGGGTAATCCGGCAAAGGTTCGAGACCAGGGCGTGCAGATAGAGGACGTCCTGCGTTGGTGTGAGCAGGTGGGCCGCAGGCTGGGGCGGGGTGCCGTGGGTTCAGTGTCCGTCGTCTGGGCACTCCGAGCGTGGGGGTCGTCTCCCGCGGCTGGAAGCGGATGTCCAGCGCACCCCCGCTGTCCTGCACCGATCGGCCCAGCTGGTGCCCTCCCACGGGTGTGACAAGGTGTTCCGATATGGTGGCGCGGTGCTGAGCGGTCGGGAGCTCCCAGGGCATCAGGCGCCTCTCGAGGTGATCAATCTCGCTGTCTGGCGCACCTCTTGGTGTTCTCCGAGCTACCACAACATTGACGAACGTCGTCTAGAACGAGGACTCGGTGTTACTCACGAGTGGATCCGCGCGGAATGCGTCAACTTCAGTGATCTCTTCGCCTATGGCCTGCGCCACCGGAAACCCCGAGGCGGTTCCCGGGCCCATCTGGACGAGATGTGCGGGTGCACTGGTGGCGTCAGACACTGGCGGTGGCGGGCGGTCGACGATCACGGAGCGGTGCTGGACGTCTTCATCCAATACTCTTATGACACCGAGGTTGCCACATCGTTCGTCGCTCGCCTGCTGGGTCGGTACGACGTGCCGGAGGGTAGTCACAGCGACACGTTGAAGAGCTCTGGGGCGGCGATCCGTGACCTCTTCGTGTTCCACGCTGTCGAGCACGGTCAATGGTCTCTACAGCCCGCTGCAACACGCTGGTCGAATCGTCTCATCGACCCACGAGCAACGCGGGTTCCGGTCACGAAACCGAGCACTGGACTTCCTCGCCCTCCATGACCGGACCTCGAACCTTCACCATCGGTCTCGCCCGCTACCAGCATTGGCTGAAGTGCCCGTCGGTGGGAGCCAGCCGCGTGAGGGGGCGGTGGCCCCCCGGCGTCCTGGGCCGTCCAGTGGGTGTCAAGAACAGGCTGGTGACGGCGTCAGTCTGCGGTGTCGTGGCCATTCCAGGTATCGTGGCCGGGCGTTGTGGTTGGCCTGTGCTCGCGCCCACGACCAGGGTCAGGACTGGACGTGGGCCGGAGCCCATATCACTCCTGCGTCCAGCACGATGTCTGGTTCGAAGCGCTGCTGGGCACGAAGGCCGACGCGCCGGTCGCGCGGATGGGGACTGGCCTCCGCACCTGCGGATCGTGATCGTCTCGGCGGCAACGCCGGATGAACAAAGCTGATCTCGTCGCCCGCTTCGGCCCCCCTGTCACCGACGAGCCACATCCCGCCTGCACCCGCTGCGGCGGTGAGAGCGTTCTGGCCGACATGCACGGCGGCGAGACCGTTCCCGCGCCGTGCTGGTGCGTGGTCTGCCCGCGTGACCAGTTCGCGCTGCTGGTGGGCTGGAGGCATCATGGTCAGGGAGCGCCCAGCACCACGCGGACGCCCCCTGACACCGTGGTTCACTTCAGGTCGTGGTTCTGTTTCAGGTCATACACGCGCAGGTAGTCGAAGCGGGCGGTGAAGCCAGCGCCGCCCAGCGACACCAGACCGATGCGGGCACTTCCCCCCAGGGCATGCGTCCAGGTGCCGCCCCGTGTCCAGTGCTGTCCGTCGCGGCTGGAGGACGCGGTGTACTGCTCCTCGGCGCCGTCCAGGCGGCGGGCCAACCGCAGCCAGATGGTCGGGGCGCCGGCGCTCAGCACGGTGTTGCCGTAGCGCGGGAAGCCGGGGGCGCCGGCAGCGACCTCCTTGCCGAACTCGAGCTGCCGGGTCTCGAAAATGCTGACCTGCGCCAGCTTCACGTAGCGGTCGTCGTCGCCGTAGACCACCAGGCCGGCCTGCGAGTAGTTGAAGCAGCAGCCCTCAGGGGGCAGGTTCAGCGTCAGGCGGGTCTCGACCACGTAGTCGCCCTGAGGGGCGGGGCGCAGCAGCACCGAGGCGTCGTCGCGGTCTTCGAAGAGTTCGGCGTTCTGGGTGTCGAAGCGCAGGGCGCCGTTCTCAACGTTCACCATCCCGGCGACGGGCGGCCGAACCCAGCTCCAGCTCGGGCTGAGGCCCGGCGCGGTGAACTCGTCGCTGTAGGCTCCCAGCAGCTTGCCCGGCACGTCCACACGCAGTTTCGGGGTGCGGGTGCGGTCGCGGTCGCCGGCCTGCGCGGCGGGGGCCGGCAGGGGCTCATCCGAGGCCCACAGGCCGCCGCGCACGGTGGGCCAGCCGTCCACCCAGTCCAGCGGATCGAGCAGCGCCGGGCGCTGGTTGATCCCCCCGGGCTCGGCCAGGTACGGATCGGCCCGGTCAATGGCGTGGTAGACCGTCCAGTCCTGCCCGGCCGCGTCGGTGAACACGGCGTTGTGGCCCGGGCCGACCCAGCGGTTGCCGTTCATGCTGATCACCGGCGTGCCCCCCACGTACGTGGCGTTCAGGTCGACCCCGTCGCGGTCGAGAAAGGGGCCGCCGGGCTCCACGGAGCGGCCCACGAAGACGCTGTACCCGGTCAGGGGGCCCCGGCAGCAGTCCGAGCTGGACACGAACAGGTAGTAATAGCCGTCATGCCGGAACACGTTGCTGGCCTCGTAGCGGTTGGCGCTGGCCACCTGCACCTGGGTGGCCGGGTCGGAGCGCAGTCCGTCGTCCGAGAGCCGGCGCACCGAGATGCCGCCGAAATACGAGCCGTAGTAGATCCACTTCTGGCCCCGGTCGTCCTGGATCACGGCGGGATCGAAGGTCCAGCGGCGGCTGTCCGGACAACAGGGGGCCGGATGGGGCTCGACCACCGGGGCACCCGCGTCCGTCCACGGCCCCAGCGGGCTGTCGCTGGTGGCCACCCCGATCGCGCTGCCGCCCGCCACCGTCTCGCTGGCGGTGTAGTACAGGTGGTACCGGCCGTTCAGGTACTCGACGTCCGGGGCCCACAGGCCCGCGTCCGGGCGCACCCATGCGGGCTTGTCGGGCAGGGCGTCGCCCACATACGTCCAGTTCACCAGATCACGCGACCGGGCCATGCTGATGGGGTGGAAGATCAGGTTGCCGCTGGCGTCCCGGTCGTTGCCCGAATGCGGATCCGTGGTGCAGTACAGGTACCAGTCCGTGTCGCCTGGCGTCTGTCCACGGATGATGTCGGGATCGGCACAGGTCTCGATGCGGCCACGTTCCGTGGAGATGGGCAGCGGGTTGGTGTACGTCAGCGGTGGACCACGGCGCTGGGCGCCGAGCACCGACTCGACCTGCAGCGTCTGCTGACAGCCCATCAGCGTGAGGGCGGTGGCGACGGTCACGGGCCAGCCGGACGAGCGGCGATGACGGAGCCAGAAAGCCAGGATTCCAGGCATACCTTCCCCCTTGGGTTGTGGAACTCCTGCCATGTAAGCACTGGTTCGGGGCCGGCGAACAGCCGGGCCTTAAGGCTTCCATCACCGTTGTGGTCGGGCGGGGCCGCGCCAGGGCCGCCATACGCCGGATCGGGGGCTTCTGTCATCACGCGGGTCTGGATGTCCAGCGCCCCTGTGCGGTTCGCCCTGGTCATGTGATGGCCTGCGCGGGTGGGCTGCGGGCCGCTGAAAGGGCCTGCTGGCCAGCGAGGGCTCCTCGCCAGATCGCCGTGACGACTGACCCCGGCAATGTCCGCAACCTTCTCCTGCGCGGCAAACATGGCCGTGCCGTACTGGAGCGACGCCAACGCGTGCCCCTGCAAGGGCATCCAGGCGTTCATGTTCATCTTGTCGACGATGCCGCCACGGTGCGCCCATCACGGTCTTTGGACTTCGGCGTGCAGGTCACGGTCTTCCCCTTCACCAGCCCGCCCTGAGCCAGCGCCGCCCGCTGCCCACAGCGGTACACCGTCCCGGCCTTCGTGCAGGTCTGCGAAGATTCCGGGGCATCGATGCCGAACCGCCGGACGCGCACGCCCTGGATCTCCAGCGTGTCGCCGTCGATGACCGAGGCCACGCCGACCAGCAGGGCGGGCGCGGCGTGGGCGGTCGCCAGCAGGAGCAGGAGGAACAGGAAGGCGCGGCGCACCCGCTGATGGTGCCACAGCGTGGGCGCGGGCCTGGGCCGGGTCAGGCGGTGGTGTCCAGAATGAGCTGCAGCGTCTGGGCAGGCATGTCCCAGTGCGGGAAGTGGCCGCTGTGGTCGAACCAGTGCAGCCGGGCGTCGGGGAAGAGCGCCTGTGCCCTCGCGGCCTGTACCGGCAGGCACACCCGGTCCCAGCGCCCCCAGCCGATCACCAGCGGGTGCGCCAGCTGGCCCCGGGGCAGCCCCTGCTGCGCTGCGCCGAACGCCAGGGTGTGCAGCGCGTCGTCGGTGGACGGCGAGGCGGCGAAGCTCCTCATCTCGGTGAGGGTGAGTTCCGGCGCCAGGGCCCACGGGTGCGAGGAGAACTGGGCGAACAGGGCGCTGCGGCCGACGGGCGACGCCGTCAGGGCAGGCATGACCGGCTGGAGCGCCCGGATCAGCGTGATGGACGCGGCCACCGTGCTGTAGAAGAAGCCCCGTTCCCAGCCCTGCCAGAACCCGCCCGGATCGAGCGACACCACCGCGCCCAGGACGCCCCCGCGCCGCGCGAGTTCCAGCACCAGCCGGGCGCCCATGGAGGTGCCCACGGCATCGATGCCCAGGAGATCCTCGCGCGTCAGGAACTCGGTCACGGCGTCGGCGAGCGTGGCGATGCTCACCTCCCCGGACAGGGGGGGGGTGTGGCCGAAGCCGGGCAGGTCGACGGCGATGACCTCCCGCTGCGCTTCCAGTCCGGGCAGGATCGGGGCCCAGGTCTGCCAGGAACTGCCCAGCCCGTGGATGAGCAGCAGCGGTTTGCCCTGGCCGCGCCGGACGTGGACGAGGGGAGGCGCGGAAGCGTCCTGGGCGGGGGGCCGGGGGGCGGGCGTGGGCGAAGTCATCCCTTACTGTCGGGGCGTGCGGTGTGGGCGGCCACCCGGTCACGCCAAGGCCTCTTGGGCCTTGTCCGGCGGGGCCTCCCGGTCGGCAGAGGGTGGACGGCGACGGCGCTGCACCAGCCGGTGGCGTCCGGCCGCGTGGGCGCGTACGCCGACCGTGGCCTGCCGCCCCCGGATCGCGTGTGGGCGCGGCCGACCGATGGCCTGACCGTCCTGCACCACATCTGGGCGCGCGCACTGACGGAGGTGGCCGTCATGCACTGGGGCCTGCTGCCCGCGACGAACTGGACGCCAGAACTGGCCCGGCGGTTCATCAACACCAACGCCCGCACCGAGACGCTCCTGGGCGTGCCCAGTTTCGCGCCGTCCATGTCGCCGGGCTACCGCTGCGTGGTGCCGCTCAGCGCGTTCTTCAATCGGCCAACTGAGGCGCAGGGCGTCGTCTACAAGCTGCTGACGGGTGAAGGTCGCGTGCCCCTACGCGTGCAGGTTCCTCGCCGATTTGATGACGTACTGCCAGGCGGTGTTCATGGTCATTCCTCCTCAGCGCAGGGCCATCATGGGCTTCCAAACCTGGGTGTCCTAATCCAGGTAGCGCCAGAAATTCGAGCCGCTGGTGTTCTGCCCAACCGCGCCGATAGCGGCGGCGGACAGCGAGGGGTAAAGAGTGCCGTCGACCTCCAGGCCGTCCGGGCGGACGGTGCCGAAGCGGTCGACGTTCTTGTACGTGGTGCGCAGCTGTGTGCCGACCGGCAGGGTGAAGCTGTAGCTGAACCAGTCCGCCAGCATCTGGGGTGGGGGAGACGGTGCGGTGGGCTCGGTGGGCAGGTCGAGCAGGCGGCGCAGCACCATGGTGTGGGTGTCGTGCTGGCTATGTTGCCTGAACCGGGTTGGGGGGGCTGACCGTCCCTGAGTGACGAATCCGTACATCCATACGATCATTCAGCACTCGGTCTGGCTGGATCACCCCTTCCTGCTCAGCTACCGAGATGTCTCGGAGTTACTGTACCAGCGAGGCATTCAGGTCAGCCCCGAGACCGTCCGAAAATGGTGCATCAACGTCGGCACCCTCTGTGCTGAGCAACGACGCCATCGGGAGCCCGGTTGGGGCTCCCGATGGCGTCGACCTTGGGCGCACAGGTCGCCGACCGTAATGCTCCAGCTGCGGACAGACTCGCGGGTGCCGCAGCTCCCCCGCTTCAGCAGACGTTCTTCAACATCCCGGCAGCTCAGCGTGACGTGGTGGTACAACCGGGCGGCGTAGCCGATCACAGCGTGGGGCGATCTGTGGCCGCGAAGTGTCCGATCGCTCAGCACCGCGTGACCCGAACCCAACAACGTGCCACCACCGCGTGTACCCGCGGGCGGAGGGCTGGGGCCATGTGGGATGCCGGAGGGCGTCACCGTGCTCACAGCTGGGGCGGCCGCACGGCGAACCGGCCCGGCGGGCGGACGCGTACTCCACGCCGGCGTCCATACCGGCGCAGCGGCGCGCGTTCATGCAACTGATTCTGGTCGGGTGGGCCGCGTGAGGCCGATCGTGCAGGCACCGGCTCCTGCAGGCCTGCAGGGGGTCGCACTCCCCAGGCACGATGCCGGCAGGGCGCGGCTGGCGAACCATCGGAAGCGCCGCCGCCTGGCCCTCAGGCCGGCCAGGATGCGGGTGCGTGGATCAGCGGGCGCTGGGCAATGTGAACCCAAACGTCGCTCCCTCACCCAGGACGCCGTGCGCCGACACCTGCCCGCCATGCCGGGTGATGATCCGGCGGACGTTCGCGAGGCCGACCCCCGTGCCCTCGAACTC
This sequence comes from Deinococcus sp. AB2017081, assembly GCF_034440735.1. Lineage (NCBI taxonomy): Bacteria > Thermotogati > Deinococcota > Deinococci > Deinococcales > Deinococcaceae > Deinococcus > Deinococcus sp. AB2017081. The sequence continues at coordinate 98,900 of NZ_CP140100.1, read as the reverse complement.
ATCGGCCCGGTGGAGGCGCTGGAAGATGCTGAAGAGCTTGTCCTGATACCTGGGGTCAAAGCCCACGCCGTTGTCCCGCACGAACACCGCCCATCCGTCCGGGCGCTCTTCTGCCCACACCTTGACCACTGCCTCTTCCCGACCGCGCGTGTACTTCAGTGCGTTGCTCAGCAGGTTCACCATCACCTGGCGCAGCAGGTCGGGATCCCCCACCACCAGCGGCAACGAAGGAACGTGCCACGACACGCGCCGCTCCAGGACATCCACCGCCAGCTCCCCACGCACGGACGCCACCAGCGCCCCGAGGTCGACCACGGCCATGCGTAGTGGCTGCCGAGAGGTGCGCGACAGGTTCAGCATGGCGTCGATCAGAGTGTCCATCCGTGCCGCCGCGTCGGCGACCAGGTGGAGGTACCGGGTCGCCTTGGGATCCAGGTCGGCGCCGAGGGATTTGTGCAGGAGTCCGTTGAAACCCTGAATGTGCCGCAGCGGAGTACGCAGGTCGTGCGAGACGCTGTACGCGAACGCCTCGAGTTCCTCGTTGGCGCTCGCGAGCGCCACGGTCTGCGCGGCGAGCCGTTCCCGCTCCCGCGACAGGTCGGCCACCTGCTCTGCCCGGTCGAGCGCCAGGCTCAGGCTGCGCCCCACGGTCTCGATCACCGCGCGGTCCACGGCCGACCAGCCGACGCGTCCGAAGGCCGCCACCCCGAAGATGCCCCGCACCCCCCGGGTCGTCCGGAGGGGAACCATGGCCGTGGCGGTCACGTGCGTGACGTGGGGCGCAAGATGGTCGGTGACCTCGTCGTACACCTCCTGGTAGTAGGGTTCACCGGTCTCGAAGGGGATGCGGAGATTGCCGGTGGTCGCGTGTGGCAGGCCCTGCTCGTGGGCGCGCTGGAGCTCTGCATTGCCATACTCGCCGCGCATCCGCCGCACGACCCAGTACTCGCCCTCGCGCTCGTAGTACACGGCCACATCCAGAGGGATCAGACTGCCGATCCGTGCCTGAGCCCGTCCGATCAGGTCATCGGGGTTCAGGTCGATGGTGAGGTCGCGCGTCCACTCCTCGAAGGCCCCCAGGGCCCGGGTACGCGCGTCAAGCTCAGCATGCTGACGCTGCAATTCCGCAGCAAGCCGAACCGTGTGGAGGGCCGACGCGAGCTGCCCGCCGCACAGCTGCAGAAAGTTCCGGTACACCGTGTCGAGATGTTTGTGCGGATTCAGACCGACGGCAAGCACTCCCAACGGCTGGGCCACTCCTGACAGGGTGAGTGGCAGCACCAGCAGCTGCGTGACGGACGCTGGCCATGACCCTGCGGTCAGGGACGGCACCGGAACCACGCGCTCCTCGCGCACGCCCAGCCAGGGGTGGGACGCGCGCTGCCAGACCGCCACCTGCTCGTCGCTCAGCCCGGCCGCGCCGCCGAGGTGGAAGTCCCCCCCCGCAGTGGGCACGTACAGCAGCAGACACGGCAGGTCGTGGGGATTGTGCTCGGCGACATCCTGCGCCGCCTGCACGACCTGTTGTGGGGTCGTGGCACCAAGCAGGTCGGCGGTCAGGGCCGCGAGGGAGCGGGTACGGCGCTCCGAGAGCACCCGTTCAGTGGTTTCAGTCACCGTGGAGAACACGCCCTCGACGCGCTCATCAACGTACACCGGAGTGTAGCTGACATCGAAATAGCGCTCTTCCAAGTACCCATGGCGCATCAGGGGAACCAGCAGGTTCTCGAACGCGGCACCGTCCCCACGCAGTGCAGCGTCAAATACCAACTTGAGGTCAGAGTACCCGTCGCGGCCGAAGATGTCGGCGGTGCGGGCGCCCAGGGCGGCTGGGTGCCTGTCGGTACCGAGAATGGTGCGGTAGGCGTCGTTGTAGAGGGCGATGAGATCAGGCGTCCATGCGAGGTACATCGGTTGTCTGGACGCGAGCAGGAGATGCACGCACGTGCGCAGCGCCTCCGGCCACGTGTGGGACGGCCCGAGGGGCGTGGAGGCCCAGTCATGGGCCCGCATGAGTGCCCCCAGGTCACCGCCCTCACGGAAGAGCGGGTCGGGCTGGGGGGGGGGCTGGGAAGTCATATCGCGGCCACCAGAGTACTGTCCGTCGCACTCCGTGGGCGGCCAGGCGGCGCCGTGCTGGATGTGGGCATGTCGATCCTGCATGATTTGGGCGTCAGCGAACCGCCAGGGCGCTGTGCCTCCAGGTCGCGTGGGCGGGCCGCCACAAGCTCCACCTGGCACGACAGTTGCAGGCCGTGGTCAGGCCGATGGCAGGTGGTGGCGCCCCCTCGACGCTGTGCACGTCACCCGCCGACCGGTTGTGGCAAGGTGTTGGGTTCGGGTGACGCGGTGACCCTCCCCCCACTTCCGGTGCCAACCTGACTGCAAATCCAGTGGCACTCTGGGAGACGCATGAAGGGAACACGGTACACCGAGCAGCAGATCCTCGACATCCCCTTGCAGCGTGAGGCCGGCACGGCCATCAGCGATCTCTCGCGACTCCATGGAGTCGCGATGACGACCATCTACCGGTGGAACGCCCGGTATGGCGGCATGTCCAAGGATGAGACCCGAAAATTCCGCCAGCTGGAGGACGAACATCGCCGTTTGAAGACGCTCGTCGCTGATCTGTCGTTGGACAATGCTATGCTCAAGGAAGTCGTCGGAAAAAAGTGGTGACGCCTGGGACGACGTCCCAGGCGCAGACGCCGCTAAAACACCAGATGGTTGGTCTGCTGCAAGGCTCGTTCGACGTCAGCGAGCGTCGGGCCTGCCGGGTGCTGGGCTTCTCGAGAACCACGCAACGAAGAAAGAGCCCCAAGAGGGTGAACGACCTCGTGCTGATCGAGCGTCTTCGTACCCTGGCCGCCGAGCGACCGCGTTTCGGATATCGACGTCTGTACCTGCTGCTGAGGCGGGACGGCGTGTGGATCAATCACACGTGCGTCTACCGGGTCTACCGCGCTGAGGGGCTGGCGGTCAGGCAGAACGCTCGCCGGAAGCTTGCCCTCGGCGAACGTCAGCAGAAACCACAGGTTTCTGCTCCCAATCAGCGCTGGAGTCTCGATTTCATGGCGGATCAGTTGGCCTCGGGGCAGCGGTTTCGCGTCCTGAACGTTGTGGACGATTTTACCCGCGAGTGTCTGGTCATGTATGCCGGCGTTTCCATCACCGGGCTCGATGTCATTCGCCAGCTCACCGACGTCATCCGCTTCAAAGGGCGGCCGGCGTCCATCCTCACGGACAACGGGCCGGAATTCGCAGGCAAAGCCCTCGACATCTGGACGCACGAGACCGGCATCCATCACGTGTTCATTCGACCTGGAAAGCCCGCCCTGAACGCCCACATCGAGAGTTTCAATGGCCGAGTTTGGGACGAGTGCCTGAACCTCCACTGGTTCCAGAGCTTGGAACAGGCTCGAGCCGTCCTCTCGACCTGGCGGGTGGATTACAACCACGTTCGTCCGCATACGTCGCTCGGTGGACGCTCACCGAACGAATTCGCCCGCCTGAACCAGGCAGGCTGAAGTACGTTGAGATTTGCAGATCAACTGGCACCGCAATTGGGTCACCCTCACCGCGCGCACCACGCCATCGCGCGGCTGGAGACATGGGCCCGCGCCGCGCCACAGTTGGCCATCCTCGCCGACTGCGCCGCGTGGGGTGAGCCCTACGCGGCCGATACGCTCGACCTGCCCGGATGGCTGTGGCGCTGGCGGCCGCTGCTCATGGTGCTCGTCCGCCGCCTGCAGGGCTGACCCCTCGGCAGGACGGGCGATCCTGGGAACCTCACTGATTGTCGACATCGGCCACGTCTTCAACGCCGACGTGACGGCACACAGCGACCGCGGCGCTCGAGGGGCGCGGTCTCAGTCTCGAAGGCAAGGGTGGTGCGGGGGGCGGCGCGGCAGTCTACGTGGCCTGCTGGTGGCCGCCCAGCCCATGGCCGCGTGCCCGGCTTGTGCGCGGCGCTGCTTCCCTGCATGGCCCACCACGCGTGGCAAGGGCTCGGAAGCGGGTGCCTGTAGTGTGCACCGGGACGGTCAGGAACGCCACTCCTCCCAACCCAACGCCTGATGCAGGATCCGCAGCTGGGCGAGAGAGACCCACAGCGCGACGTGCCCGGCCCGCGTCATGGACAGCCGTTCGGCGGCCTCGACCGCTGTTGACGTGGATCCTCGGCCTGCCGCAGGGCGGACGTGGCGATGGCCTCCACCGGCCGGTGGCGCAGCTGGGAACGTGCAAGGAGCTGAACGGCAGCGTCAGGGGAGAGCCGGTTGAAGCCCGTCGGCGGGTGCCGGTCGGCTCGGCACCCTGATGCGAACACCACTGAGCTTGAGGGCATGTTTAAACTTGCGGTCAAGAACAGTTGCGCTGCTGAGGCTTAGGGTGGAACGCGAGGTGACGCTATGGAATATCGTCGATTGGGCCAATCTGGGTTGCAGGTCAGCGAGCTCTCCTTCGGTGCCTGGGTGACCTTTGGCACGCAACTGGATGCGAACAGTGCGCTGGAGCTGATGTCCGCCGCCTACGACCGCGGATGTAATTTCTTCGACAACGCCGAGGTGTACGCCCGAGGCCAGGCGGAAACCATCATGGGCCAGGCACTGGCCAAGGCGGGCTGGCGGCGCGACAGCTACATCGTGTCGAGCAAAGTGTTCGGCGGAGCGGTCGAAAACCCAGCGCCGACACAGCGGGGACTTTCGCGCAAGCACATTTACGAGGCGTGCTACCAGGCCATCGAACGCCTGCAATGTGAGTACCTGGATCTGTACTTCTGTCATCGCCCAGACCGCACGACGCCCATCGAAGAAACGGTGCGGGCCATGACCGAACTGATCCAGCGCGGGGATGTGTTGTATTGGGGAACGAGTGAATGGTCGGCGCAGGAATTGATGGAAGCCTACGCGGTTGCCCGCCAATACAACCTGGTTCCCCCAACCATGGAGCAGCCGCAATACAACATGCTCACCCGCTACCGGGTCGAGGTCGAATACCGTCGCCTGTACCGCCCGGACACGCTCGGGCTGGGCACCACGGTCTGGTCGCCGCTGGCAAGCGGACTGCTGACCGGCAAGTACAACGATGTGGTTCCGAATGACACCCGCATGAACCTGCCCGGGTACGAATGGTTGAAAGCCAGGCTCGAGAGTGAAGAAGGCCAGACCAACCTGGTCAAAGTCCGTGGCCTGGCCAAGATTGCCGACGACCTGGGCACGACCTTGCCGAAGCTTGCCCTGGCCTGGTGCGTCAAGAATCCACATGTGAGCACCGTAATTACGGGTGCCTCCAAGGTCACCCAGGTGGTGGAGAATTTTTCCGCGCTCGAGGTGGTTCCTCAGCTCACCGACGAGGTGATGGCGGCCATCGATGCGGCACTGGGCAACAAAGAAACCCGTTTATATGGCTCGAGCGAGTAACACCACCCTCGGGTGGGTTCTGGCAACCTAACCTCCGTGGAGCTGGAGTAGCTCAGCAGGCGGCTTGATGTTCAAGCCGCCTGCTGCGCCGCGTCTCGCCAGAGCAGCTGCGCTGCAGGTTGATTGCTTCGTCGGAGGCAGTAGGGACGGTCGTTCGGGTGTGCTGGCAACGATGCGAGCGTCGAGCCTGCAGTGCGAGGAATTCTTGAGTCTGCCGCCCTGTGAAGCCGAGCTGGCTGCGTTCCTGCCGCCGGGTCGGCCGATGGGATTGCAGGGTCAGGTGTGTGCAGCATCCCGAGGAGACACCTTGGACGAGCACCACGCGGTCAACCGGGGGAAAATCTCACCTGGCCGCACCTTGGCTTCACACGTTGATGGCCATCACGGTGCATGAGGCGGACATCCAAGACCGTGCCGGCGCGGTCTTGCTGCTGCGCGATCTGCCGAACGTCTTTCCGCGCATGCAACACGTCTGGGCCGACGCGGGATACACCGGCAAACCGGCGGGCGACATCAAAACGTACCTGGGCTGGACGCTGGAGATCGTGAAGCATCCCTGGTCGGGCTGGCAGGGTACCTGGGCACCAAAAGACGCACGTCTACGAGTCGTGGTGGAGCGGACGTTCGCATGGTTGGGCACGTCCAGGCGGATGGCGAAAGACTACGAAGCGCTGGTGGACACTGCGGAGAACCTGGTGTACGAAGTCATGATCCGGATGATGGTGCGCCGACTGGCAAAAGACCCACTCTGACCTTTATCAGACGCACTTTAAGGTGCCAGAACTGTGGTCGCTCAGCCGTCCACCACCTGCAGAGTGCCGAGCCGGCCGTTACGCTTCCGCTGAGCCGCGCACGAAGGCCTTGAGCGTCGCGACGCGTTCCCCGGCCACCGCGGGGCGGATCGTGTAGGCACCGACGGCGGCCGGCACGATGAAGGTTTCGGCGTAATGCACAGTGAAGGGCTCGAAGCGTCCCGTGGGACTCTCGACGATCGCGGCGGTGCCGGCCACGAGGTTGAGCACGTTCACCGTGTTGGCAGTGTGGTGGGCGACCAGGGCGCTCGTCCAGTGGCGGCGCGTCTCGATGAACTGCAGATCGTCGAGTCCCGTACGCTCCTCCACCCAGCCGTCACCGCGGGCCACTTCCTCGGTCAGGCCGAGGAGGTGGCGCTGCACCCAGGCGGTGTCCCGGTTCCACTGGATGTTGGCGCGCCCATGTTCGAGGTGGATGGGGCGGGGGAGACCGTCTAGGCCCACGCGGCCCCAGTCCCACAGCTTGAACGTGAAGATATACGGCGTGGCGGAGATCTCGAGCACCATCGCGCCGGCCCCCGAGCAGTGGACGGTTCCGGCTGGAATCGGGAAGTGGTCGTGGGGGCGGGCCGGGATGGCGTTGACGTACTGCAGGGCGTCGAACTGGCCCGTGGTCTGGGCGGCGTCGAGGTCGGCCAGCATCCGGTCTGGATCCGTTCCCTCCTGCAGGCCAAGGTAGACGACGGCTCCTTCGGCGGCGTCGAGGAGGTAATAACTCTCGTTCTGGGTGTACGCCACGCCGAACTGCTGCTGGATGTAGGAGGTCATGGGGTGCACCTGGAGTGACAGGTTGCCGCCCTGCATGGTGTCGAGAAAATCGAAGCGGATCGGGAATTCCGCGCCGAAGCGGGCGTACGTGCGGGGACCGAGCAGCTCCAGCGGTCGCTGCAGCGTCACGTTCATGGCCGGCATCTCGAGCGTGACGGAGCCGTAGGCGTACCGCAGGCTGTTTTCCTCTGGGACGCCGTCGAAGGCCCACGCGTAGTTGGGGGGCGTGGGGTCGAGGCCGCACACGGCCTTCATCCACTGGCCGCCCCACACGCCGGGATCGAAAAACGGCACGAGCCGGAAGGGCCGCTCGACGGTGACGCGCAGGCTGGCGTCAAATGCCGCCCGGTCGATCAGCACAGGCTGCGCGGGGTCGTTGACGTCGAGGTAGAAGTCCATGTGCGGGAACACGCGCTGTTTGTGCCGGTCGGCCACCCGCCACTCGATGAAGTAGCCGCGCTTGTATTTCCTCAGCGCGTCGTCGTCGGCGTTGTCGGCGTGCCAGTTGGGCTGCCCGCGCCGCTGACGCTGCTGGATCTCCCAGCGGGCCAGGTCCGCGACGACCACCACGGCCGCCGCCGGGGCGGCGAGGGCCGCGCCCCAGCCGTACACCAGGGTGGGGCCGGTGGCGCGGGCGATTCGGGTGCGGAGTGCCGCCAGGTGCGTGGCGTCGTAGAACTCCAGCAGGTCGTGGGGGGCCATCACGCCGAACACCCGGTCTGGCGTCAGGAAGCGCTCCAGCCGCGCGGTCAGGATGTCCGGGGCAAGGGCGGCGTCCTCGACATTGATCAGGGTGTAGTCCGGCAGGCCAGTGGTTGCCGCCGTCACCAGCGCGTCCAGGTCGGTGCCGGGGTAGGTGTCGATGACGAGGATCGGGACTGCCCGTTCGGCGGCGGCCGTGGCCAGCGCGCGGCACACGGCGTCGGCGCCGGCGTGTGCCGCGTGGCCGGGGACGGGGATGGTGGGCTGCCGATCGTAGCGGCTGTGGGCGGGGTCAGGACGGGGCACGCGGTCTCCTCGGGGCGGGTCAGTGCGGCGAGGTGGCGGGGCCGCCCGGGTGCCTGACCTTCATCATGACTTCGGTGTAGGGCGTGACGGAGTTGAACAGGGCGATGGTGGCGGCCCCGAGGGCCGCGTCGTCGCTCAGTTCGGCGGCCAGGATCCGGGTGGGGGCCACGATCTTCGGCTCGTAGCGCTGCGTGGCTGCTCGCGTCCGGGTGAGCAGGGCGTCGAGCAGCGGGGCAGGCCACCGGCCGCCCATGATGACCACCTCCGGGTCGAGCAGCGCCTTGACGCCGGCGACGCTGCGGGCGAGCCGGTCGGCAGCGTGATCCAGCCACGCGGACACGGCGGGCTCACCCCGCCCGAGCGAGGTGACGACGTCCTCCAGCGTCAACGCGGGACCGAGGGCGGGCTGGAGGTCGCGGAGCAGCGCCGGGATGGAGAGGTACAGTTCCAGGCAGTCGGTGCCGCCACAGGGGCAGGGGCGCTGTTCGGAGCCGGCGGGGGTATGCCCGAACATGGCTGCGGCACCGGTCGCGCCGCGGAACGGCTGGCCGTCGGCGAGCAGGCCGCCGCCGACCCCCATGCCCAGGTAGATGTAGAAGAGGTTCTGATACGGCCGCCCAGCTCCGAACCAGCGTTCGCCGATCGCGGCGGCGGTCGAGTCCGTCTCGACGTACACCGGCACACCCGTGCGCTGCTCCAGCCACGCGCGGGGAACGGTACCGTTCCAGCCTCGCAGGTTTGGCGGCGACATCAGCCGCCCGGACTGGGCCTCGATCGGGCCCGGCAGGCTGATGCCGACGCCCCACAGCTGCCGCTCCTCCAGACCGGCGTGGTCGAGGAGCGCCTGCAGGGCGCGCAGCACCTCGGGCAGCGCCTGATCGGGCGTGGGCACGTGCCACTCCAGGTGGGTGCGGGCGAGCGGGTGCCCGGAAAGATCGAGCAGGACGCCGGTGAGGTGGTCACGGTCGAGGTGCAGCCCGGCGGAGTACCCGCCCTGGGCGCGCAGACCGAGCAACTGGGCCGGCTGCCCGCGGCGGCTGGACTGCTTGCCGCGCACCTCCACGATGCCGGCATCGAGGAAGCGCTCGACGATGTTGCTGATGGCCTGGGTCGTCAGGCCGGTGTGGCGGCTCAGCTCCGCCTTGGAGATGGTGTCGTGCTGCCGGATGGTCTCCAGGATGATGCGTTTGTTGTATTGGTGGGCATATTCGACGTTGGTTCCAGACAGCATGGGGGCTCCGGGCGTGGCGGCGAGGGTGGGGCGGCTTGACAAGAGCCAGCGTAGCATCTCAGAATAAATCAAGTTACTTACAAATAAGTCTGGTCGGCCCCCGCGCCGCCCCCCGTCCTCCTCACCCGTGACGCGTCACCAGGAGCCGCCATGTCCCGTTCCGTTCTCGCCCTCGATATCGGCGGCACCCACGTCACTGCCGCGCAGGTCAGCCCGGCGGGCGTCCTCCGGGACACCGTGGTGCGGCACGCCGTGGACAGCGGGTGGAGCGCCGACCGCCTGCTCGACGCGTGGGCCGGCGCGGCCCGCGCGGCCGCCGGCACCACGCCGTGCGCGCGGGTCGCGTGCGCCATCCCCGGCCCCTTCGACTACCCCGGCGGCATCGCCCACTACGAGGGCAAACTGGCCGCCCTGGCGGGCCACGACGTCACCGCCGGCCTGCGGGCGCGGTGGCCCGCGTCGCCCCTGGCGACAGTTCCACTCACCTACGTCAACGACGCCGTGGCCTTCGCCCTGGGTGAGGCGGCGGCCGGCCACGGCCAGGGGGCCCGGCGGGTCATCGGCATCACCCTCGGCACCGGCTTCGGCAGCGGCTTCATCGCCGACGGCCAGCCCGTCACCGGTGGCCCGGACGTGCCCCCGGGCGGCGAGGTGCGCCTGCTGCCGGTGCGCGGCGGCGTGGCCGACGACCACCTGAGCGGCCCGGGCCTGCGGCGCGCCCACGTGGCCAGCGGCGGCGACGCGCTCGACGCGCGAGAGATCGCGGCGCGCGCGGCGCAGGGCGACGCCCGGGCACGCCAGGTGTTCCACGACTTCGGCCACGACCTCGGCACGGTGCTCGCCCCCTGGGCCGAACGGTTTGGCCCGGACGTGATCGTCTTCGGCGGCCAGATCGCCCGCGCGTGGCCGCTGTTCGCGCCGGCCTTGGCGAACGTCCTGCCCACCATGACGCTCGCCCGGAGCACGCTCCTCGACGACGCGAACCTGCTCGGCGCGGCCGCGGCCGCCCGGGCGATCCCCGGCCCGGCCGAAGCCGTGACGGCCCGCTCCGCCACCCCGCCCTGAGTCCACCCCGCGCCCGCCCCGACCGCCCGTCCGCCGCTCCCGCCCCCCACCCTGGAGGTTCCACCATGCGTGTCCCCACCCGCCCGATCATCCTGCTGACCGCCGCCTGTCTGTCCACGGCCGGCGCCGCCACCCTGGAACTGTGGAACGACAAGGCCGCCGACTGGGGCGCGAGCTACACCAAGGTCGCCGACGCCCTGCGCCCGGGCGGCATCGACTTCAAGCAGGTGCGCTATCCCGACACCACCTCCTATCAGGCCGCCGTCCGCACGGCCCTGTCCGCGCGCCGGCCCCCGGACGCGTTCACGTGGTGGTCCGGGTACCGCATGAAAGACCTCGTGGACTCCGGGCAGCTCGAGGACCTCACGCCGCTGTGGACGAAGTACATCAAGAGTGGCGAGTACAAGGCGGACGCCGCGAAGCCCTTCACCTTCGGCGGCAAGATCTACGGCGTGCCGAACAACGTCGCGTACTGGGTCGTGTACTACAACAAGGCCGTGTACGCCAAGGTCGGCATCACGCCCCCCACCACGTGGGCGCAGCTCCTGCAGAACAACGACAAGCTCAAGGCCGCCGGCGTCACGCCCTTCGCCCAGACGGTCGACGGGCGCTGGCAGTCGTTCATCTGGTTCGAGCAGTTCCTCGCGAACTCCGATCCGGCGGCCTACAACAAGCTGATGGTGGGGCAGATCAAGTACACCGATCCGGCCGTGACGAAGGTCTTCACCACCTGGGCCGACTGGATCAGGAAGGGCTACCTGTCGGATCCCACGCTCAGCACCGACGCCAGCAAACCCGGCGCCATGCAGCGCCAGTTCGCGCAGGGCAAGATCGCCAACATCCTCAACGGCGACTGGATGACGCCGCAACTCGTGGCGGCCGGCGCCAAGGCCAACACCGACTTCGGCGTGTTCATCCTGCCGAGCATGACGCCCGGCACCACCCCCGCCCTGATCAGTGAATCGAGCCCGATCGTGGTGCCCAAGAACAGCGCCAACAAGGCCGCCGCCCTGAAACTCGCGGACGCGTGGATGGGCACCAAGGCCCAGACGCTGTGGACGAACCTGCAGAGCTTCAGCCCCGTGAACCTCAAGTCCACGCCGGACAGCGCCCTGACCAGAAGCCTCGTCACGCAGCTCAAGGCCCGCGACTACACCCTCCTCAACCGCATCTGGGAAGCGACGCCCACCGAGATCATCGAGCCGGGCGTGGACGAGTTCGCCAAGTTCATGCTCGATCCGCGCACCCAGGGTGCCGTGCAGGCCAACCTGCAGAAACTGGCCGACGCGTACTGGTCGACACACAAGTGAGGGACGGGGGGCCGCGCCGTCCCGGCCCCCCACCCGCTTCCCCCCCGGCCGCCGCGTTCACGCCGTGAACCGTCCAGGCCAGCGAGGCTTCCCATGCAGAAAGTGGTTCCCTCAGCGCACGCCGCGCGCCGCGTGCCGGCGCGCGGCGCGTGGTCGCAGCGGCTCCAGCCGTACTTCTACGTGGTGCCCGCCGCCCTGTTCGTCACGCTGTTCATGCTCTACCCGATGGTCTCCACCCTGTGGCAGAGCGTCACGGACGCCAACGGCCTGAACGCGCCGCGCTTCGTCGGTCTGGCCAACTACCGCGCGTTCCTCGCCGACCCGAACACGCTCAACGCCCTGCGCAACTCGCTGCTGTGGGTGGTCGGTGCCGTCACGCTGCCCGTCGGCCTCGGCTTCGCGTTCGCGCTGCTGCTCGAGCGCCTGCCCGGGGCGGCCCTGTTCAAGAGCAGCGTCTTCCTGCCGTACACCATCTCCGGCACGGTCGCCGCCATCCTGTTCGGGTACGTCCTTGACGCCAACAACGGGCTGCTCAACCTGCTGCTGCAGTGGCTGGGCCTCGGCAGCCTCACGCACCGCTGGCTGTTCGAGTCCCCGCAGAACACCTGGTCGATGATCGCCGCGTACACGTGGCAGGCGACCGGCACCAACCTCATGATCTTCCTGATTGGCCTGCAGGGCCTGCCGAACGAGCCCCTGGAGGCCGCGAAGATCGACGGCGCGAGCGGCTGGACGTACACCCGCCGCATCCTCATCCCCATGCTCAGCCCCTTCATCACCATCAACGTCCTGATGGCCGCCATCAACGGCTTCAAGACCTTCGACCTCATCTGGGTGATGACCCAGGGCGGGCCCGCCCGCACGTCCGAGACGCTCGCCGTCACGATGTACCGCGAGAGCTTCGCGCTGTTCCACCAGGGCTACGGCGCGGCCATCGCCGTGGTCATCTCGGTGATCGCGCTGGTGTTCTCCTACAGCTACCTGCGCACCACCTTCCGCCAGGAGGCGTCATGACCACGGCCACGCCACGCGCCGCCCGCCCGGCCCTCCGGGCCCGCGTGATCTTCCTGATGTTCCTCGGCGCCCTGATCTTCGTGTTCTGGGCCCTACCGTTTGTGGTCGTGGGCATGAACGCCTTCAAGAGCGGCGAGGAGTACTTCAACACCACCGTGTGGACGCCGCCCCGCACGAGCCACCTGTGGGAGAACGCCCAGGCCGTGTGGCGCGCTGGCGTGGCCACCGGCTTTGCCAACAGCCTGCTGTACGGCACCGTCAGCTCCCTCATCGCCGTGGTGCTCGGCGCCTTCGCGGCCTTCAGCATCACCCGCCTGCGGCTGAAATTCAGTTTCGGGTGGTTCATGCTCATCTACGGCGGCACCATCCTGCCGGCCCAGATGCTGCTCATCCCGCTGTACAAGGCGTACCTCACCACAGGCCTGTACGACACGCGCGCCGGGATGATCCTGTTCTACGTCGCGTACGCCATTCCCTTCTGCACCTTCGTCATGCGCGCCTTTTTCACCGGCGTTCCGTGGGAGATCCAGGAAGCGGCCAAGCTCGACGGCTGCGACAACTGGCGGCTGTTCTGGCGGATCATGATGCCGCTGGCCGTCGCGCCCGCGCTGGTGCTGATCCTGTTCCAGTTCACCGCCATCTGGAATGACCTGCTGTTCGGCCTGATCCTGTCCAAGTCCGACCACGTGCGGCCGATGATGACCACCCTGGCCGGGCTGTCCGGCACGTACAGCAGCATCACCGCGCCCACCCTGATCACCGCCGCGCTGATGTCGAGCGCTCCCACGCTGCTGCTCTTCGTGGCGCTGCAGCGGTACTTCATCGGTGGCCTTCAGCTCACCAACGCCGGCGAGTAGGTGCCGGTCTGCAGGGGAACCCCATGGTCAAGGAAATCTGGCTGATCCACCACTCGCACACCGACATCGGCTTCACGCACCCGCAGCCGATCGTGTTCGAACTGCACCGCCGCTACATCGACGACGTCCTCGACCTGATCGACCGCCACCGGGACCGCCCCGACGACGCCCGCTTCCGCTGGACGGTCGAGATGGCCGGCATCGCGTGGGACTGGTGGCGGCACGCGCCGCCCCGGCAGCGGGAACGCTTCCTGGCGGCCGGGCGGGCCGGCCTCCTGGACGTCGGGGCGTTCCGCTGGAACATGACGCCCCTGGCCGACCACGGCGTGTTCGCCGACCAGTTCCGGGAAGCGGAGTTGCTGCGGGCCGAGGGCCTGACCATCCGCAGCGCGATGCAGTGCGACGTGGACGGCCTGCCGTGGGGCGCGGTGCAGCTCATGCGCGACCACGGCATCGACGGCTTCACCATGGCCATCAACGAGCACTTCGGGCGCGCCGTATCGCCCCGGCCCGGCGCGTTCCACTGGGCGGCGCCCGATGGCGGCACCGTCCTCGCGTGGAATGGCCCGCACTACCACTCCACGCCGAACCGGGCCATGCGGATCGGCGGCCCGGTCGACGAGGCCATCCCCGCCACAGACCGGTACCTGGCCGCGCTGCACGCGTACGGGTACGCGCTGGACGTGTTCGGCGTGCAGCCCACCAACCTGTATTTTTCCGACAACGACCTCCCGGACGCCGGCCTGCCGGACTTCGTCGAGGCCTGGAACGCCACCGGACATCCGGTGCGCATGCGCCTGGCGACCGTCACGCAGTACCTCGACCGCCTGCGCCAGGAACCGCCCGAGCGCATCACCACCCAGCGCGGCGACTGGACGGACTGGTGGAATTTCGGCGCAGGCAGCACCGCCCGCGAGACGCGCCTGCACCTGCAGGGCCAGCGCGACCTGACGACCGCCCACCAGGTGCAGGCCTGGACGCCCGCGCCCCCCCGCTTCGCCGCCCTGGCCCAGGACGCCACGGATCAGCTCACCCTGTACGCCGAGCACACCTGGGGCGCGGACTGGTCGGCGGCCAGCGCCGACAGTGACGAGACGGCCATCCAGCTGAGCCACAAACTCGAATACGCCTACAAGGGCGCCACCCTCGCCCGCTACCTCAAGCGTGACGCGCTGCACGCGCTCGCGCAGCACCTTCCCGGTGATGGGCCGTGCCTGCTCGCGTACAACCCCCTGGCCCACCCGGTCACGACCATGCTGCGCGTGCCGGTCAACGCCGCCCGGTACGCGGACAACGCCTACCACCTCGCCCAGCGGTTCGATGTCGAGTGGAACGGCCGCAAGGGCCAGGAGCGCTGGGTCGGGCCGGTGACCCTCCCGGGGGCCGGGTATGCCATCCTCCCTCTGCACGCGGACGGCGACGTCGCCGCCACCGTCCCGACCCCGCCGACCGGCCTCGGCGCGGTGTCGCCGGACGACGCGCTGCGCGCGGTGCCGGAGGCGGTCAAGCTCTCGGAGCGGGAGATCACCAACGGCCTCGTCACACTCCAGCTCGACGACCGTGGCGGTCTGGGGAGCGTCCGCGTCGGGGGCCGCGAATGGAGCCGGGCCGGGCAGGCGCTCGGTCAGGTCGTGCTCGAGTCTCCCGCCCAGGAGCGGCGCAGCGCGATCTTCGGCCCGCCGCAGTGGGACGCGTTCGACATGCACGGCGCGTGGCATCCCGAGTGGGAGGCCGTCCGGCAGCCCGGTGCGGTGCTGGAGTCGGCCGCGTCCCAGCAGCCGGGCGCGGCCGAACTCACCCAGCACCTCCAGTTCGAGCGTGGGGAGCGCGCCACGGCCGTGTACCGCCTGCATCCTGGCGAGAACCTCGTCCACATGGACGTCACCCTCCACCTCCTGCCGGACAGCCGGCCACGCAGCTATTACCTGCACCTCCCACTCGGGCTGGACGACGCTGCCGTGACCCATTTCGAGACGGCCGGAGCCGTCGTGGAGTTCGACCGGGAGCAGCTCCCCGGGAGCAGCCGGCACTACGTGACCACGCTCGACTGGTTGAGGATGCAGGACGACCACGCGGGCGTGACCATCGGCACGCCGGACGCCCCGCTGTGGCAGATCGGCGGCTACACCTTCGGACGCTTCGACGGCACCGGCCCCGCCCCACATCCACAGGCCACCCTGAACGCGTGGCTGACGAACAACTACTGGGACACCAACTTCAAGGCCGATCAGGCCGGGGAGCTTCGCTTCACCTTCACCCTGGCCTTCCACGGCGCGGAGCCCGTCGTGGCCAGCGCGGCCCGTGCGCCGCAGCTCATCAGCCGCCCCGAGATCCACGTCTTCGACGCCGTGCCGTCCCGCCCCGGCCTGCCCGATACCCTCGTCGCGCTCGACCTCGGCGGTGTCCGTCTGACCCGGCTCAGCCGTCCGCGCGCCGACCAGCTGAGCCTGCAGGTGTTCAACCCGGGCGACGACGACGCGACCGTCACTCTCGGCTCCGGATGGGCGGTGCCCACCGCCGTGGTGAGGCGGTCACTGGCCGGACACGCCGAGGCCGACGGGACGGCGCAGGATACCCACGTCGCCGCCGTGGTGCCGGCCCGGCGATGGTGCGTGCTTGATGTAAGCCTGGATCCCTCCGGAACCGCGTGACGGCGCCGGCGAGCAGCGTCCTCCGCAGCGAGTCCCACGTGCGCGACCTCCTCGATCTCCCTCTTCACGTACGCGTACATCACGAACGGCTCCCTCACAGGCCGCGTCAGCTGCGCGCGGAGGTCACCGTCAGGCCGATCAGGGGCGACAGGGTGAGGAACACGAACCTCCAGCGGTTCTCCTCGAACGCTGCACGCTCGTCGCCGGAGATGTGCAGCAGGTGCAGGTCGTGCTCGCGGCCGTCCACGACCTGCACGGTCGTGCGCGTCCACACGGAGCGTTCACGGACGAGACAGCGGCACCGCCCGGCCAGACCTGTCGGATCGATCCCCGCGGCCCGGCGGCATGGGTGCCGCGTCCCCCGGTCTCGACAGGTTCCGCCGGCCACCGCCGTCACCATCGGCAGGCTGCCGTCATGAGGTGGCGGGACACGGCAAAGCGGAGGCCTGAAGGGCAGGGCACCTGAGGGTCTGGACGCCGCCCGTGCCCGGACGCCCGCCCCTTGTCACACCCGTCGCCCATCCACGCGTGGTCGGCGAACGGAAGGGCGGCTCCGGCCTTCCCCGTCCGCCCTGCTCCCTGCGCTCAGGGCGTGAACCGTGCAGAGGCAAGCTGGCGGGCGATCGCCACCCGTACCCTGCCGCCGGGCCGGGCGCTGGCGGCGGTGAAGCGCTCCTCCCGTCCCAGAACACCGCTCCCGGAGAACCGCTCACACCCGAAGCGGAAGGGCCCTCCGGTTCCGAAGCCTGCTCCAGAGATCCATCGGCGTGCCGCCGCACTGCAGCGACGTCGGCGGTCTTCACGGTGCTGGGCTGGTGAGCGTCCCGCCGCTCACGGCGGGGGCTGTGCCGCCGTCCTGCCCGGTCACGGGAACCGCCGTCTGGCCGTTCCCACGGACGCTGAGATCTGGCGGGCCGTTCGCGTTCAGCCGGGCGACTGCCAATCCCGCACCGTTCGTGCCCGCGGGTGGCCCCCGGCCCTGCGCGTCGGCGGTCAGGCCGGGCCTCGGCCCGGAGCCCACGCCCAGGCCGTCGACGCTGGCCCGGCCGTCGCCGTCGGTCGCCTGCGGGCTCCGGGCGGCGGTCTGAACGCCTGCGTCCGTCGTGCCAACGGGCGTGAGGGTATACGTGCCGGGAGCGACGTTCTCGGCAGCATCCAGCCGCACCGAGCAGTCGCTGTCGGCGGCGCCGCGCGTCCCCTCCTGGGTGAACCCGGCGGGGAGGGACCCGAAGGTCATCTGCACGGTGTCCGCGATCCCTGCCTCGCGTTTGAGATCCACGAAGGTGGAGACCTCGCCGCCCGGCGTCAGGTGCAGGGTCACGAAGGCGGGCTGGAGGGAACGGTGAGCTGACAGCGGGTTTCAGATCCGTTGGGGGGCGACACCGATGCCCCTCGATTCCACGTGCACCCGCTGTCTCCTGCAGGTGCTCGCTCCGCTCGATTTAGAGGCAGTGAGGGAACCCCGTGTGCCTCTGAATTCGGCTATGAGGCCACCGTGTGGGCGAAGGAGTGCCCCCACAGGCCTCGAGGGCGGTGACGGGCGTGAAGCCGAGGGCGAAGCGCAGGGGAGTGTGCCGCGGAAGTCCTGTGTGGAATGGGAACGGCCGTCCTCCTGCGGCGGAGCCAGGGCCGGAGGTGGGAGCGCGTGAACCGGTCATGCGCTGCCGGGCGCCGACTGCTGGGCCTGGAGGGGTGCCGTGCCCGGCGCCGCGTCCGCCCGGATCAGGTCGGCGGCCTTTCGACCGTCACCTCCGTCGGCTGGGAGTGCGGAGCGCTCACGGTCACGGTGGCGCTCGTCTGTCCCGCCGGGAGGGTGACGGTCGGGGCCGTGGCACCACTCGGCAGGCCGTTCAGGGTGATGGCCACCGCGTCCGTAAAGCCCGCGTCGCGCGTCACGGTCACCGTGAGGGACGCGCTCGTGCCGGTGATCACGGGCAGCTTGTCCGCAGACACCGCCAGCGTGAAGCCCGCGGCGGGGGTGGGGGCGGTCACGGTGAGCTCGGCGGGGGCGCTCGTGACGCCTGCAGCGGTGGCGGTCACCTGGGCGCGGCCGGCGGCCTTGCCGGTGACGACGCCGCCGGTGACGGTGGCGACATTCTCGGCGCTGGACGTCCAGGTGAAGGCGGCGTTCGGGACGACCGAGCCCTGGGCGTCGCGGGCGGTGGCGGTGAGGGGGGTGGTGTCGCCGATCGGCACGGTGGCGGCCGGGGGGGTGAGGTCGATGGAGGCGATGGTGGCGGAGGGGGTGGAGCTCCCGCCGCCACCGCAGGCGGTGAGGGTCAGGGAGATCAGGGCGGCGTTGAGCAGGGTGCGTCGTGTCATGGGGGCGTCCTCCTTGCCGTGGGGGCGACGCCACCGTATGAAACGGAGCTTGATTGCACGGTGATCGCGCGAAAAGGGTCACCCACACGCTCAGGTGAGGCGGGTTAGGTCATGTGGCGTACGCCAGGGCGCGTCCAGAACCCGGCCGGGGACGTCATCCTTCGATCATGGTGCCAAGGGGGTTCTCAGGCTCCACGGAACCGCAGCGCTCGGCGGTCTCCGCGGCCCACGGCGTGCCATGCCGCGACGCTCCGCACCCACCATGGCCGCGTGGGATCACTCCCGCCGGGCCGTGCGACGTGAACACGTGGCAGGCCACGCGGCTTCCCGTGTCCGCGTGATCAACGGATGGACGTGGGGCCACGCCTTCGGTGCGGGCCGGTTCCGGCCCGCACCCACAGGTGGCCGGCGCCACCGGTTTCCACGCAGCTCGGTTCCACTCCGCGTGGAACACCCAGCGTCCGTGGCAGCCACGGGTGGTGCGTTCAGTCGGGGAGCGTGAACGTGAAGGTGGCGCCCTGGCCGGGCGCGCTGGCCGCCCAGATGTGGCCGCCGTGGCGCTGGACGATCCGGCGGACGTTCGCCAGACCCAGGCCGGTGCCCTCGAATTCGGCGGGATGATGCAGGCGCTGGAACGGCTGGAACAGCTTGTGGGCGTACGTGGGGTCGAAGCCTGGCCCGTTGTCGTGGACGGTGATGAAGGTGGTCGCCTCCCTGTGGCTGGCGCTGACATCGATCACGGGCTGCGGAATGTGGGCGGTGAACTTCACGGCGTTGTGCAGCAGGTTCTGCATGACCAGGGCCAGGAGGGCGGCGTCGCCCCGGATGGTGGGGAGCGGGCCGATGCGCCACTCGACCGGGTGGAGCGCCGCGCTGACGTCCAGGTCGGCAATGACGTCGGTCAGGAGCGCGTCCAGGGCGACGTCCGTGCAGTTCAGGGGCTGCTGACTGGAGCGCGTCAGGACGAGCAGGCCGTCGACGGTGGCCGACAGGCGGTGGGCTCCGTGCTTGATCTGGTCGAGGGCGCGGGCGGCGCGGTCGGTTCCGGGGGGCAGGTGGCGTGAGAGCAGGTCGGCGAAGCTGGTGATGTGCCGGATCGGGGTGCGCAGGTCGTGTGACACCGAGTGCGCGAACGCCTGCAGGTCATCGTTGAGGTTCTGGAGTTCCTCGGTGCGCTCACGGACGCGGTCTTCGAGGTGCGCGTTGGTGTCGTCCAGAACCTGCTGCATGGCGAGCCGGGCGGTGAGTTCCTGCTGCAATTCGCGGTGGAGCCGGGCGTTCTCGACGGCCTTGCCGGCGCGGGCGGCGACCTGCTGGGCGAAGTCGAAATCGTCCGGCGTGTACGCTCGGGCCGCCGTGGTGCGGCCGAACCCGAGGACGCCGATGGGGCGGCCGGCCACGAGCATGGGCACGGTGATGATGGACCGCAGGTGGAGCTGCCGCAGGTCACGTCGGTGCTCCTCCGGGATGGAGGCGGTCTCGTACATCTCGTCGGTGATGGTCGCCACGAGTTCCGGCTGGCCCGTGGCGTACACGCGCCCGACGCCGCTGTCCGCGGAGGCGTGCGTGGGGTAGCGTCGGGTGTAGTGCTGGAGCAGGGTGACCATCTGCGGATCCTGATGGGTGATGGTCACGGGTTCGAGGCGGCCGTCTGGGTCCGGGAGGTAGATCACGCACCAGTCGGCGATGTCCGGAACCGTCAGGCGGGCGAGGCTGTCGAGGATGGTGGTGAGGTCGAGAGACCGGCTGAGGATGGCCCCGGCCTCAGCGAGGAACTGCAGGCGGGTGTTCAGGAGGTGCGCTTCGGCGCGGGCGGCGCTGCGCTGGAGTGACTGCGCGCACACGTTGGCGAGCGTGCTGAGGAATGCCCGGTCCGTGGCGTCGAACCGCCGCTCCGTGTAAAAGGAGAGGGCGAGGACGCCGAGCGTCTGGTCGCGAACGGTGAGGGGCAGGCTCGCGAAACTGCCCGTGACCTGCGCCAGCACCTCACGCAGGGCGGGGTACGCCTGGATGGCCTCCGCGCTACGCTCGATCAGGATCGCGGTCTGGCTGACGTAGGCCTCGGTGCTGGGCGTCCGGCGCTGCAGCGGGAGGACGCGCCACGCCTCGACGCGGCCGGGATCGTACCCGGTGGTGCCTCTGATTTCCAGATGCTGGCCGTCCGGGGTCACCAGCATGACGGAGCCCGCATCCGCACCGAGGAGCCGCACACTCTCGTCCACCACGGTGTTGATGACGGCCTCGGGGGTCACGGCGTCGCCGAGCGCCTGGGTGATGCGCCGCCACGTGTCGACGACAGTGTGGGCGCGGCTCTCGTCGAGCATGTCGTGCCGGTTGACCAGATCCTCTCCTCCGGCAGGGTGTGACATGGTACGGAGGATACGCTCAGCACCCCTTCAGGAACGCGGAACAGGCCCACCGCTGACGGGGGGGGCTCCTGTGGTGGCGCTGGATTCACGGCGGCCCGGCCGGGGCCGCCCTCCGTCCGGGAACCTCACGCCACGTCGCCGGTGACGAGCAGCACGGCGACGCTGTAGGACTCGCCCCCGGTCTCCGGCGCCTGATATTCACCGAACAGGGCGATCAGGCGGGCCTTGAGCTCCCGCGCCTGGCGGGCCGTCAGGGTCAGCGTGGCGACATTCGCCATCAGCGGGGCGACGCCCGCAAACAGGGTGCTCACCCGCCCGTCCCCGTCGCCCAGACGCAGGTTGCTGCCGGTCACGTCATGCTGCTCCAGCCCGTACCCCCAGATGTCTGCGTGCTCCTGCATCTGCCGCGCCGTCAACGTCATCATGCGCGTCACGCGCGGGATCAGCTGCGCGGCCAGGAAGGCGTCCAGGGTGTCCGCACGGGTGACCTCGAAGGGAATGAATCAGCGGGGCGTCACCCCGTAGCGGCGCATCCCGCGCCCCGCGCGGGGCTCCACCGCCGTGATCACGGCGATGTCGGCGCGCTGCAGCTTGCCCACCAGGTACTGCGCGCGGTTGGGGGACACCTTCAGGGCGAGCGCCACCTCGGTGACGGTGCTGGGCGTGGTCATGAGCAGCCCCAGCAGGGCGCGCAGCGTGACGTCCAGCAGCAGGGCGGCCTGCGCCGCCGTCGCGTGCCGGATCGGGGGAAGGGGGGACGTGACCGTCATGCCCTGACGCTCCGGCAGGGCTACCTGAAGACGCGGGTGTTGGTTCAGGTTGGGCGTCGTCACGCTGACGCCATGCCCCTGCCCTCCTCCCTGTGGAACCGGTCGTTCGTCCTGTGGCTGCTCGGCAGCGCGCAGTCCCGGCTGGGCTCGGCCCTGTCCGGCATCGCCCTGAGCTTCCTGGTGCTGTCGCAGACCGGTTCGGCCCGCGCGACCGCCCTGACCCTCGCGTGCGCGCTGGCCCCGACCCTGCTGATGCCGCTGATGGGCGCGTGGGTCGACCGGATGCCCCTGAAGGTCCCGCTGATCGGTGCCGCGCTCGTTCAGGGGCTGCTGCAGGTCATGGTGGGCGGCGTGGCCGTGGCGTGGGGCGAGGTTCCCCTGTGGGTGGTGAACGGCGCGGCGCTGCTGTCCGGGCTGGCCAACGCGTTCGCGCAGCCGGCCAGCAGCGCGGCGGTGCCGGCCCTGGTGCCCCCGGACCAGCTTGCGCGGGCGAACGGCGTGGTGATCAGCGTGTCCCAGGGGGCGTGGCTGCTCGGCACCCTGGCGGGGAGCGGTCTGGTGGCCGCCGTGTCGCCCGCCGTGGCGATCGCGCTGGACCGCGTGAGCTTCCTGGTGATGGCCGGGCTGCTGACGCAGGTCACGCTGCCTCAGACCATGGGACGCGGCGCGGCTGGGCCGGGGCTGCTCGCCGACCTGTGGGCGGGCCTGCGGCTGATGCGGCGCTCGCGGACGCTGTCGTTCACGCCGGTGATCGGCCTGCTGCTGAACGCCACCCTGGCCCCGTTGCTGGTCATCGTGCCAAAACGGATGGTCTCGCTCGGGGCGGGTGCGCAGGGGTACGGAGCGTTCCTCGCCCTGGAGGCCGCTGGCATGGTGGTGGCAGGCGTGCTGTTCACCGTGCTGGGCCGCCGCCTGCCCACCCGGCGGGCGACGGCGGCGGGCCTGCTGCTGACGGCGGTGACGTACGGCGCGATGTGGTCGTGGCCGGTGCTGCCGGTGGTGCTGGCCGGGTCGGCGGTGCTGGGCTTCGGCTTCGGGATCCTGAACACGCCGCTGAATACCCTGCTGCAGCACCTGGTGCCGGCGGCATACCTGGGGCGGGTGTTCAGCGTGCTGGGGATGGGATCGAGCATCGGGATGCCGCTGAGCCTGCTGCTCGTGTCGCCGTGGCTCGACCGGTTGCCGCCCGCCGTGTGGTTCGGCGCGGCGGCGTGCCTGCAGGGGCTGGGGACGGTGGCGTGGATCCTGGTCGTGCAGTCCGAGCGCCGGCTCCCCGACCTGCGCGGGGCCGAGGGGATGGCGTGATCCGGTGGGCCCAGGACGCCGGGCGGGGCGGGGGAGACGGCGCCCAGACGAGGGCGGCCTGGCCGGGGGCCGCGGGCACCGACCGTTCCGACGGCTTCTCGGGTGGCACGGCAGCATCCGGAGCGAGCCTGCCGAGTGGCGTTCCGGTGCCTACCGGGCCAGCGTGCCGACATCGAGGCGACCTCCGGGTCGCGTGCCTGGCTGTGTCGTCCGGACGCCGCCGGTGGGGCAGCTCGCCGGGCGCGGGGCGCTCCCTCAGCCCAGGGGGCGGCCGCCGTCCACCGGGAGCACGGTGCCGGTGGTGAAGGTGAGGAGCGTGGCCGCGGCGAGCACGGCCTGCGCGACCTCCTCCGGACGGGCGATGCGCCCCAGTGGCGTGTGGGCGGCCTGCGCCGCGATCACCTCCGGGGGCATGCGGGCCGCGTACTCGCCGTCCACCCAGCCGGGCGACACGCTGAGCACGCGGATGTCCGGGGCCAGCGCCCGGGCCAGCGAGCGCGTCAGGGAGTCCAGGGCCGCCTTGGACGCGCAGTACGCGACGTTCGACCCCAGGCCCGTCACGGCCGCGACCGACGAGATGTTCACGACGAGGCCGTGGCCGCCTGAGCGCAGGAGCGGCGCGAACGCGCGGACGCACGCGAAGGGGCCGCGCACGTTCACGCGCAGGATCGTGTCGATCCACTCGTCGCTCAGGCCGTCCAGGTCGGCGTGCGGCACGGGCGTCGTGAGGCCCGCGTTGTTGACGAGCAGGTCCAGGTGCCCCTCGGCGCGCCGGATGTCCTCGGCCACCGCCGCGAGGACGGCCGAGTCGTCGACGGGCACCCGCGCGCAGCGGTGGCCGCGGCCCGGCAGCGCGGCGGCGAGCGCGGCGGCGCGCGCCTCGCTCCCGCCGTAGCCGACGATCACGGTGGCGCCCGCCGCCGCCAGGGCGCTGCAGATGGCGCGCCCGATGCCGCCGGCACCGCCGGTCACGAGCGCCACGCGGCCCGCCAGGGACGGTGCGCCCGTCACGGCCCGGTTCCGGCGACGGTGTCGCGCCAGATGAGTTCCGGCGCGTGCAGGCGCGGGCCGTCGACGGGCTGCGGGTCTTCGAGGGCGCGCAGGGCGTCCTCGATCATCGCGTCGAGCGGCTGGCCGATGGTGGTGAGGCGGTACGCGAGGCGCGCCGACTCGTCGATGTTGTCAAATCCGATCACACTGACCTCCTCGGGCACGCGGCGGCCCAGGGTGCGCAGGGCGTCGAGCACGCCGATGGCGACGATGTCGTTCGCGCCGAAGAACGCGTCAGGCCGCGTGCCGGTCGCGTCGAGGTGCAGGGTCGCCTGGACGCCCCAGTCGTACTGGAACGCGCGGGACGGCGCGGCGACCGGCCGCAGGCCCGCCTCGGCGAGGCGTTCGGTGAAGCCGCGCAGCCGATCCTGGTGGGTGGACGTGTCGGGATCGCCGCCGATGAAGGCCGGCCGGCGGGCGCCGGCGTCCAGCAGCACCTGCGCGGCCAGGCGGCCCCCGGCGTGGTTGTCGCACGCGACGGAGAGCAGCTGGTGGCCGGGCAGGTGCCGGTTGAACAGCAGGACGGGCACCCCGCCGCCCTGCACGTGGCCGAGGGTGGGCGGCGTCGCCGTGAGGCGGGTGGGGAACACGATGGCCGCCTCGATCTGGTACGAGCGGGCCGCGTCCAGCGTCTCCTGCACGTCGCGCCGCGCGTCGTGGGTGAGCAGCAGCGCCCGCTTGCCCCGCGCCTCCAGTGCCTGGGCGAACTTCGACAGGGCCTGCGGGTAGAAGGGGTTGTGCAGTTCACCGACGATGAGCGCCACGATGCCGCTGCGCTGCGTGACGAGCGACCGGGCGATCGCGTTGGGCTGGTAGCCGAGGCGCTGGGCGGCCTCCAGCACGCGCCGGCGCGTCTCGGGGCGGATGGACGCGCCGGGCGTGAAGGCGCGTGACACCGCCGACTGCGACACGCCCGCCTCCCGCGACACGTCAAGGGACGTGACCCGCTGGGCGGACGCCGGTGGGGAGGGAGCGCGGGTCATGGACGTGCCTTCAGCATAAACCGCCCGGTCAGTCGCCCGTGCCCACCGCCACGGCCGGCGCGTACCGCTCGACGCGCAGGTCCGCCTGCCGCTGGTGGCCGGCGAAGCCCTCCACGCCGCAGATGACCGAGCAGTGCCGGCCCACGACCACCGACGCCTCGCGGGTGGCGCGCTGGTACGTGACGGTCTTGAGGAACTTCCCGACCCACAGCCCGCCGGTGTAGCGTGCGGCGCGCCCGGTGGGCAGGATGTGGTTCGTGCCGATGGCCTTGTCGCCGTACGCGACGTTGGTCTCCGGCCCGAGGAACAGCGAGCCGTAGTTCGTCATGCGCGCGAGGAACACGTCCGGGTCGCGCGTGAGCACCTGCACGTGTTCAGAGGCGATCTCGTCGGCGAGGCGCACCATCTCGTCCTCGTCCTCGGCCACGATGATCTGCCCGTAGTCCTGCCACGCGCGCCCGGCCACCTCGGCCGTGGCCAGGCGCGTGAGCTGGCGTCCGATCTCGTCCTGCACGTCCTGCGCGAGCGTGGCGGAGGTGGTGAGCAGCACCGCAGGCGAGTTCGTGCCGTGCTCCGCCTGCCCGAGCAGGTCCGTGGCGACCATCTCGGCGTCCACCGTGTCGTCGGCGATCACGAGCGTCTCGGTGGGCCCGGCGAGCAGGTCGATGCCCACCTGGCCGAACAGCTGCCGTTTGGCCTCGGCGACGTAGGCGTTGCCGGGCCCGACGAGCATGTCGACCGGCGCGATGCTCGGCGTGCCCAGGGCGAGCGCGGCGAGCGCCTGCACGCCGCCCATGATGTAGATCTCGTCGGCCCCGGCGAGGTGCATGGTCGCCACGGTCGCCGGGTACGGCTGGCCGTCCTTGGGCGGCGTGACCGCCACCACGCGGGGCACGCCGGCGACCTTGGCGGTGGCGACACTCATGATGGCCGAGGCGATCATCGGGTAGCGGCCGCCCGGCACGTAGCACGCGACCGAGTTCACGGGCAGCACCCGGTGGCCGAGGGTCACGCCGGGGATCGTCTCGATCTCCACGTCGTGGATGGACGCGCGCTGTGCCCGCGCGAAGGTGCGCACCTGCTCGAGGCTGAAGCGGATGGACGCGAGCTGCTCCTCGGGCACCTGCGCCACGGCCAGCGCGATCTGCTCGGCGCTGAGGCGGAACTGCGGGGGGTTCCAGCCGTCGAAGGCCTGCGAGTGCTCACGCAGCGCGCCGTCGCCCCGGGCGCGGATGTCCGCGATCAGGCCGCGCACCGTGTCGTGCACGCTCTGGGTGATGCTCAGCTGGGTGTCGACGTTCATGCCGGGCTTGACGATGTGGGCCATGGCGTGCCTCCTTGCGCGGGAATCGGGTGGGGACGGATCACTCAGTACAGCGGCGGTGGCGTTCCTGGGGGCGCCCCACCGCGCAGGTCGCCGAGCACGGTGCGCGCCGCCGTGGAGAGCAGGGCGAGGTCGGAGCCGGCCGTCACGAAGCGGTAGCCGAGGTCGAGGGCGGCGCGGGCCAGGTCGCCGCCCTGGGTGAAGATCCCGGGAACCACGCCGCGCGCGGCCGCGGCGCGCGCGATGTGCGCGACCGCGTCATGAACCGCGCCCGCGCGGAAGTCGAGGGTGGCGTGGCCCGTCAGGCTGAGGCTCAGGTCGCCCGGACCGACATACACGCCGTCCAGGCCCGGCGTGTCGAGGATCGCGTCGAGGTGCTCGAGCGCGCGGGCGGTCTCGATCATGGCGAAGACCAGGGTGCCGGCGTCCGCGCCCGCCGCGTAGGCGTCGCCGTGGACCAGCCGGGCGCGGGTCGGGCCGAAGGAGCGCTGGCCGGCCGGGGCGTAGCGGCACGCCCGCACGAGCGCGTCCGCGTGATCCGGCGTGTCGATCATCGGGCAGATCACGCCCACCGCGCCGGCGTCCAGGGCGCGCATGAGGTCCGGGGGGTGCAGGCCCGGCACGCGCACCAGGGGCGCGGCGGGCGTCGTGGCGATCGCCTGCAGGGTGCCCACCAGGCCGCCGTCGCCGATCAGGCCGTGCTGCAGGTCGACGGTCAGGGCGTCGTAGCCGGCGCGGCCCATCACCTCGGCGCTCACGCCGCCGGGCAGGTGCAGCCAGCCGTTCAGGACCACCTCGCCGCGGCGCAGGCGTTCCGCGACGGCCCACGGCTCACGCATGGGCGATCCCACCCAGGGCGTCCGAGACGGCGGTGGGAGCGTCGAGCGGCAGGTAGTGGCCGGCGCCCGGCACGACGCGCACGTCCGCGTGCGGGGCCAGCGCCGCCATGGCGTGGGTCAGCGCGGGCGGCGTGACGGTGTCGTGCGCGCCGACCAGCAGGGTGAGGGGCCCGCCGTACGCGCCCAGGTCGGCGCGGCTGTCGGGCCGCGAGCGCAGCAGGGCGAGCTGCTCGAGGAAGGCGGCCGCCCCGACCCGGTGCGCCATGGCCGCGACGGTGCCCGCGTGTGCACCCGACGCGGCCGAGATCCGGGCCACGACCTCCCCGAAGTCGCCCGCCTCGGTGGCGCGCCGCTGCGCGGCCCACGTGTCGAGCTGTGCCGGCGTGGGGGGCAGGGGCGACGCGCTGATGAGCGTGAGCCGGCCCACGCGCCCGGGCCAGCGGCGCAGCACCTCGAAGGCCACCAGAGCGCCCAGCGAGAAGCCCACGACGTGGAGGGGCCCGGCTGCGCCGGCCACCGCCCGCGCGGCCGCGTCGGTGAGCGTGCTGCCGCGCACGACGGGCGCAGTGCGGACACCGCGCGGCGCGGCCACGCCGTGCCACAGCGTCGCGTCGCACAGGGTGCCCGGCAGCAGCACCGTGGTCACCGCGTCAGTCCTCCCCGAACTGGCGGAGCATCTGCTGCTCGAGGTCGGCGAAGTTGTCCGGCTTGATCATCTTGCCGCTCTCGCTCGCCTCGAAGCCGTACTCGCGGGCGCGGCGGATCACGTCCGGGGCCCAGTACGGATCCTTGCCCTCGTACACCTCGTGTTTCTCGAGGACGGCGAAGATCCAGCTCTCGCCCTCGTCAATGCACTCGAAGCCGCGCCACAGGTGCGCGGGCAGCGTGACGTAGTCGAACTCCTCCAGGATGGTCTCGCCGTCGATGGCGTCGGGGCCCTGGCCCCAGTAGAAGCGCCAGCGGCCCTTGAGCGGCAGGAAGGACTCGATGTAGTCGTGGGTGTGGTACGCGGGGCCGTTGCCCTGGCGGGCGCGCACCATGCCGATCTGGAAGCCGTGCGGCGAGGTGATGAACGGCGCGTAGGCGTCGTTCTCGGACGCGGTGTCCCCGATCACGGCGTAGTTGTGGCGCTGGTGGCCGGGCAGGATCGAGTCGATGAACATGAGCGGGATCGGCCGGGTCTTGAGGTCGCGGAAGCGGACGACGTTGCCGGTCATGGCACCGAGGTGCTCCACGGGCCGGGGATCGGTGGGTTCGGGGACGGTCATGGAGCCTCCAGGAAGGGACGGCGGGCCGTCTGGGCCCGGACAGTGAACCCGCAGGGTTCGGTGCATATGAATACGTATGCAAACTGTACGGCGCTCTTCCGGCGTCGTCAAGGCCAACGGGGAGTGGATGTCTATAAAGTACGTTCTGTAGCGCATGTGGGAAGGCTTGACAAAAACCGGAACCCACCCCTAAGGTATGAATACGTATGCAATTCACGCGTCAACGGGAGCCCGCGGCACCCGGATGACCCGGAACCCGCGTACCGCGTTCCGCGACCGCCGCGAACCGGCCCGTCCACCGCGCGCCACCGCATGACCACCCGGCACCGGACCCCGACCCACTCCTCAGGAGGGAACCACATGACGAAGGCAGAACACGGAGTTCATCGGCGCATCGGACTGACCCTGAGCCTCCTGGGCGCGGTGGCGACCACCGCCACCGGCTCGGCGCAGACGGCCGCGACGTACGGCCTCAAGGCCGGCAAGCCCTACGCCGGCACCGAGGTCAAGTTCCTCATCTGCTGCGCCACCGCCGGCCAGTTCGCCCAGATGATCAAGCTCACCGGCCCCGGCAGCGAGTTCGAGAAGCTCACGGGCATCACCGTCAAGTGGGAGAACACCCCCTACGAAGCGCTGCAGCAGAAGATCCTGGTCGAGGCGACCACCGGCAACACCTACGACGCGGTCGCGTGGGTCGACGCGTGGGGCGAGGCCTTCAAGTCCCAGATGATGCCGCTGAACAGCCGCATCGCCGCGGACAAGATCAACATGAAGGACTACCCGAACGCCTACATCGAGGCGTCCACCGACGCGTCCGGGAACATCGTCGGCCTGCCGTTCCGCGGCCACCCACTCGTGCTGTTCTACCGCAAGGACGTCTTCAAGGACCTCGGCCTCAAGGTGCCCACCACGTGGCAGGACGCCGTCAAGACCGCGGCCACCATCCAGCAGAAGAAGCCCGGCATGACCGGCCTGTCGACCATGTACGGCGTGAGCGCCGGCCAGAACCTCTTCAACTGGGTCAGCATGTTGTGGGGCAACGGCGGCGACATCCTCGACAAGCAGGGCAAGCCGGTGTTCAACAGCGCCAGGGGCGTGCAGGCCACGCAGTTCTACATCGACATCCTGCGCAAGAACAAGGTCACCAACCCCGCTGCCACGACCTTCGCCGAGCCCGAATCGTCCTCCGAACTGCTCCAGGGCCGCGCGGCCATGTGGGTCGGGTGGTGGTGGTACTGGGCGCGCTTCTCCGACCCCAAGGGCGTCGCGCCCGCCGTGCTGAACAACGTCGGCTTCGCGCCCGCGCCCGGCTGGGCCGGCGGCAAGACGCAGAACTACGCGCTGATCTGGCCGCTGGGCATCTTCAAGAACGCCAAGAACCCCGACGCCGCGTGGGAGTTCATCAAGTACGTCACGAACACCGAGGTGCAGAAGAAGGTCGCGGCGAACCGCAGCATTCCCGCCGAGGCCGACAACACCATCGTCACGTTCAGCGGCATGAACGACGCCAAGGTCAACGCCGCCAATGGCGGCATCCCCAAGGTGGGCGCGCAGGCCCTCGCGACCGCCCGCACCCTCCCGCAGGTCAAGACCTGGGCCGAGATCCAGAGCGTCCTCGAGGTCGGCATCAACCAGATGGCCACCGGCGCCGAGGTGCAGGCGACCCTGAACCGCATGGCCAGGGACGTGGACGCCATCCAGAAACGCGCCGGCTACTACAAGTAAACGCGGCCCACGCCCCGTTTCCCCTGTTGCACGGCACGCCGGGCCACCGTTTCCAGGGTGGCCCGGCTGAGGTGAGGATCCATGGAACTCCCCCGAACGACGCCTGACCTCGTGGCCGAGGGCGCCCCGCGCCCCGCCGCGACCACCGCTCCCCGGCCGTGGCGACCGCAGAGCAGCGGCCTGCGCTGGCTGATGCTCGCCCCGGCGCTGGTCGTGATCCTCGCGACCGTGATCTACCCGCTCGTCGCGTCCTTCATCACGTCCTTCCGCGACTGGCGCCTCATCAACTCGCCCACCCCCGGCGCCTTCGTGGGTCTGGAGAACTACACGCGCGCCCTCACCGACGCCGGCTTCCTCAACAGCCTCGGCGTGAGCGGACTGTACACGCTCATCTCGGTCACGCTGACGCTCGTCACCGGCCTGGGCATCGCGCTGATCCTCGCCAAGCCCACCCCCCTGAACGTCTTCGCGCGCACCCTGCTGATCTTCCCCTTCGCCGTCGCCCCGATCCTCAAGGGCTACTCGTGGCGGTTCATGCTCAACCCCGAGTACGGTGTGTACGCCAAGATGCTCGGCGAGGTCTTCCCGCCGCTCAAGGGTTACGTGTGGCTGGGCCACGACTTCAGCGCCCTGGTCGCCATCGCGATGTCCGAGATCTGGGGCTGGGCGCCGCTGTTCGCCCTGATGTTCATCGGCGCGCTCGGGGCCATCCCGGCGGAGACCACGGAAGCCGCCAAGATGGACGGCGCGACGGGCGTCCAGATCTTCCGGCGCATCACGCTGCCGCTGCTCGCCCCGGTGCTGTACATCGTGGCGCTCCTGAAGATCATCTCGGCGTTCAAGATGTTCGACCAGGTCGCCATCATGACCGGCGGCGGCCCCGGCGACTCCACCCAGACGCTGTACTTCTTCGTGTACCAGGTGGCGTTCCGCAACCTCGACCTGGGCTACGCGTCGGCCGTGTCGTACCTGCTCGTCGCGATGATGGCCGTGATCGCCACGTTCTACGTGCGCACCCTGATGAGGGGGGACTGATGCAGGCCCCGCTGCGCCGCCCCGAGCCCGGCGTGCTGCTGCGCCGCCGCGCCGCCCAGACCGGCGAGGTGGTCGCCACGCTCGCCGTCATCTTCTTCGTCGCCTTCCCGCTGGTGTGGATGATCCTCGCCGCGTTCAAGAACCAGATCGACGTGTACTCCACGCGGCTGCTGTTCACGCCCACCCTCGACAACTTCCGGGCGATCTTCGCCAACCCGATCTTCCTCGGCTCGCACGTGTGGGTCAGCGCCCTGGTGTCGTTCCTGACCGTCGCGGTCACCATCCCGCTGGCGGCCGCCGCGTCGTACGTCCTGTCCCGGCACCGCTTCCGGGGCCGCGACACCCTGTTCCTGCTGATCCTGATCACGCAGTTCGTGCCGGCGGTCGTGGTCGCCATTCCCTTCTTCACGCTGTTCCGCTCCCTGAACCTCATCGACACGCCGTGGGCGCTGATCATCGTGTACCTGTCGTTCACGCTGCCCTACGCCATCTGGATGCTGCGCGGCTTCTTCGACGCGCTGCCCGTCGAGATCGAGGAGGCGTCGTTCATCGACGGCTGCAACGAACTCCAGACCCTGCGGTACGTGACGATCCCGCTGATCCTGCCGGGCCTGCTCGTCGCCGCCGTGTTCGCGTTCATCTCCGCGTGGAACGAGTTCTTCTTCGCCCTGATCCTCACGCGCTCGGACGCCCTGACGCTCCCCGTCACCATCCAGACGATCTCCGGCCCGCGCGGCCCGATGTGGGAGCAGGTCGCTGCCGCCGGCATGCTCGTGATGGTCCCGATCCTGGTCATGTCGCTGTTCATCCGCAAGTACTTCGTCGAGGGCATCACCGTCGGGGCCGTGAAGTGACCACCGCCCGCCGGCCCCGCACGCCCCGCCCCGACGCCCCGCCCCCCAGGAAGAGGACCCGCATGGACGACACGCTCAGCCCCACCCTCCCCGTCTTCGACTTCGCGGACCGGCCGGACTACTCGGACTTCACGCGGGCCGCCGGCACCGGACGCCGCCAGCCGCTCGCGGGGTTCGACGAGGACTACACGGACATCGTGGACTACATCGTGCGCTGCACGCACAAGATCTGGGAGGAGAAGGCCGTCGGCCTGATCTACACCCACTACGCCCACAACGCCCTGGTGCACACGACGGGCGGCATCATCTACGGCCGCGAGACGATGGTCGTGAACACCCTGCAGCGCATCGCCGTGTACTCCGAGCGCCGCGCGTACGCCGACGACGTCATCTGGAGCGGCGACGAGCAGCGCGGCTTCTACTCCTCGCACCGCGTGTCGAGCGTCGGGGTGAACACCGGCTACACCGAGTACGGCCCGCCGAGCGGCCGCACGGTGCACCGCTGGGGCATCGCGGACTGCTTCGTGCGCGAGAACCGCATCGTCGAGGAGTGGCTCGCGTCCGACACCCTCACCGAGCTGCGCCAGATGGGCTACGACCCCGTCGCCCTCGCGAAGCGCTCGGTGCGGCCGGCCAGCCCGCACACGCACGGCGAGATCGACCGCCTGCCCACCGGTCAGCAGGCTCCGGAGTTCCTGGGCGTCCCCGCCGCCGGGGACGACCCGCAGGGCTTCGTCCGGGCCGTGCTGCTCAACCTGTGGAACGCCCGGCTCGTGAACATGGTGCGCGAGCACTACGCCCCCGGCCACGTCGCGTTCGTGCCGGATTCCCGCAAGCTCGTCGGGTACGGCGACTACGAGAACTTCGTGATCACCCTGCTCGCGTGCTTCCCGGACCTCGCGGTCACCGTCGACCACCAGTGCGTGCAGGGCGACGCGGAGCGCGGGTACCGCGTCGCGACGCGCTGCACCTTCCAGGGCACCCACGGCGGGTACGGCCCGTACGGCGCGCCCACCGGCCGGCGGATCTACCTGATCGTGATCAGCCACCACATCATCCGCGGCGGGAAGGTCACGCAGGAGTGGACGATCTTCGACGAGTTCGCCCTCCTCAAGCAGCTGCACGGCCAGCCGGAGGCAGGATGACCCCGGACACGCCCCTCCCCGTCTTCGACTTCGCGGACCGGCCGGACTACTCGGACTTCACGCGGGCCGCCGGCACCGGACGCCGCCAGCCGCTCGCCGGGTTCGACGACGACTACACCGACATCGTGGACTACATCGTGCGCTGCACGCACAAGATCTGGGAGGAGAAGGCCATCGGCCTGATCTACACCCACTACGCCCACAACGCCCTGGTGCACACGACGGGCGGCATCATCTACGGCCGCGAGACGGTCGTGCGCAACACCATCCAGAACCAGGCGATGTGGGGCGACCTGCGCGCGTATGCCGACGACGTCATCTGGAGCGGCGACGACCGGCTCGGGTACTACACCTCGCACCGGCACTCGAACACCGCCACGCAGAGCGGGTACACCGAGTTCGGCCCCCCGACGGGGCGCAAGATCGCGTACTGGGGCATCGCGGACTGCTTCATCGTGCACAACCGCATCGTGGAGGAGTGGCTCACCCACGACGGCGTCACCGTCATCCGGCAGATGGGCTATGACCCGGTCGCGCTCGCGCGGCAGGCCGTCCTGCCCGCCACGCCGCACACGCACGGCGAGATCGACCGCCTGCCCACCGGCCAGCAGGCCCCCGAGTTCCTGGACGTCCCGGACGGTACCCGCGACCCGCAGGGCTTCGTGCGGGCGGTGCTGCTCAACCTGTGGAACGCGCGGCTCGTGAACATGGTGCGTGAACACCACGCACCCGGCCACGTGGCGTTCGTGCCGGACTCGCGCAAACTCGTCGGGTACGGCGACTACGAGAACTTCGTGATCACATTCATGGCGTGCTTCCCGGACCTGGCCATCACCGTCGATCACCAGTGCGTGCAGGGCGACGCGGAGCGCGGCCACCGCGTCGCGACGCGCTGCACGCTGCAGGGCACGCACGAGGGCCATGGCCCGTACGGTGCCCCCACCGGTCGGCGGATCTTCCTGATCGTGATCAGCCACCACATCGTCCAGGACGGCAAGATCACCCAGGAATGGACGGTGTTCGACGAGTTCGCCCTCCTCAAGCAGCTGTACGGCCAGCCGGGAGGCCGCGGTGACGCCCAGGCGACCTCCGCCGACCTCGTCCCCTGACGCTCCGGCGGCCGATCCGGGCGGCGACGTCGTGGCGCTCGCGCGCCGCATCCGGGAGGACCGGGCGCTCGGCGAGATCTACACCCACTACGTCCACACCGCGGTCCTGCACTCCGCGGACGGCGACCACCACGGGCGCGAGGGGATCGTGCGGCACGCCCTGCGCACGCTCGCGGCCGTCCCGGACGTGCGCCTGCACGGGGATGAGCTCGTGTGCGGCGCCGCGCCGGGGGGCATGCACACCTCCCACCGCGTGCTGGTCAGCGGACACCACCTCGGGCCCGCCGCGTTCGGCCCGCCCACCGGCCGGCGCGTGCACTGGCGGGAGATCACGCAGCGCACCGTGGTGGGCGGCCGCGTGGTCGAGGAGTGGCGCGTCCACGACGACCTCGCCGTGGTCCGGCAGCTCGGCCTGGACGCGTGGGCGCTCGCCCGCACCGCCGCACACGCCGAGGCGGCGGCCGGCCCGGCCGCCCCGGCGCCCGGCGTCGGCGAGGTCGTGCGCGGCCGCGGGCAGGCGGCCCCACCCACCGCACCGGGCGTGCCCGCCGAGGCCCGTGACCTCCCGGCCGTGCTCGCGCAGGACGTGTGGAATGCCCGGCGGCTCGACCTCGTGCGCACGGTCTACGCCCCGGACGCCGTGGTCCGCGTGCCCGGGGGCCGCCTCGGCGGCCCGGACGGCGTCGCGCGGCACGTGCTGGCGTGGCTGGCCGCGTTCCCGGACGGGGCCATGCACGTGGATCACGTGCTCGCCGCGCCGGGCCCCGCCGCCACGGTCGCCGTCCGCTGGACCTTCCAGGGCACGCACACCGGCGACGGCCGCTACGGCCCGCCCACCGGGCGGCGCGTGCGGGTGCCCGGCATCAGCCACCTGCGCGTCGCGGCCGGGCGCGTGCAGCGCGAGGACACCGTCTGGAACGATTTCGCCCTTCTCACGCAGCTGTGCCGGCCCGCCGGCCGCTGAGCCCCCCCTGACAGGAGCGTCATGGAATACGTCAAGAAAGCCCCGCCCCAGCCCGCCGCCGTCACCCAGGAAATCCGGGACACCGTGTCGCGCATCATCTCGGACGTCGAGCGCGAGGGCGTGGACGCCGTGCGGCGCTACAGCGAGAAGTTCGACGGCTTCGCGCCCGCCGAGTTCCGGCTGTCGGAGGCGGACATCCGCGCGCAGCTCGCGTCGCTCGACGAGAGTGTCACGCGGGCCATCGACTTCAGCATCGCGCAGGTCAAGCACTTTGCCGAGGCGCAGCGCCGCACCCTCGTGGACTTCGAGGAGGAGACGCTCCCCGGCGTCACCATCGGCCAGAAGCAGATCCCGGTGCAGGCGGTCGGGTCGTACATCCCCGGCGGCCGCTACCCGATCCTGGCGTCGGCCGCCATGACCATCGGCGTCCCGAAGGTGGCCGGCGTGGAGCGCATCGTCGCGTGCGCGCCCCTCCAGCGCGGGACGGGCGCGGTCAACGCGCTGCAGCTCTACGGCATGGTGCACAGCGGCGCCGACGAGATCTACGCGATCGGCGGCGCGCAGGCCATGGCCGCCATGGCCTTCGGCCTGGACGGCGCGCCGCCCCTGGCGGCCGTGGACATGATCGTGGGGGCCGGCAACGCCTACGTCGCCGAGGCCAAACGCCAGCTGTTCGGCGTGGTCGGCATCGACCTGCTCGCCGGGCCGACCGAGGTCTGCATCCTCGCCGACGAGACGGCCGATCCGGAGTTCGTCGCGGCCGACCTGCTCGCCCAGGCGGAACACGGCACGAACTCGCAGTCCGTGCTGATCACCACGTCCCGGGCGCTCGCGGACGCCGTGACCCGCGAGATCGACCGGCAGCTCGCGGCCCTCCCGACCGCCGACGCGGCCGGCGCGTCGTGGCGGGACTACGGCGAGATCCTGCTCGTCGAGGACGACGAGGAGATGCGGCACGTCTCGGATCAGGTGGCGTCCGAGCACCTGGAGGTGCAGACCCGCGACCCCGCGTGGTTCCTCGCGCGGCTGAAGAACTACGGTTCCCTCTTCCTCGGGCGCAACGCCACCGTCGCGTACGGCGACAAGGGCATCGGCACCAACCACGTGCTGCCCACCGGGCACGCCGCGCGCTACACCGGCGGGCTGTGGGTCGGGAAGTTCATCAAGACCGTCACGTGGCAGCGCGTCTCGGACGCCGCGAACGCCACGGTCGCGCCGCCCTTCATCACCATGGCCGACACCGAGGGCATGGTCGGCCACGCCGACTCCATGCGCCTGCGGGTGCGCTGAGCCGTGGCCCGCGCCCTGCCGGTCGCGGCCGTGCAGGCCGCCCCCCGCCCGGCCGGTGGGCCCCTGGCGGGCTTCGCCGCGGACGTCGAGGGCGTGGCCCGCCGCGTCCCGCAGGCGCAGCTGCTCGTGTACCCGGAACTGCACCTGCACGGCGGCGCGGCCACCGCCGAGGAGTACCGCGCCGTCGCGGAGCCGCTCAGCGGACCGAGGCTCCGCGACCTCGCGGCGCTCGCCGGCGACCTCGGGGTGTGGCTCGTGCCCGGCAGCGTGTGCGAGCTGGGGCCGGGCGGGGAACTGTACGACACGGCCGTCGTGCTGAGTCCCGAGGGCCAGCTCGCCGCGTCCTACCGCAAGGTCTTTCCGTGGCGGCCCCACGAGCCCTTCGACGCTGGGGACGCCTTCGTGGTGTTCGACCTGCCCGGCGTGGGCCGCGCCGGCCTGACCGTCTGCTACGACGCGTGGTTCCCCGAGGTCACCCGCCACCTCGCGTGGATGGGCGCCGAGGTCGTCCTCAACGTCGTCAAGACCACCACCTGTGACCGCCCGCAGGAGGTGGTGCTCGCCCGCGCGCACGCCATCATGAACCAGGTGTTCGTCGTGAGCGTGAACGCCGCCGGGCCCGAGGGCACCGGTCAGAGCGTCATCGTGGATCCCGAGGGCCTCGTGCGCGTGCATGCCGCCACGGACGCCACCGTGCTCACGGACGTCCTCGACCTCGACCACGTGCCCCGCGTCCGCACGTACGGCACCGTGGGCCTCACCCGCCCGTGGGCGCCGTTCCGACCCGGCGACCCTCCCCTGGCCCTCCCGCTGTACGCCGGCCGCATCGATCCGGACACGTGGACGCCGGCCGCAACGCCGGTCACGTGAGGCGCGCGGCCGCGCCGGCGCCACACCGGATCCCGGGACGGTTCGGACACGCCGGCCACCGCGGGCCGCTCCTGGGAACCAAGTTCCGCGCGCGGGGCCGCTGACCGGCGGTCACGGCCGCGGGTCATGCCGGACGGCGGGCCTCCAGCACCTCGAGCACCACGCCGAGGTCGCGCTCGGTCGGGTAGTACGTGTACAGCCAGCGGCCGTCGCTCGACGAGCGCTGCAGCACCTCGGTGCCGTGCCGGCGCACCATCGGCCTGATCATCGCGAACCTCCTCAACCCCTTCCACGCGCAGATGGCCAGCGGCCTGGAACGCGAGGCGGCGCAGCGCGGGTACTCCGCCCTGCTGTGCACCTCGGACGAGGACATCCGCAAGGAGCGCGGCGCCCTCGACCTGCTGCGCCGCCAGCGGGTGTGCGGCGTCGTGCTCGAACCCACCGAGGGCTCCCGCGCCGAGGTGGAGGGCCTCGTCCGCTCGGGCCTGCCGGTCGTGGAGGTCGACTGCATCAGCGGCGCGGCCGGCACCGCCGCAGTGCTCTCCGACAACGTCGCCGGCGCCGCGAGCGCCGCGCGTCACCTGCTCGCCCTGGGCCACCGCCATATCGGCACGGTCGCCGGCGACCCCTCCCTCACGTCCGGCCGCGAACGCCTCGAGGGCCTGCGCGCCGAACTGGAGCGTGCCGGCGTGCCCCTGCCTGACCGCTGGGTCGTCACAGCGCGCTACACCGCCGAGGACGGCTACCGCGCGGCCACGGCCCTGCTGTCGCGCCCGGGCCCCCGCCCGACCGCGCTGTTCGTGGCCAACATCGAGATGGCGGTCGGAACCCTCCAGGCGCTCCATGACGCGGAGCTCCGCGTTCCCACGGACCTCTCCGTGGTGAGCTTCGACGACGCCCGTTGGGCGACCCTGATCGCCCCGCCCCTGACGGTCATCGCGCAGGACGCCGCCCGTCTGGGCCGCATGGCCGCGCAGCTGGTCATCGATGCCGTCACCGGCACGGCCCCCCGCGTGCCGGGCGTCCACCGCCTCCCGACGACGCTGATCGTGCGCGGATCGTGCCAGCCACCCCGCACGTGAGCGCGGCGGATCTCACAGCAGGTTGCAGGGGGAGTGAGGGGTTCCCTCATTCCCCCTGCAACGAGCGGAGCGGGTGACGGACACGGCAGCGGCTGGACGTGGACGGGAGGGGCATCCGTCCAGCCCCGGGGTGGAACTGAACACCGCTGTCACGTGCCGTGGGCCGTGCAGACGGGTGGGCCCACACGGGTCACCGTCCCGCCGGCGGTGACGCTGACCACGTCATCTCAGCGATCCCCCGCCCACTGGCAGGCGCGTCCGGAACCGGGGCCACGTGATGAACCGTCGCCTTCCCGAACGATGGGGCCTGAGACCCGCACGACCATTCCTGCATGCCGCAGACGACAGCACCGGACTGGATCGTGGTGTCGTCAGCACGCGGCGTGGCCAGGTACCGTCGGTCGCCAGCAAGGGGGCCGTGTGACCCCCTGAGCGGCCCATGCCGACCACCGGGCTCAGCGCCGCCGGTCGGGCGGCCCCAGGATCCGCATCGCCGCCAGCAGCGCGGCCGAATTGGCCAGGCCCTGCTGCTCATGGTGCCCGGACGCGATCAGCGTGTCCCCCTGGAAGATCTCGACGCCGTACTGCTGGGCACCATCCACCCACACCCGGCGCACGGACCGCGTGCAGCCCAGAGCTGCCAGGTGGCGCCACACCTGGGCGGCCGCGACCGATTCCTCCATGGACGCAGCGTAGGCGTGCTGCGTCGGCGGATCAGGGGCACACGCCACACCGGCGTCTTGACCGATTGGTCATGGTTCCGCGGTGTCGCTGCACGCCTGCCAGGGTGGTTGAGGCTCGATCGGCGGCTGGGCGAAACCTGACCGGTTCCGGTGTCCACCGGGCGTCATCGCCTGTGGCTCCGCGATCCACTCGATCGAGGGGCCATGCAGCACCTGCTCCAAGAGCGTGGGGTCGGAGCGTGTCTGGCGGTGTGACCCCAAGGCGGGGGATCAGGGCCGGCGCGGCGCGGCTCAGGGCGAGCAGCTGCAGGCACACGCACCGCATGCCGGAGCGTGCGTCAGGCGAGCTGGAGCGGACAGAGCGCCAGTCTGGTTCAGGGCACGGCGTGGATCCGGCGGAGGGATGCGGCAGACGGTCGGCGTCCGGGAACCCATGAAGCGGGCGGCCCCCCGGCGTACCGCCGACTCGACGGGCACCGGGGGAGCGCCGGTCGGCAGCCCAGAGGCTCCAGAGACGGCACCGGCAGCCGGAACGCGGCGGACTGCTGAGTACCACGTCACCCCACCCGCACCCCCGATCCCCCGCACCGATGACCGGTGGGGCGGCCGTCCGTCCTGACCGGCGCGGCAGATGGCCGGTACTCATGCCAGCGCCTGGTGCAGCCACCAGCCCACCAGCACGCCGCGCCCCAGCCAGACCACGGTGCGCACCCAGTTCGTCGTCACCAGGCGCGTGTGCCACGCCGGATTGAAGCCCGTCGCCAGTCGGCCGTGCGCCGGGGACTGCACCAGGGCCGTCGACATCCACACCACCGCGATCAGCCCCAGCCCCAACCAGCCAGACGGCGAGAACCGGAGGGAGGGTGGCCACGCCACCAGGGCGGCGCCGGTCACCAGTTCGGCCAGCATCAGTGGCGCGACCAGCGTGGTGATGCGCGTGACGTGTTCGCGCTGGTAGGCCGCGTATCCGGCCGCACCCACCCGGGAGAAGAGGGGGTAGTGGACGATCTGGATGGTCAGGATCAGGCCGACCAGGGCCCAGGTCAGTGCGGCGTGGACGACGAGCAGCATGGGCCGAGTGTGACAGCAGAGTTCAGAGGCCGTGAGGAATGCCCTCACGGCCTCTGAAACGAGCGGAGCGAGTCCCGGACACGGCAGCGGTTGGACGTGGAGCCCTGGGGCATCATCACAGCCCCGGGGCGGAACGGAACACCGCTGGGACACCGGGACGGGCCGCCGATGACCGACACGCCCTGGGGACACGCCGCGCTCCACACCGCCGCCGGGGGCGGTGGCCGTGCTCAGGCCGCCCGCCGTTCAGGCATCTGGCGACGGATCACGCATCTGTGAAGATTCAGGCCGGTGTGCAGGACAGCCGGCATGGCCCGGCGCACCGCCCCGGTGTCTATGCTCGGGTCATGTCCAGCAAGTCCGTGGCCATAACGCCCTCCTTCGGCGACCGACTCCAGGGCATCACCGAACAGCTGGCCAGCACCCACGACCGTTCGGTCATCCTGGATCTGGTGCTGCAGGCCGCCCACGACTCGTTCGACGCGCTGGGCGGCGCTGTCCTGATGGTCACCGACACGCGCGACCGGGTCGAGCTGGCCCTGACCCGGGGCCATGAAGCGGGGGCGGCCATCCTGTGGCAGGACGGCCCCCTCGAGGACGCCTCGCCGGTGTCCGATGCCCTGACCCGGCGGCAGCCCCTGCTGTTCGAACACGAGGGCGCCCTGACCAGCGCCTACCCGGATCTCGAGACGCAGACCCGGGCGGTCGCGCCCGTGGCGACGGCCGTCCTGCCGATCGTTCTGGAAGAGCGTTCTCTGGGCGTGATCGTGCTGGATTTTCGCGAACCGCACCA
Source organism: Deinococcus sp. AB2017081 (assembly GCF_034440735.1). Taxonomy (NCBI): domain Bacteria; kingdom Thermotogati; phylum Deinococcota; class Deinococci; order Deinococcales; family Deinococcaceae; genus Deinococcus; species Deinococcus sp. AB2017081. The sequence continues at coordinate 57,913 of NZ_CP140100.1, read as the reverse complement.
CTTCACGGACAGCGAGCAGCGGTTTTTCAGGACGCTGACTGCCCTGGCGGCGGTGTCCCTGGGGTGGGCCGAACTCGCGCAGAATCTGGATGTCCAGGTCAGGAACCGCACCCTGGCGCTGGACGCCTTCGCCCAGTTCACCGAGCGTGCGGCCTCGACCAGCGACGTGCTGGATCTGGCGCGCATGGGCGTGGAGATGCTGCAGAACATCCTTCCGGACGTCAGTGCCGTGTATTACGAGCCCACCGGACGGGCATGGAGGGCCCGGGTGTGGACGGACGACATCGCCCCTGACATCGTGGACGTCCTGAAACAGGGCGTTCCGTTCACGGCGCCCAGCTTCCAGGAGGCCTGTGACCGGCGGGAGGCGGTGTTCGTCCCCCGCTGGGACGCCGAGCGTGAGGGCGTGGCGCTGACCGAGCAGTACGGCGCGGGCGCGCTGTACGTGTGCTTCACAGGTGACGTTCCCCGCGGGCTCCTGGCCATGGGCATGCAGCAGCGCGACGCCTGGTCGGACCGGGAACGTGCGGTCTTCCAGGCGGTCGGCCGCAGCCTGTCCCTGGTGCTCGAGCGGGCGGCGACGGCCACCACCCTGAAGCGGCAGAACCACGCCCTGCGCGAGACCAACGAGGAGCTGGAGGCCCTCACGTACTCCGTGTCGCACGACCTGATGTCGCCGGTCCGCCACGTGACGAGCTTCGCCGCCCTGGCCCGCCGCAGCGCGAACGACAGCAGCAGGGTTCAGCGGTACCTCGATATCGTCGATCAGAGCGCGCAGCGCATGAACACCCTGCTCGACGCCATGCTGCAGCTGTCCAGAGTCGGACGCAGGGACCTGCGCCTGGGCCTCGTCGATGTCAACCTGATCGTCCGGACTGTCCAGCTCGACCTGGGGCCGGATCTGGTCGACCGCGCCGTGACCTGGCGGATCCAGCCCCTGCCCGTCGTCTGGGCCGATCAGGATGCCCTGCATGAGATCGTGAGGCAGCTCCTGTCCAACGCCCTGAAGTTCTCGCGTGACCAGCCGCAGGCGATCCTCGAGATCTGGGCCGAGGACGATCCCGAGCAGTGGACGCTGTGCGTCCGGGACAACGGCGCCGGCTTCGACATGCGGTACGCCCACAAGCTGTTCGGGATCTTCCAGCGGCTGCACAGCCAGGAGGAGTTCGGGGGCAGCGGCGTGGGCCTGGCCATCGTCCAGCGCCTGGTGAGACGGCACCACGGCAGCGTCACGGCGGCGAGCACGCCCGGCGAGGGCGCGACGTTCCACGTGACCCTGCCGAAGCCCGAACAGCCGGCGATGTGACCGGCCGCCGGGCCGCTCGTCGCCGGACGGGGCGCACTGACTGAGCGGTCGCGGCGCCTCCGCCGGTGTCCGGCGTGGCGGGCGTGCCGGTGGGGTGCCGGGCGCGTCTCACCATGGGGCACCCGCTGCCGTGGAACAACGTGGGCTGTGACTCCAGCCTTCCCCCAGCCCGGTGCCGCCGCATGACGGACGCCGCCGGAACCAGCGTTCCCGACGGCCCCGTGGTGCGCACGCCCAGCGGCGTGGTGCGGGGCGTGACCCTGCCGAGCGGCGTGTGCGCCTTCCGTGGCCTGCCCTACGCCGCGCCGCCCGTCCGGGAGGGACGCTGGCGGCCGCCGCGTCCGGCCCCGGCCTGGGACGGCGTGCGCGCCGCCGATCGCTTCGAACACCAGGCCATGCAGGCGCGGGTCTTCGGCGACATGCAGTTCCGCAATGCCGGCATGAGTGAGGACTGCCTGTACGTGAACGTGTGGACGCCTGCGCCGGCGCCGGCGTCGCCGGATGCCGGCCTCCCGGTGCTCGTCTACATCCACGGCGGCGGATTCGTGGCGGGCGACGGCTCGGAACCCCGCTACGACGGCGAGAGCCTGGCCCGTCAGGGCGTGGTGGTGGTCACGCTCACCCACCGGCTCGGCGTGTTCGGGTTCTTCGCCCATCCGGAACTCACCGCCGAATCCCCCGAGCACGCGTCCGGGAACTACGGGCACCTCGACCAGGTGGCCGCGCTCACGTGGGTGCAGCGCCACATCGCGGCGTTCGGCGGTGATCCGGCGCGGGTGACGGTGGCGGGCGAGTCGGCGGGTGCGTTCTCGGTGTGCGCCCTGATGGCCTCGCCGCTCGCGACCGGCCTGTTTGCACGGGCGATCGGGGAGAGCGGCGGCACCTTCGGAACGACGCTCCCCGTCCTGCCGCTGTCCAGCGCCGAGGAGCAGGGAACGGCGTTCGCCGCCGGTCCCGGGGCCGCGTCGCTCGCGGAGCTGCGGGCCTGTTCGGCGACCGAACTCCTCGAGGCGTCGGGCCGGCCGGGAACGCCCCGGTTCACGGGTACGGTCGACGGCTGGTTCCATCCCCGCCCGCCGGCGGCGGTCTTCGCGGCCGGCGCCCAGGCCCGCGTGCCGCTGCTCGCCGGATGGAATTCCGAGGAAATGACGGGCCGGGCGCTGCTCCCGGAGGAACCCACGCCGCTGCGGGCGCGGGCCGTGCTCACCGAACTCTTCGGCGACCGGGCGGCACACGCGGAGGCGGTCTATCCGGTGTCGACGCCGGCCGAGGCCGCGCAGTCGCTCACGGACCTCGCGGGCGACCGGTTCATCGCGTACGGCACGTGGAAGTGGCTCGACGAGCACGCCCGCACCAGTGGGCAGCCGGTCTACCGGTACCTGTACGCCCGGCCCCGCCCCGCGCCCGTGGAGGCGGGCGTCACGCCCAACCTGGCCGGCGGAGTCACGCGGGACGGCGCCGCGCCGTCCCCACCCGCCACCGGGGCGGTGCACTCCGCAGAGATCGAATACGCGCTGGGCACCCTGCACCTCAACCCGGTCTTCGCGTGGACGGCCGACGACCACGCGGTGTCGGCACTCATGCAGGCGTACTTCGTCCGCTTCATCGAGACCGGTGACCCGAACGGCCCCGGCCGGCCTCACTGGCCGGCGGGCCGCCCGGACGCCCACGGCCAGGTCACGCGCCTGCGCATCGATGTCGAGACCCGCGCCGAACCCGAGCCCCGGGCGCGGTACGCGTTCCTGGACGCGGTGTGGGGATGACGGCCATGGCGGCCGTCCGCGCCGTGCACGTGCAGCCGGGCGATACGGTCGCCGTGTCCGGGGCCAGCGGCGGTGTGGGGACGGTCGCGGTGCCGCCCGCCCGCCGGGCGGGGGCGCGGGTGCTCGGCACCGCCAGCCCCTCCCGGGCGGCGTGGCTGCAGGCGCACGGCGTGAACCCGTGCCCCACAGCGACGCCCTGAAGGAACGCCTGCCGGCCGCGAGCGGCGGGCGGATCGATGCGTTCATCGACACCTTTGGGCAGGGGTATGTGGCGCCCGCCGTGGACCTGGGGGTACCGGCAGCGCGGATCGACACCGTCATCGACTTCGCGGCGGCCGCAGAGTACGGCGTGACGCCCGAGGGCAACGCGGTCGGCGGGTGACCGAAGTGCTGGCCGCCCTGGTCGCGGCCGGGGAGGTGGCGGTACCCATCGCGGCCACGTCCCCGCTGGAGCGCGTGCGAGGCGCGTACCGCCACCTCGACCAGCGGCATCCCCTCGGCAGGATCGTGCTGCGTCCTGGCCACACCGCCGGCTGAGCGTGGCCGTGCGGAGACGTCGCTCCCCACGGCCACGGAGGATCACGGCCGATGGCAATACTCAGAATTGGATATGAAAGAACCCCCACACTCCCTCCATTCCGGGGAACATCTTCAGCACTCCCCGCGAGACCCGGTCGCCCTTGGCTGCTGCACGTGGGCAGAAGGCCACGGAGGTTGCAGACGCTGTCTGCACCAGCGCTGGCACCGGCCTGAGCCACCTGGACAGCCCGTTTCCACAGCTGGCCAGGAAAAATCAGGCGGGGTAGAAGAAGGCTAGAACCCGGTGGTGCCGGCAAACATATCCAATCGATGATACCAATGGTCTGACCTCCACACATATGCCAGCAGTCGGCCCAGAGCTTCCCGTGCAGCGGGGAGTTCTGGGCCGGCAGACATCACGCCGGGAGGCTGACCATCTGCCCGTCCCGGCGCGACCGTTCGGCCGCAAACACCATCAGGTGGCTCTCCAGCGTCTCCTGCGGGCCACTCAGGATCAGTGAGGGATCGCCCTGGGCGACCGCCCGCACGAAGGCCACCATCAGCCCGTCGTCGCCGCCGCCGTGCCCCGACCGGATGCTGCCGTCTGAGGCCACGTCGGTATCGATGGCGGTGGTCTCGTTCGTCAGGAAGTCGAAGACGGTGAGGCGCTGGCTGTCGCCGTACAGCTCACCCCGCGTGCCGAAGATGCGCGTCTCACGGCCCCGCGCCCGCGTGAAGGCGGTCATGGTGAAGCTGGCCGTGACCCCGCCCTGAAACTCGAAGTTGACCACCTGATGGTCCACGACGTCGTTGTCGCTGGCGTACACGCAGCGGCCGTAGGGGCCGTCTTCCAGCGCCTTCAGCACGCCAGCCTCTGTGAAGTCCGATGTGATGACATTGATCGGCCAGCCGGTGTTCCCCGCATCCAGCTGGCCCAGGTAGTAGCGGGTGGCCGAGTACGGGCACTGCGTCTCGACCTCGGCCGGACACGTCACGCAGCGGTCGGAGGCGCCGGCCGGCTGCGCCTCCCGGCGGAAGTGCTTCAGGCTGCCGAACGACGACACGCGCTCGCACGGCCGCCCCACCACGTACCGCAGCCAGTCGAGGTCGTGGCAGGACTTGGCGAGCAGCATGGGGCTGCTCTGGGTCTCGTTGCGCCAGTGGCCGCGCACGAAGGAGTGCGCCTGGTGCCAATACCCGACCGGCTCCAGATGCTCGACCGACACGATCTCGCCGATGGTGCCGGCGTCCAGCACGGCCTTCAGGGCCTGTGTGTAGGGAGTGTACCGGAGGACGTGGCACACCCCCAGCATCACGCCGTGGCGTTCGGCGGCGTCCACGATGCGCCGGCAGCCGGCCTCGTCCGGGGCCATCGGTTTTTCCAGCAGCAGGTGGTACCCCAGGGCGGCGGCGGCCTCGACCGGGGCCACGTGGTCACGGTCCTGGGTGGCGATCACCGCCACGTCGGCCAGCCGGGGCTGGGCCAGCGCGTCCTGCCACGTGGAAAAGACGCGCTCCGGGGGCAATCCGAAGATCCGGGCCATCGCCTCGCGGCGGCCGGCGTCCGGCTCGGCCACGCCCACCACCACACACTCGTCGGGATGGCGACGGGCGTAGTCGGCATAGGTGCCGCCCCGGCTGCCGGCGCCCAGGATCAGCAGCTCGACCGGGCGGGACGCTGCGCTCACGCCGTCACGCCCTGCGGCTCGCCGCTCAGGAAGGCGGGCAGGTCGGTCCGCTCGGCGGCGACCAGCTCGCCGAACATCGACCGGATCTCGGCCAGTGAGCACACCGACGCGGTCAGCGGATCGAGCATCAGCGCCTGCACCGCCCGCTCGGGGTCGCCGTGCAGCACGGCGTCGGCCAGCAGGCTGTGAACCGCCTGGTGCGAGCGGTCGATGGCCGCCAGCGCCTCGGGGAGGCGTCCGTACGGCTGCGGGTGGACACCGGCACCATCGACCGTGCAGCCCACCTCGACCACGCCGTCGGCCAGCAGGTTGTCGATCAGCAGGCCCCCTGGAGCCGCGTTCGGCAGGTTGCAGGTGATCGTCTGCGGGCGGTTCAGGGTCATGCCCTCGATGATGTTCGACGCGAATTCGGGGCTGCGGGTCAGGTCGATCGCGGCCTCGCCGGCGCGTTCGCGGGCCACCAGGTCAGCCACCTGCGCGGCGTGTTCCTCGCGCCAGTGCGGCCAGTGGTGGGCGTAGTACCCGCTCTCGCCCTTGTACGCGGCGCGGGTGTAGCGCGACACGAGATCGGGCCGCGACCGGAAGTACGGCACGTATTCCGAGAAATGCCCGCTGGACTCGGTGGGGAAGGCCCCGAAGTGCCGCAGCATCTCGAAGCGGACGATGTCCTGCTCGTAGATCTCGGGGCGCTGCATGGCCGCCCGCAGCCGGGGCAGCACGTCCTCGCCGCGCCAGCGCAGCTCCGTGAACCACGACAGGTGGTTGACCCCGGCGCAGCGGTATGTCAGCTCGGCCACCGGCAGCTCCAGATACCCGGCGAGTTCCGCCAGGGTGTTCTGCACCGAGTGGCACAGCCCATAGACCTTCACCGGCGTGGCGCGGGCCGACAGCAGCACCAGGGCGCTCATGGGGTTGGTGTAGTTCAGGACGGTGGCGGCGGGCGCCAGCTCGTGCAGGTCGCGCAGGATCGCCAGCCACGCGGGGGCGGTGCGCAGGAACTTCATCACGCCGCCGGGGCCGGTGGTGTCCCCGATGCACTGGTCGACGCCGTAGCGCAGCGGGATGTCGTAGTCGTGCTGGACGTTGCGCAGGCCCGAGACCTCGATGGTGTTGATCACGAAGTCGGTGCCGGGCAGCACGGCGCGGCGATCCGTGGACGCCGACACCGTGAAGGCCTTGCCGGAGCGGGCCACGGTCAGCTCGGCCAGGTCGTGGGCGGCCTCCAGGCGCGCCGCGTCGGTGTCGATCAGGGCGAACTCGCCGCGCTCCAGACCGGGAATGGCCAGCACGTCGGTGATCATCTGCTGGGCGAACACGGCGCTGCCCGCGCCGATGATGGTGACCTTGCTCATGGAACTCCTTGGGTGGGGGAGGAACCGGGCTGCGGCGTCAGCGCCCGATGACCCGGCTCTGGCGCAGCAGCCCCGCCATGCTCTTCTCGGCGGCGGCGACGGCCTGCTCCAGCGTGGTGTTGTTCGTCCACGCCAGGTTGAGCTGCTGGTTCAGGACGTTCAGCACCTCCGGCAGGTTGTTGATGTGGCGGACGTCGTCGTTGATGATCACGGAGCGCGGCAGCTGGGCCAGCACGGTCTGGGCGTTGCGGTTCTTCAGCGCTCCCAGGTACGCGGCGCGGTAGACCTCGGCCTGGGGGGGCAGCAGTCCGGCGGCGGCGACGATGCCCTGGGCCTGCGGACTGGTCGTCATCCACGTCACGAAGGTCTGGGCGCTCTGTTTCTGCGTGCTGGCGGTGGGGATGACCAGCGCGTGCGCCGAGTACACCGGCCGCGGCGGCGTGCCGTTCATCGACGGGAAGGGCGCGAAGGCCCAGTCCAGCGCCGGCTCCTGTTTCCACGTGCCGACAGACCAGCTGCCCTCGACATAGATGCCCATCTGCCCGGCCAGGAACAGCTGGTAGCCCTGGCGGCCGGTCACGGTGGGCGGCGGGGCGACCTTCTCCTTGTAGATCAGGGCCAGGGTCTGGGCCGCCGTCTTCGTGAAGGGGGCGTCCAGGTTGGGCGTGAAGCGGCCCCCGGCCCCCTTGATGATCCCGGTGCCGCCCTGGCTGTAGTACAGGCTCATGCCGTATTCCAGATCCGTCTGGAGGTCGCCCGCGTTGATGCCGTAGACCGGCCGCCCGTTCTTCGTGAAGGTCAGCTTGCGGGCGGCGGCGGCCACGTCGTTCCAGCTCCATGCGCTGGTCGGGATGGGCACGCCGCGCTCGCGGAACAGGGCGCGGTTGACATAGAAGGTCACGGCCTGCGGCCCCAGCGGGGCGCCGTACAGCTGCCCGCCGACGCGGTAGGGCGCGGCCAGTTTGGCCGGCATGCGGGCCGCGCCCTCGCCCATGTTCAGCGGCGACAGTGCCCCCTGCGACTGGTAGAACGGGAAGTTGTCGAGATTCATCCACAGCGCGTCGAAGGTGCGCCCGCCCGCCGTCATGGCCGCCAGTTTCTGCCAGTACACGTCCCACGGCACCAGGGTGTACTTCACCGTGATGTCCGGGTAGGCCTTCTGGAACGCGGCGATCAGCTGCCTGTCGGTCGCCTGCCGGGTCTCGTCCCAGGTGCCATACGTGATGGTCGTGGCGGCCAGCGCACCGGAACCCGGCAGCGCGGCGGCACCGAGCAGCAGGGCCGTGATGGTCAGGGAGCGGGTCAGCATGGTCTCTCCTTTCGGCCCGCGCCGGGCGGGCAGGTGCGGTGGGGGCGGCACACGGGGCGGCGGAACGGGAGCGGTACCGGGCGGGTTCAGGCCGGGATCGACACGGCCGTGCGGGGCACCAGGTCACGGGCGACGGCCGGATCGAAGCGCAGCGGGCCTCCCAGCAGGGCGTTGGCACTCCCGGCCGCCACCGCGAGGCGCAGGGCGGCCTCCAGCGGCTCGCCGCGCTGCCGGGCGTACAGGAAGGCCCCCAGCAGCGAGTCGCCGGAGCCCACCGGGTTCCTGACCTCGACCATCGGGGCCTGCACCTCCAGCACCTCCGCCCCGATGTAGGCCGCCCCGTGCGCTCCACGGGTCAGCAGCACCGGCACGCCGCTGCGGCGGTACAGGTCACGGGCCGACGCCACGGTGCCCTGCCCGGTGAGCGCCTCCAGCTCGTGCTCGTTGGGCTTGATCAGGCCCGCGCCACTCTCGATGGCGGCCTGGAGGCCCGCGCCGCTGGAGTCCACCACGGGCGATCCCAGGGCCCGGAGCATGGCCGCGAAGGCGTCCGGGGCCGTCCCCGGCGCGAGGCTGCCGCACACCGCGACCCGACCGGCCGGCAGCCGGGCGAGCAGCCGCGCCACCGCGTCCGCGTCGTAGGCGGGGCCGGCCTCGTTGATCTCGGTCGGGTGGGCGCTGGCCCCGTCCATCAGGATGTGGCACTCGCGGGTCTCGCCGGCGGTGTCCTCCAGCACGCCGGACAGGCCCTCGGCGGCCAGCAGGGCGCGGAAGTGTGCCCCGTTATGACCGGCCACGACGCCCGCCACGCACGTCTCGCCGCCGAAGGCCCGCACGATCCGCGCCAGGTTCGGCCCCTTGCCGCCGGCCGCCACGCTCACCTCCGGCACGCGGTGGAGCTGGCCGGGCACCAGCGCGCGGTCGAGCCGCAGCGTCCGGTCGAGGCTCAGGTTGGGGGTCAGCGCGACGATCATGCGCGTCCGGCGCTCCCCAGCACGCGCAGGTAGTGCTCGGCGCGGGCCTGCATGGCACTGCGTCCGGCGGCCAGATACGTACGCGGGTCTTTCGCGCCTCCCGACAGCGAGTCCCGCACGGCCCCGGTGAACGCCAGCGTGAGGTCCGTCGCCAGGTTGACCTTCGCCACCCCCAGCGCGGCGGCGTGCGCCAGCTCGTCCTCGGGCACGCTGCTCGCGCCGTGGAGCACCAGCGGCAGGGCCGTGGCCGCCGCCAGGGCCTGCAGCCGGGCGAAGTCCAGGCGGGCGGTCTTGTCCTCCTGCTTGTGGGCGCTGCCCAGGTCGACGGCCAGCAGGTCGCAGTGGCTGTCCCGGGCGAAGCCGGCCAGAGCCGCCGGATCGTCGTGGCGTTCACCCCGGCGCTCGCCCTTGACCACGATCTCGTACTCCGCCTCCAGATACCCGCCCTGGGCGTGGGCCGCTGCCGACAGCGGCCGCAGCGTGGCGGGGTCGTCGCCCTCCAGCATCACGCCCTCGAAGCCCAGGTGCAGGGCTTCGAGGGCGACCTCCGGGGTCTCGGCGTGGTCGAGGTGCAGGAGCACGGGCACCGTCGCGGCGCGCTTGAGGCTCAGGCCCAGCGCGGCCAGGGCGCCCAGCCCGCCGTGCCGCGCCGCGTTGTGCGAGATCTGGAGGATCACCGGGGAGCGCGTCGCCTCGGCCGCCGCCACGATGGCCTGCGCCGTCTCCAGGTTCACGGCGTTGAAGGCCGCGATGGCGTAGCCCCCCTGCCGCGCTGCCCGCAGGTGGTCGAGGCCGCTCCGCACGGCAGGCGGCACCTGGGCGGCGCTCATACGGATTCCGAGGTCATCGGTTCCGCGAACCGATGACCTCCGCCCAGAGGGCGAAGGAACAGGACACCGGCTCTGCGGCGTGGAGCCGCAACCGGCGCCGTCCCGGGTGTGGCGGAAGAGAGCAGAGTCGGTGTCACGCGAGCGTCACCACCTTGGTCAGCCAGCGCGGGGCCGTGGTGTCCAGCCCCCGGGCCTGCGCCACGCACTCGCCCAGCATCTGGAGGGCCGGGAGCACCATCACGGCGCGGCGGCGGGCGTCGCCGGGCAGCTCGACGCTCACGTCGCCCGGCGCGCCGAAGCCCAGCACCCGCGCGCCCTTGGAGCGCAGCTCGGGCACCAGCCGCGCCTCGTCGGCGGCGGTGTCCGGATGCGACAGCAGCACCACCACCGTGCGGTCGTCCACCAGACTGATCGGGCCGTGCCGGTACTCCAGCGGGTGGTACGCCTGGGTGTAGGTCAGGCTCATCTCCTGGAGCTTCAGTGCGCCCTCCTGCGCCACGCCGTACAGCTCGCCCGCGCCCAGGAACACGACGTGCGTGCGTCCCTCGATCAGCGCCGGGTAGGCGCGCTGCGCCTGCGTCATCAGCGCCTGCGACGCCAGCACGTCCTCCTCGTGGAACGCCAGCCCGGCCAGCCGCAGCCCCGTGAGCAGCATCAGGCTGGCCGAGGACGTCATGACGATGCCCTCCTCGGGGTGGGTCTCGGCGTACAGCACCTCGTCGGCGGCCTGGGCCAGCGAGCTGCCCGCCTCGCAGGTCACGGCGGTGACGTGGTGCCCATCGGCGCGGCTGCGGTGGGCGGCCTGCACCGTCTCGGTGGACTCGCCGCTGCGCGAGAAGGCCAGGATGTGGGCGGGCGTGCCGGCGGGCAGGTACGCCCCCGGCCGGGCCAGCCACTCGCCGCCGGGCACGGCCAGCGCGGGCACCCCCGCCACGTTCAGCGCGGCGGCCACGCTCTGCGCGAGGTAATACGACGTGCCGCAGCCCAGCAGGATGTGGGCCTGGGCACTGTGGATCGGCGCGGGCACGGCGGCCCGCTGCCAGTACGGAAACTGCTCGGTGATGCTGCGGTGGGTGGGATTCATACGGACTCCTGGGGCCGTGGGGCAGGGAAGGGGAGGGACGCGTGGGCCGGAGAGGAGAGCGCGGCGTTCAGGCGTTCCAGTGACGTGGCCCAGCCCGCGTGCTGCGCGGCGTGGTGCAGTGCGCCGCCCAGGGGTGGGAGGGCGGGAGGCTCAGGCTCGCCCAGATCCCGGCGGAGGGCGGCCTGAAGGTGGCGGCTGGTCAGGACACTGCCGGCGTGGCTCCACGGCAGCGCCGGCAGATGCAGCTGCGCCCGGACGGCGTGGACGTGCCGGGCAAGTTCGCTCGCGGCCCCGTCCAGCAGCGTCAGCGCGGTCGGCTGTCCGGCCTCGGCCAGCGCGTCCACCGTGCGGGCCAGCGCCGCCACCGCCGAGCGCAGGTGCGTCTGGGCGTGGTGCCAGTCGAGCAGGCGGGCCTGGGTGACCTCGCCGCCCAGCAGCTCCGAGAGCAGCAGCGCGGGAAAGTCAGTGTCCGGGTGCCGGCCGTCCATCGCCTGGCTCGCCCGCCCCAGCGCGGCGCGGCCGATCCAGTACGCGCTGCCCTCGTCGCCAAACCCCTCGCCCCAGCCGCCGGCCCGCACGTGGCGCTCGCCGTCGCTCGCCCACGCCATCGAGCCGGTGCCGGCCAGCAGCAGCGCCCCGACGCCGCCCGGAAACGCGCCGAGGAACGCTGCCTGTACGTCGTTCATGCGGGTCTGCGAGGCAGCGAGGAGCGAGCGGCAGACCTCGTCCTGCCGGGCGGTCAGATCCGGCGACTCGCCGTAGCCGGGCAGGCCCAGGGTGGCGTGTTCCAGTGGGCCGGGGGCGGGGTGGGCCGCCAGGAAGGCGCGCAGCGTGCCCTCCCAGCCGGGCCGGTCGAAGGGGTTGATGCCGGGGGCGGAGAACGGCCCGACCAGCGCACCGCCCTGCGACAGGTACGCCAGCGCGGTCTTGCTGCCGCCGCCGTCCAGCCCCAGCACCCAGCGTCCGGTCATTACTTGCTCTGTCTGAGGAGGTTCGTCATCTCGGTCTGAGCCTGCGAGATGGCGTCCGGCAGCTTGGCGTTGCCCGTCCACGCCAGGTTCATCTTCTGGCTCAGCACGGTCAGCACTTCGGGCAGGCCCTTGAGGCTGCGCAGGCTGGAGTTGATGACCACCGAGTTCGGCAACTGCGTGAACACGGTCTGGGCGTTGCGACCGGGCAGCGCCTGGAGGTACTGGCTCTTGTACGACTCGGCCAGGGTCGGCAGCAGGCCCCGCTGGGCCAGCAGTCGCTGCGCCTGGGTCGAGGTGTTCATCCACGTGATGAACTTCGCGGCGGCTTCCTTGTTCTTGCTGCCCTGCGGCACCACCAGCGCGTGGGCGCTGACCACCGGGCGCGGCTTCAGGCCGTTCTCGCTGGGGAAGGGCGCGAAGGCCCAGTCCAGATCCTTGTTCTGGCTCCACGTCGAGACCATCCACGAGCCCTGCACCAGGATGCCCATCTGGCCTGCCAGGAACATCTGGTAGCCCTGCTGGGTGGCAGCCTGCGGGCCAGGGGAGACCTTGTGCACGTAGATCAGGTCAAGGAGCTGTTGCGCGGTCTTCTGGAACACCGGATCGAGGCTGGCCGCGTAGGTCGTGCCCGTCTTCTTGATCAGGCCCTGGCCGCCCGCGCCGAAGTAGAAGCTCATGCCGTATTCCAGATCGGCCTGGAGGTCGGCCCCGTTGATGCCGTAGATCTGCTTGCCGTCTTTCATGAAGGTCAGCTTCTTGGCGGCGGCGAGCATCTGGTCATACGTCCAGTTCGCCGTGGGGATCGGCACGCCGCGTTCCTTGAACAGGGCGCGGTTGATGTACACCGTCACCGGCTGCGGCCCCAGCGGCACGCCGTACAGCTGGCCCCCCACCCGGTACGGCGACGTGCGCGTGGCGGGCAGCGCCGCACTCGTCTTGGCGTCCAGCGTGATCGGCGCGAGAGCCCCCTGCGACTGGTAGAAGGGGAAGTTGTCGAGGTTCATCCACATCACGTCGTAGGTGGAGCCCCCCGCGACCATGGCGGCGGCCTTCTGCCAGTACACGCCCCACGGCACGAGGTTGTACTTGACCACGACATCGGACTGCGACTTGTTGTACGCGGCGATGAGGGCCTCGTCGGCGGGCTGGCGGGTGCCGTCCCACGTGGCGTAGTCGATGGTGGTCACGGCGCTGGCGGACGTCAGGGACAGGGCGGCGAGGAGCAGCAGGGTGTTCTTCATGGGATGCCTCCGGGGGCGGGAGAGAAGGTGAAGGGTCACGACCTACCCCTTGAGGCCGCTGGTGATGGCGGCGTCGGTGAGGTAGCGCTGGACGAAGAGGTACGCGATGACGGTGGGCAGGGTCGACAGCGTCGCGCCGGCCATCAGCACGGGAATGTTCACGGAGTACTGGTTCTGGAGGCTGAGCAGCCCGACCGGCAGCAGCATCTTCTCGCTGCTCTGGAGCACGATCAGCGGCCAGATGAAGGACTGCCAGTTGCCCAGGAAGGAGAACAGCCACGCGGCGGCGATGGCCCCGCTCGCGGCCGGCAGCGCCACGTGCCGCAGGGCCGTGAACCACGAGCCGCCGTCGATCAGCACGCTCTCCTCCAGGCTGCGCGGCAGCGAGCGGAAGAACTGGAACAGCAAAAAGACGGTGAAGCCGCTGGCGATGCTGGGGATGATCAGCGCGGTGTACGAGTCGTACCACCCGAGTGCCCGGATCAGCAGGAAGACGGGGATGATCGTGACCTGCCACGGGATCATCAGCGACAGCAGGTGCGAGCCGAACCACAGCCCCTGCCCCGGAAAGCGCAGCCGGGCGAAGGCGTAGGCGGCGGGCGCGGCGGTCAGGATGTTCAGCGACGCGATCACCACGCTCGTCCACACCGAGTTGGCGAACATCCGGGCAAAGGGGATGGTGTTGAACAGCTGCTCGAAGTTCGCCACGCTCCACTTCGACGGCAGCCACACCGGCGGCCACGTGTACGCCTCGGCCGGGGTCTTGAACGCGGTCAGGATCATCCACGCGAACGGCAGCAGGATCGCCACGGCCCCCAGGGTCAGCAGCGCGATCAGGCCGATCTGGGCGCTCTGGGTGCGGGCCCGGATGGAGGCGTCACGGGTGCGCTCACTCCCGGCGGCGCTGGGCAGCGGTTCAGACCTGGTCATAGTTCACCCACCGGTTCTGCGTGCGCCACTGCACGACCATCAGCGCGATCAGGATGACCGCCAGCAGCCACGCCAGCGCCGACGCGTAGCCCATCTTGAAGAAGGTGAAGGCCGTCTTGTAGATGTACAGGGCAACCGTGGTACTGGAGTCGCCGGGGCCGCCGTTCGACAGCACGAGCACGGCCTCGAAGACCTGCAGGGCCCCGATCACGCTGAGCACCAGCACCAGGAACACGGTGGGGCTGACCATCGGCAGGGTGATGTAGCGGAAGGCCTCCCACGGCCGTGCGCCGTCGAGCTGCGCGGCCTCGTACAGATCCTTGGGCACCGAGGCGAGGCTGGCCAGGAACAGGATGATGCCCTGACCGGAACCCTGCCACACGCTGAAGACCGCCACGGCCGGCAGCACCCACGACGGTGAGCCCAGCCAGTTCGGCCCCTGCACGCCCAGCCAGCCCAGGATCAGGTTGACCAAGCCCTGGGGGGCCAGCAGCACCTGCCACAGCAGCGCCACGGCGACTCCGATGGTGACCATCGGCAGGTAGTACACGGTGCGGAACACGGTGCGCAGCCACCCGGCTTTCAGGTTGGTGATCCACACCGCCAGCGTCAGCGAGATCAGGACGCCGGTCGGCACGGCCAGCAGCACATACAGCAGGGTGTGGGACATGGCGCTGGTGGCGCGGGTGTCCTGCAGGGCCGCCGCGTAGTTCTGGAACCCGACGACGTTCGGCCGGCTCAGGCCGCCCCAGTCGGTCAGCGAGATGCCCAGCGACGCCGCGATGGGCAGCACGGCGAAGATCACGATCCCCAGCGTGCTGGGCAGGATCAGCGCCGCAGCGAGCCACGCTTCCTGCCGCCGCATGGGCGACGCGCGGCGTGTCCGGATGGAGATGACGGGGGCGGCCTTCTGCATACGGGTCTCCTGTAAACTCAGGGGGTGCCGACGGCCGGGCTCACGGATTGATCTCCAGCAGCTCGTCGAGGTTGATGGTCGAGACGAAGGGGATAAAGCCCAGCGACCGCGCCCGCTCGTAGTCGCGGGTGATGACGTCGGTCTGGGTGGCCGTGGCGTAGTCCATGGTCAGCACGACCAGGCCACGCTTGTTCAGCGCCTGCACGAAGCTGGGATCACCGCTGACCGGGCCGTACGTCTTCTTGCCGAAGTCGTACATGCTCGAGAAGTTCTCGTACATCACGGCGTCGATGCTGGGGGCGGTCGCGTTCAGCAGGGCAAACCCCCGGTTCTGGACGATCACGGCATTCGGGTGGTCGGCCCGCAGGGTCTCGACGATCTTTACCAGGCCGGGGCCCGCCTGCGGGTACAGGTCGGCGGTGTCCAGGGTGTCCAGGAAGAAGCCGTCGAAGCCGCGCGCCAGCAGGGCGTCGGTCTGCTCCTTCACGATGGCCTGCCAGCCGGGCTGCGAGGCGTCGATGTACTTCGAGCCCCAGTTCTTGTTCTCGCCCAGCACCCACGCGGGCTGGATGCGGCTGGCATACGGGCTGTTCTTCTCCAGCTCGCCCACGGTCACGTAGGCGATCACGCGGGTGCCGGTGTCGTGCAGGGTCTTGAGTTGCGCGGCCGTGACGGTGCTGGGCTGCACGATGGCCAGGTCGTAGTTCGTGAGCTTCGCGACGTCCGCCGGCGTCTTGCCGTAGTACACCGAGTACGAGCCGATGTCCGACAGGCGGCTGGCGATCGGTGCGCCGGCGGGGGACTGCCCCAGCGCCGTGGAGATGCTCTGCGCCAGTGCGGCCGCATCGGCGGTCTGGTCGGTGAAGGCCAGGTAGCCGTAGTTGTTGGGCGAGTTGAAGTCGCCGCCGATGGGCCACAGGGGGAACTCGGCGGCCTTCTGGTGCTCGCGGCCGACCTTCAGGGCCCACACGTCGCCCGCCTTGGCGGCCGGGAAGGTCGCGGTGTTCAGCGGCAGGGCCAGTTCCAGCACCCAGCGCCCAGCCTCGATGCGCCCGGCGCTCTTGTAGTCGGTGGTGGCCGTATACGCCTTGAAGCGCGTGCCGGCCGGGTTGATGGCGAAGTGCAGGTCGGCCGGGGCCTTGGCGTAGGGCTGCGTGCGGATAAACAGCTCCATCACGTCGTCGTTCCACCACTCGGGAGCGTCGGTGGCCAGTTTGGCGACCACGGTGTCCCCCGGCTGATCGAACACGCCCAGCACGTACAGGTTCTGGTCGTCCCACGCCACGCTGTAGTACCCGGCGTTCTTGACCGGCACGCTGGGCACGCCGTTGCTCTGGATCACCGGATAGCGGGTCAGGCCGTCCCACTGCGTCAGGTCGCCGCCGATGGCAATGGTCTTCTTCACCGCCTGGGCGACGCTGGAGGGCGGCACCGCGCCGGCGGCGGGGGCGGTCTGCGCCCCGGCGGTCGTGGCGGCGAGCAGGGCGGTCAGCAGGAATGCTCGGTTCATGGAGTCCTCCCGAGGGGCACGAGGGTCGCGGCCACCTCCAGTTCGGCGAGCCGGTCCGTCCAGCCGGTGTCCAGCCGGGCGTCCGTGATCAGGGTGTGGGCGTCGGTCACCGGGGCCACGGCGTAGGGAGCGCGGCCCCCGAACTTGCTCGAATCGGCCAGCACGACCGCCTGTGACGTACGGCGGAGCATGACCTGGTTCAGGCTGGCCTCGGCCGGGTGCAGGGTGTACATGCGGACGTCGTCGTGAACGGCGCTGGTGCCCAGGTACAGCTGGTCGAACCACAGGTCGCCCAGCTGCCGCTCGGCGGTGGGGCCGACCACCGAGAGGTTCTCGTTGCGCAGCTGGCCGCCCAGCAGGTGCACGGTCACGCCGTCCACGTTCACGAGTTCCTGCGCGACGGCCAGCCCGTTGGTGAACACCGTCAGGGGCATGGGCTCGACCCGCAGCCGACGGGCGAGTTGCAGCACCGTCGTGCCGGCATCCAGAAAGACCGTGCTGTGCGGCTGGAGCAGCGCCAGGGCCGCGTCCGCGATGGCCCGCTTGGCCTCGACCTGCTCCTGCACCCGTGCCTGGAAGGCGAGTTCCGGGCCGGCGGCCTCGGCCAGCCGCGCGCCGCCGTGGGTGCGGGTCACGATGCCGCCCTCCTCCAGCCGCTGGAGGTCGCGCCGGATGGTCACGATCGACGCGCCGGTCGCCTCGGCCAGCTCCTGCACGTTGGCGAAGCCGTTGCTGTAGAGGTGGTGCTGAATCTTGCTGATGCGGTCTGACTGCACGGACGACCTCCGCCGGGAACGGCTGGAACACGGTGACGATGGGCCGCACCCGTCCGGGCCGGCATGACTTGATCGATGCGATCACCATAGCAACCCAATCAATCAATTGCAACCTGTTTGATGATCGTTTTTGATCGATGGCGGATCGGGGGGTCGGGTGGCGACCGGGCCCGGGCACCGCCACGCGGAGCGCTGGCACCGCGCCGGCCCGCGCTCCGCCGGACACGACGCTGCGCTAGGGTCAGGCCATGACCCACGTCAATCCCATCGACCTGCCGATCCTGATCGTGTCAGGACTGCTGCTGGTCGGGCTGCTGGCGAGCAAGGTCGGCGGGCGGCTGGGCGTGCCCGGCCTCGTGCTGTTCCTCGGGATCGGCATGCTGGCCGGCAGCGAGGGCCCGGGCGGCATCGCCTTCGAGAACTACGGCCTGACCCAGGCGATCGGGATCATCACGCTGGCCTTCATCCTGTATTCCGGGGGCCTGGAGACCAGCTGGGCCCACACCCGCCCCACCCTGCGCCGGGGGCTGGTGCTGGCGACCCTGGGGGTGCTGCTCACGACCGTGCTGGTGGCCGGCGTGGCGCACCTGCTGCTGGGGCTGCCGTGGCTGACCAGCCTGCTGCTGGGCGCGGTGGTGTCGAGCACCGACGCCAGCGCCGTGTTCTCGGTGCTCAAGGAACGGGGGCTGGGCCTGAAGGGACAGATCAAGCCGCTGCTGGAATTCGAGTCCGGCGTGAACGATCCGATGGCGATCTTCCTGGTGATCGGATTGAGCTCGCTGATCGCCCACCCCGAGATGTCCTGGACAGCCGTGATTCCCCTGTTTCTTCAACAGATGGTGCTGGGCGCAGCCATGGGCTACGGACTGGGCGTGCTGGCGGTGCGCGGCGTCAACCGCATCGAGCTGCCGTCCGAGGGCCTGTACACCGTGCTGTCGGTCGCGCTGGTGGGTCTGGTGTATTCGCTGACCGCGCTGGTGGGCGGCAGCGGCTTCCTGGCGGTGTACATCGCGGGGGTGCTGCTCGGCAACCGGCCGCTGGTGCACAAGCGCTCGCTGCGGCAGTGGCACGAGGGGCTGACCTACCTGCTGGAGATCGGCATGTTCCTGCTGCTGGGACTGCTGGTCTTCCCGTCACAGGTGGCGCAGATCGCCGGCCCCGCCCTCTTGATCTCACTGTTCCTGATGTTCGTGGCCCGTCCCGCCGCCGTCTTCCTCAGTCTGGCGCTGTCACAGATGCCGCTGCGCCACCGCGGCATGGTCGCGTGGGTGGGCCTGCGCGGGGCCGTGCCGATCATCCTGGCGACGTTTCCCCTGCTCGAGGACATTCCCGGTGCGGACACGATCTTCAACGTGGCGTTCTTCATCATGCTGACCAGCCTGGTCGTGCAGGGCACCACGCTGCCGGTGGTGGCCCGGCTGCTCGGGGTGGATGCGGCGGCCTCCAGCGGCAACACCCAGCGCCTGCTGTTCACCCCGACCGGCGCGGGCAAGAGTGACGTGGTCGAGGTGACCATCCCGCCGCACTCCCCTGTCGTTGGTCGGCGGATCGTGGAACTGGGCTTTCCGGCCGACGTGCTGATCATGGTCATCCACCGGGGCACCGAGTACATCGTGCCGAACGGCTCGACCACGCTCGCGGCGGGCGACGAACTCCAGATGCTCGGCAGCCGTGAGAGTTTCGACGCCCTGCGCGAGCGCATCGAGGCCCGGCACACCGCGTGACGCGCGCGGCGGGCGCGCTCACGACGCCGCGTGACCGACGATGCCCCGGAGTTCCGACGGCCGCTGGGGCCGCCCGGTGAAATACCCCTGGACGCTCCCGCACCCCATGGTCCGCAGGGCGTCCAGCTGCGCCGCGGTCTCCACGCCCTCGACCACCACCGGCAGGTTCAGGCCACGCGCCAGGGCCAGCAGCGCCGCCACCACCTGCCACGACTGCGGGTCGGCCGTCACGCCCACCAGCAGGGTGCGGTCAAGTTTCACCTCGTGCAGCGGCAGGGCCATCAGGGACGCCAGGGCCGACTGGCCGGAGCCGAAATCGTCCAGGGAGAGCCGCACGCCCAGACGCTCGATGCCGGCCAGATGCTGCGCGGCCCGCCCCGGATCCCCCAGGGACAGACGTTCGGTGATCTCCAGCTTCAGGAGGTGCGGGGCCAGCGCGTGGCGGCGCAGCGCCGCGCGCACCACGTCCACGAAATCGGCGCGGATCAGCTGGTGGGGCGAGACGTTCACCGCCATCGGCACGTCCAGCTGCCACTCGGCGGCCTGCCGGCACGCCTCGTCCAGCACCCAGCTGCCCAGCGCCACGATCATGCCGGTGTCCTCGGCGACCGGGATGAACTCGGCGGGGCTCACCACGCCCAGATCCGTGTCGGTCCAGCGCACCAGCGCCTCCAGGCCCACCAGGGCACCCGTCGCCACGTCCACCTGCGGCTGGTAGTGGATCCCCAGGGTCTCCTCACTGATCGCGAGGCGCAGGCGCGTCTCGAGCCGCAGCCGGGCCTGCGCCTCGGCGTTCATGGCCGGGTCGTAGAACTGCACCCCGTTCTTGCCGCTGCGTTTCATGGCGTACATCGCCATGTCCGCGTGGCGCATCAGGTCGGCGGCCAGCACCCCGTCCTGGGGTGACAGGCTGATCCCGACGCTGGACTGCACCGTGAGTTCGACCCCCCCCCGCGCGACCGGCGCGCCCAGGGCCACCCGCAGGCGATGCGCCACCCGCGCCGCGTGGTGGGCACTCAGGACGTCGGGCACCAGCACCACGAACTCGTCTCCCCCCAGCCGCGCGACGGTGTCGGTTGGCCGCAGCGTGGCCTGCAGGCGTCGGCTGGCCTCGCGCAGCAGGTCATCCCCGGCGTCGTGCCCCAGGCTGTCGTTGACGCGCTTGAAGTCGTCCAGATCGATGAACATCACCGCGAAGGCCCGGCCGCTGCGGTCGGCCCGGGCCCGTTCCAGCTCCAGGCGGTCGAGCAGCAGCGTCCGGTTGGGCAGGCCGGTCAGGGTGTCGTGATGGGCCTCATGGGTCAGGCGGGCGTTCATGGCGATCAGCTGGGCCTCGGTGCGGTGGCGCTCGGACACGTCGCGGTCGACGCCCAGCACCAGTTCCCGGCCACCCAGGGACAGGACGCTCGACGCCGTCTCGATGGGGAACACGGAGCCGTCGCGGCGCCGGTGCATGCCGCCGCTCCGGGCCGGCGCCCCGACCTGCCGGATCCGGGCCAGGAACTCGTCACCCCGGCGGGCCAGCAGGTCGTCCTCGTGCAGGACGTCCAGCGACTGGCCGATCAGTTCCTCCCGCTGGTAGCCGTTCATGTGCGCAAACGCGGCGTTGCAGTCGACCACGCGCCACGGCACCTCGCGGTCGTGGGGGTCGGCCAGCACCACGCCGTCGGCGGACTGCTCGAACAGTGCCCGGAAGCGGGCCTCGCTCTCCTCACGCTCCAGCCGGATCTCGCGCTCCCGGGTGATGTCCAGGCCGGTCGAGACCACCAGCTCGATCTGCCCGCCATCGTCCAGCAGGAACGCGGTCGACCACGCGATAAAGCGCCGCTCGCCATGCTGATCCAGCCAGGTGTTCTCGTAGCGGCCGGGGGCCCGGTCCGGCGAGATCTGGGCGTACCCCGCCTGGGCCCGCGCCGATTCCGCCTCGTCGAGCACCAGGGGCCACAGCAGCTCCCCGAGCACGTCGGCTTCCTGCAGCCCCGTGAGGCGCTCGCACGCGGCATTGAAGCGCATGATCCGCCCGGAGCGGTCCAGGGCGATGATCAGCGCCGCCGTGGTGTCGAAGGCGGCCGCCGTGACGTCATGGCGGCCCACCACCCGGGCGCGCGCCCGGGCGGTGTCCCCGCGTCCAGCTGCACGGGAAGGAGTCACGGTTCCGAATGTAGGACGTCGACCCTGACACGGGCGTCACAGGCGCGCCCGATACCTCCGGCCGCCGGCGGCGCCGCCGGGCCCGGTGGTCACGCCGGTGTGGCCTCCCCGGCCGGCACCCCCAGGTGCGCGAGGATCGCCGTGTACACGTCGGTCGCCACGAGCGGGCGGCGCGGCAGCAGCTCCGGCCGGGCGGTGACCAGCAGCGGCCCCTCGGCGGGATCGTCGCCGACGCGGCCATGCGCCCCCTTCACCAGTGAGGCGTCGAAACCGATCACGTTC
Source organism: Deinococcus sp. AB2017081 (assembly GCF_034440735.1). Lineage (NCBI taxonomy): Bacteria > Thermotogati > Deinococcota > Deinococci > Deinococcales > Deinococcaceae > Deinococcus > Deinococcus sp. AB2017081. Next base: position 36,587 of record NZ_CP140100.1, on the reverse strand, counting down.
AGCAGGTAGCGGAAGCCGAGTTTCTTCTTCGCCAGCGCCACGCCGGCATTCAGTTTGGCCGGGCTGTGCGGATCCATGAACAGCTCGACCGGGTCGTAGCCGGGCTTGCGGTGGATGTCCACGGTGCGGGCGTAGTCGGGGGCGCGGGCGTCGTCGAGCCAGAAGTAGTACGTGAACCACGCGCCCGGCTCCGCGACCACCACGAAGTCGCCGGCCCGGTCGTGGTTCAGGTGGTGGCGCGTCTTGCCGGCGTCGTCCAGCACCTCGGCCACACCGGGGAGGGCCTCCAGCAGCGCCCGCACCTCGTTCCGGCGGGCAGGATCGTTCACGTACACGTGGGCGATCTGGTGGTCGGCCACGGCGAAGGCGGCGCTCATGCCGGCGTCGAGCATGTCGCGGCCGACCTCCTGGCGCACGCTGATCAGTCCGGCCTCGCGCAGGGCCCGGTTGATGTGGACGGGCCGCCACGCCCGCTCGATGCCGTATTCGGAGACCAGCATGACCTGCACGCCCCGGCGCCCGTAGTGGTCGATCAGGTCACCGGCCACGGCGTCGATCTCGGCGAGCTGCGTCTTCAGGGCCGCCGCGTCCGGACCGTGCTGCTGGAGGCCGTAGTCGAGGTGCGGCAGGTACACGAGGTTCAGCGTGGGCGCGTAGGTCTCGTCGATGTGCTTCGCCGCCGCCGCGATCCACGCGCTGGAGGAGATGTTCGCGTTCGGCCCCCAGTAGCTGAACAGCGGGAAGGTGCCGAGTTTCGCCTGCAGCTCGTCGCGCAGTTCCATGGGCTGGGTGTAGCAGTCGGGCAGCTTGCGGCCGTCGGCGGGGTACATGGGCCTGGGCGTGACGGTGTAGTCGGCGCTGGAGTACATGTTGTACCACCAGCAGATGTTGGCGATGGTCGCGCTGGGGTCGTGGGCCCGCAGCGCGTCCCACAGCTTGGGCGACTGGATCAGGTGGTTGGACTGCCGCCAGAACTTGATCTCGCACTCGTCCTTGAAGTACCAGCCGTTCCCGACGATGCCGTGTTCGGACGGCCACTCGCCGGTCAGGTACGTGGCCTGTACGGAGCACGTGACGGCCGGGAGCATCGGCGCGACGGGCGCGACCTGCCCGCGCGCGGCGAAGGCCTGGAGGCGCGGCAGGTGCGGCAGGAGGGCGGGGGTCAGGCCGACGACGTTGATGACGGCCACGCGGGGGGTTGGACTGGTCATGTCAGGTTCCTCGGATGTGGCGCTGGGCCCACAGGGTCAGCGCGAAGGCGGCGTAGGCGAGCGGCAGCCACGCGAAGGCACCGGCTGCAGCCAGCACGGTGGCGTCGAGCAGGCACATCCCGGCGATCAGGTGGCCCACGGACGCGCCGATGTTGCGCGCCACGTACACGAAACGCAGCGAGTACGCGATCCACGCGGCCAGGAGCAGGGCGGCGGGCCACGTGGGCCACGCGAAGCCGCCCACCACGGCGTACAGCACCGGCGCGGCGACGAGCGCCACCGGCCAGTACCGCGCGGGCCACGACTGGGGACGGACGGGGCGGCCCTCGGTCTTGGCGACGTAGGTCAGGCCCGCCGTGTACGCGCCGAGCAGCAGCGCCCACACCGTCACGGCCGGGCCGACGGTGGGGGCGACGGCCAGCGCCGCGGTCACGTAGACCAGGGCGCGGGTGGCCCCCATGACCACCGGACTGAGCGGATTGGTCTTGTGCCACGCGTCGTACAGGACGATCAGCGCGGCCAGCACCAGCCCGCCCAGCGGGGCGCGGCCCCCGGCGAGCAGCAGCAGCCCCATGCCGACCACGAACAGCAGCGCGGTCACGGCCCACGCCTCGGACAGAGGGATTGTGCCAGAGGGCAGCGGACGATCCGGGCGGTCGCGCCGGTCGATCTGGAGGTCGAGGAGGTCGTTCAGGTACATGCCGCCGGTGTAGAACAGCACCATCGCCACGGCAACCGTCAATGCACCGCCCAGATCCCCGCCGACCAGGGCACTCCCCGCCAGCGCGTTCGTGACCACCGTGGGTGAATTCGAGATGCGGGCCAGCGACAGGTGCGCGTGCCAGCGCACAGAGCGGCCGGGCGCGGCGCTAGAGGACATCCTGCACCCACTCCAGTTCCCTGGCGATGGACTCGACCATCGGGAGCCTCAGCTCGCCTGGCAGCACATCCCAGGTGTACGTCTCGACCTCCAGATGGTGTGCGGCGAGTTCACTCCGCAGGGCGTCCAGCGTGGCGGGGATCGCGTCCTGCGTGGAGCCGAAGACCCCGGCGCGATCCAGGAAGACCGGCACGTGGAAGTGGACGCGCCACTCCTGCACGTCCGGGTTGTGCAGGTCAGCCAGGGCGGGCGGCAGATCGGGGTACTGGAGGAGCGTGCCGCGGCGCGTGCGGGCGATCACCTGATGCAGGTACGTGCCCTCCGCGAAGGGGGCCAGGGCGGTGCCCAGCGCGTCCCGGCCCGCCGCGTCGTCCGGCAGCACGAGGCGCAGAGCAGAGCTGATCTGCACCTTGCCCACTCGCAGGCCGGCGTCACGGTACAGCGCCAGGGCAGCGGCGGGTTCGTCGTACATCACGGCCACGTGGCACACGTCGAAGCAGACCTGGAAGTGGTCGCGCAGGTGGGCACGGGCCATGTCCAGGCCGGTGCCCAGCCGCGCCGCCAGCTCCTCGGCCCCATGCGTGAGGAGGTGCTCCGTGTAGAACGCCGCGAGATCGGCGCTGCACTGCAGCAGGCCGTCGGGTTCGGGTTCCATGTCGAGGTGGATGACGATCCCGCGTTCCTGACGCAGCCGCACGAGCGCGGCCACGACCTCCACCACGTTCTGCGTGAGTTCCTGCCACACCTGCGGGTCAGCGGCGTCCACCCACGCCGCGTAGCTCAGCGGACTGGTGCTGATGCTGCCCTCGGAGCCGTCCGGCAGCAGCGCCGCGAGGATCTCGGTCAGGCGCAGGGTGTACGCCACGCGTTCGGGGTGCCGCCAGTCGGGGGCGTGCACCTGCGCCTTGACCGCCTGCCCGTGGAAGGGGCCGTACGGAAAGCCGTTCATGGTGAACACGTACAGGCCGCGGTCGTCCAGGAAGGTGCGGAGATCGGCCAGCGCGGTGCCCTGAAGCACCTCCACGCTCTCGCGGCCCGACAGCCGCAGGCCCACGCCGAAGGGGGCGTCCGGCGACAGGCGGGCCTTCAGGGGCACGGTGTACTCGTCCAGGCTCCGCAGGACGCCCGCCAGCCCCTCGGCGGGGTGGATGTTCGTGCAGTACGTGAGCTGCGTGCCCTGTTCGTCCACCCTCACACGGGCACCGTGGCCCGCTCGCGGCGGGGCGGGACGAACTTCGGGGACTGGCCCAGGAAGCGCTCGGGGTTCTCCAGCACGATCTTGCGGATGGTCGCCTCGCTGTGGCCGCGCCGCCGGGCCTCGAAGATGAACTCCGGCACGGCCAGCGGCTGGCTGGGGCCCCAGTCGCACGCCGAGGCGACGATCAGGCGGTCGCTGCCGTACACCTCGATCATGTCGATGGCGCGGGCCGGGGACGCCTTGGTCTTGGGGTACAGCGTGATCCCGGTCCAGAAGCCCTCGGCCAGGATCAGTTCGGCGGTGTGCTCCTCGGCGTGGTCGATCATCACGCGGGCCGGGTCGATGCGGGCGTCCTTCGTCAGCGCGTCGATCATCACGCGGGTGCCCTTGTACTTGTCTTCCAGGTGCGGCGTGTGGATGTGGATGAGCTGCTGGTGCTCCAGCGCGAGTTCCACGTGATCCAGGAAGGTCGCCAGCTCGTTGCGCGTCACGCGGTTCAGGCCGATCTCGCCGATGCCCAGCACCGTGTCGCGGCCCAGGAACTCGGGGATGATGCCGAGCACCTTCTTCGTCAGATCCCGGTCTTCGCCTTCCTTGGGATTCAGGCACAGCCACGCATAGTGCGCGATGCCGTATTCACGGGCCCGGGCCGGCTCGAAGGTCGTGAGGTGGTCGAAGTAGTCCGCGAAGGCCTCCGGCCCCAGGCGGTCGCGCCCGGACCAGAACGCGGGTTCCGTGACGGCCACGCAGCCGCTCAGGGCCATGGCGTGGTAGTCGTCGGTGGTGCGCGAGACCATGTGCGCGTGCATGTCGATGTAGTTCACTGTTCGGCCCCCTCGTGGCTGTCGGCCCGGCGCGACGCTCCGTAGGCGCTCTGCGAGTCGCGCTCGTCCAGCAGCGTGAGGTCACGGTCGCTCAGGAGCAGCTGCGCCCGCATCACGCGGCCGTACTCGGGCGAGGTGAGTTCGTGCAGCGCCCCGCGCAGCGCGGTGAGCCGGAAGTCCGGCGGTGTGGTGGCCGCGCCCTGCGCCCGCTCCAGGCGGTCGAGGAAGGCCGCGATGGCGAGCAGGTGGGCACGGTGCTCCATGAACGACGCATCGAGCAGGTGGGCCTGGGTCAGCAGGCAGGTGTCGGCGTGGGCAGGCATAGTGCTCCTCCGGTGGGCGTCCGGGCGTGCACGTCGTTCAGGACGGCGACGGCGCGGCGCAGGGTGTCGTGGTTCATCTCGTGGACATCGACCGGCCGGCCGATGCCCGTCAGCAGGGCGATGGTGAGCTGGCCGCCCAGGTGCTCGCGGAACTCGTTCAGCCCGCTCAGGACGGACGCGGGATCGGCAGCGTCCTGACGGTCGGTGCCCAGTTCCGGCACGGAGACGTCGAGCCCCAGCGTGAGCAGGACATTCATCACGCGCCGCCAGTCCGCTTCGGGCAGCAGGCCCGACAGCGCCGCATAGGTACAGTCCAGCGCGATGCCGACCGCGACGGCCTCTCCGTGGCGCAGTTCGTAGCCGCTCAGGCTTTCGAGCTTGTGCGCCGCCCAATGGCCGAAGTCCAGCGGGCGCGACGAGCCCTGTTCGAAGGGGTCGCCGCCCGTGGCGATGTGCGCCAGGTGCAGCTCCGCGCAGCGGTACACGGCGTACTCCATGGCGGCCAGGTCGCGGGCGGCCAGCGCCTCGGCATTCGCCTCCAGCCACTCGAAGAACGCGGCGTCCTTCAGGAGCGCCACCTTGACCGCCTCGCTGAGGCCGCCCAGCCAGTCGCGATCCTCCAGCGTGGTCAGGAAGTCGCGGTCGTTCAGCACGGCGTAGGGCGGCGCGAAGGTGCCCAGCCAGTTCTTCTTGCCGAAGGCATTCACGCTGTTCTTGACGCCCACGGCCGAGTCGTTCTGCGACAGCACCGTGGTGGGCACACGGATCAGGCGCACACCCCGGTGTGCGGTCGCGGCAGCGTAGCCAACCATGTCGAGCACCGCACCGCCCCCGACGGCCATGACGTAGGCGTGCCGGTCGATGCCGTGCGCGTTGATGGCCGCCTGCACGGCCTCCACGTGGCCGGGGTCACGCTTGCAGCGCTCACCGCCGGGCACGCTCAGGGGCGCGGCCACCAGCGTCAGCTGCGGCGACGCGGCGAAGTACGCGCTGATCTGGGTGGGCAACTCCGGCCACGCGGCCAGCACGCCGTCGTCGATCACGCACAGCACCTTCGCGTGCCCCAGGGTGTCGCGCAGCAGTGGCCGGGCCGGGTCGAAGAGGCCCTGCGTGAAATGTACCGGGTACGTGAAGGTCACGGGTACGACCTGCTCGATGGTGCGGGTCACGTGGATCCCCCGGCGGCCCCCCGGCGCAGAATGTAACATCGGTCTCGGTCAGACATCCTTGAACTCTGCGCCCAGCCGCATAAAAAGAACGCTAACCGCTTCTCAGCGTCCGACCATTCTGAACCTGGCATCGCGTCTGGCCGCCTCGTCACACCGTAGGATCGGGGGCGGCGTCCACCTGTCGTGGCCGGCCAGGAGGACGTAGCCCCATGCCCCCCATCCGCACGACCTGGCTCCGTGAACGCGCCGCCGCGCACCTGGCCCTGACCTTCCTGACGACCCTGCCGCTGCCCCACGTCCGCGAGGTGCGCGACGGCGACTTCGCGCGGGCCAGCGCGTACTACCCGCTGGCCGGCTACGCGGTGGGCGGTCTGGTGGCGCTGCTGCTGTGGCTGCCGCTCCCGCTGCCGGGGGGCGTGACCGCGGCGCTGGGTGTGGGGGCGTGGCTGGCCGTGACCGGGATGCTGCACTTCGACGGGCTGGTGGACAGCGCCGATGCTCTGTTCGCCATGAAGTCGCCGGCCGAGCGGCTCGTGATCCTGCGCGACGTCCACGTGGGAGCCTTCGGGCTGGCGACCGGCGTGCTCGCCCTGCTGACGCTGTGGAGCCTGCTGGCCGCGCCCCTGCCGCCGCTGGCCCCGCTGGTCGCGGCGGTGGCGGCCCGGACGGTGCTGCTTGGCCCCATGAACGCCTATCCTGCCGCCCGCCCGGAGTCGCTGGGGGCCCGCTCACGCGAGGGCCGCTGGGGCGTGGCGCTGCTGCTCGCCGCGCCGACCCTGCTGATCCCCGGCGCGTGGATCGCGTGGCTGGCGGCGCTGGTCGGTGGCCTGCTGGTGGCCGCCTTCGCGGCGCGGCGGCTGGGCGGCGGTCTGAGCGGCGATGGATACGGCATGATCGTGACCGTGGCGGAACTGTGTGCGCTGTGTGCCTTCGCGTGGGGGCGCTGAGGAGTGCTGACGCTGCACCTCGTCCGGCATGCGCCGACTGCGCCGAATGCCGGGAAGCGGTATCCGCAGCCGGACGAGGACGCGCCACTGACGGCGGTTGGTGAGGCGCTGGCGGCAGGTCTGGGGCTTCCCCTGGACGCTGTGGCGTTCACGTCCCCGGCCCTCCGCACGCGGCAGACGGCGGCGCTGGCTGGATGTCCGGGTGCGGTGCCCACCCCCGCGCTGCGCGAGGCCGACTTCGGCATCATGGCCGGGCACACCTGGGCCGAGCTGGAGACCGCTCACGGCGACGCCCCCCGGCGCTGGATCGACGCGCTGGGCAATCCGGACGCCGACACCGGCCCCCCCGGTGGCGAGACCGGACGCGTCTTTCACGCCCGCCTGTACGGGTGGCTGGACACCCTGCCGGACAGCGGCGAGGTCGTGGCCATCACACACGCGGGCCCGCTGCTGGCGCTGCTGCGCGTGACCGTGGGCGTGACCGGTGCGGAGGTGCCGCCCGGCGCGGTCGCCACGCTGCGCCGGGCGGGCGGGGCGTGGTGGCTCGTGGCGCTGCGGCCCCCGGCCTCTGCTACGCTGCCCGTGACCTGAGGTCGGGGAAGTCCGGTGAGAATCCGGCGCTGTCGCGCAACGGTATGCCGTCCGAGTCTGGACGGTGAGCCCGAATGCCCCTCAGGGACGACGCTGCCCCGTGCAGCGCACCTCTCGCCGTCAGAGGGCCACAGATGCCGATGTCACCGCGCTCCCCGCGCGTGCCCGCTCTGGCCCCGGCCGGAGCGGGTTTTCGCAAGCTGCACCCGCTCCTGGCCGCACACCGCCCCCGCACGCCGGAGTTCCCATGTTCCACCGTTTCCTGCTCGCCGCCCTGCTGGCTGGCGCATCCACCGCTGCCGCCGCCACGTACCCCCTGACCGTCACCGACGACCTGGGCCGCACCGTCACCCTGAAGGCCCAGCCGCGCCGGATCATCGCCATGCTGCCCAGCCACACCGAGACGCTGGCGGCCATCGGCGCGGAATCGGCGTTGATCGCTGTGGACGTGTTCAGCAACTATCCGAAGGCCCTGACGGATCGCCTGCCGAAGGTCGGAAGCGGCTACCAGCCGGACATCGAGAAGATCGTGGCCCTGAAACCCGATCTGGTACTGGCCGACGAGTCCAGCGGTTCGCGCCTGACCGAGAAGCTGGCAGCGGCGGGCCTGACCGTGTACGGCGGCACCGCACAGACCTATAACGAGGTCTTCGAGAAGATCGCCGTCCTGGGCAAACTGACCAACCACGAGGCCGGGGCCACGCGCCTGATCACGACCATGCGCGGCGACCTGAACACCCTCCAGGCCAGCGTCATCAGCCGGCCGAAGGTCAGCACGTACTTCGAGATCGACCCCACGCCGTACTCGGTCGGGCCGAACTCGTTCATCGGGGCGCTGATCACGAAGGCGGGCGGCCACACTATCGTGCCGGCCGCGCTGGGCGACTTCCCGAAGCTCGACCCCGAGCTGATCGTGAAGGCCAATCCGCAGGTCATGGTCGGCCTGGACACGGCGCTGGCCCGCACCCGCCCCGGCTGGAGCACCCTGCGGGCCGTGCAGGCGGGCCGCGTGTACGAGCCGACCCCCGAGGAGAACGACGCCCTGAGCCGCCCCGGCCCGCGCCTGGCCGTGGCCCTGCGGGCGCTGATCCGGATACTGCACCCCGGAGCCCTGAAGTGACCGACCTCGACCCCGCGACCCGTGCGCGGCGCGAGGCGGCCATGCGTGATCTGGAGGCCGCCCGCGACGCGCACCGCAAGCCTGAGGGCCTCCAGAAGGGCCGCCGGGGGCTGGTGATCGTGAACACCGGGCACGGCAAGGGCAAGACGACCGCCGCCCTGGGCCTGATGATGCGGGCCCACGGCCGGGGCCTGCGCGTGCGCCTGTTCCAGTTCCTGAAGCACGAGGGGGCCCGCTTCGGCGAACACCGCACCCTGGACGTGCTGGGCATCGAGCACGAGGGCCTGGGCGACGGCTTCACGTGGCGCTCGCGCGATCTGGAGAACAGCGCCGCCATGGCCGCCCACGGCTGGACGCTGGCCAAGGCCGCGATCGAGGCCGGCGAGCACGACCTGATCGTGCTGGACGAGTTCACCTACGCCCTGACCTACGGCTGGGTGGCGTGGCCGGAGGTCGAGGCGGTCTTGACCGCACGCCCACCCCTCATGCACGTGGTCATCACCGGCCGCGACGCCCTGCCCGAACTCGTGGCCCTGGCCGACACCGTCAGCGAGGTCACGCCGGTCAAGCACGCGTACGCCGCCGGGATCGGTGCCCAGACCGGCATCGAGTACTGAAGGTGCTGCGTCCAGTCCCCCGCCGTGCTGTGGTGCTCGCCCTGGCGCTGGACACGCTGGGCGAGCCGCCCGCGTGGGCCCACCCCGTCGTGTGGATGGGGTCGTCTCTGAACGCGGCCCGCTCGCGCTGGCGGGGGGGCACACCTGCCGGGCAACTGATCGAGGGGGCAGCCGGGTGGGGGCTGGGAGTGGCCGTCAGCGCGGGGATCGGGGCACTGGCGTCCCGCCTGCCGTGGCCCGTACAGGGCGTGCTCCTCAAGCCGCTGCTGGCCCGCCGGGCGCTGTTCGCGGCCGTGCAGGAGGTGCATGACGCGCTGGCAGCCGGGAACCTCCCCGAGGCCCGCCGCCTGCTGTCGTGGCACCTCGTGAGCCGCGATACCTCCACCCTGGACGCCTCCGGGGTGGCGGGCGCGGCGATCGCCAGCCTCGCGGAGAACATCTCCGACAGCGTCGTCGCACCGCTGCTCGCGGCCCGCGTGGGGGGCCTGCCGCTGGCCGCCGCGTACCGCTTCACGAACACCGCCGACGCGATGTGGGGCTACCGTACACCGGAGCTGGAATGGCCCGGCAAGGTCGCCGCCCACGCCGACGACGTGCTGAACCTGGGGCCGGCGCGGCTCACCGCCGGGTGTGCCCTGCTGGCGGCCGGGGGCCGGGGCTGGCGCGTGTGGGCCCGCGACCGGCGGGCCACGCCCAGTCCGAACGGCGGCCACCCCATGAGCGCCTTCGCCGGGGCGCTGGGGGTGCGCGTGGAAAAACGCGGCGTGTATGTCCTGAACGCGGCCGGGCGGCCCCCGCTGCCCGCCGACCTGCCCCGTGCCCTGGCACTGGCCCGCCGCACGCTGCTGCTGGCGGCCGGGTGCGTCATGCTGCCGGGGATATGGAGGACACGGTGATTCCCGGCGACCTGCCCCCCCGCGTGCCCCGGGTGCCACACGGCGGCCCGGACGCCACGCGCTTTTCCGGCCTGGACTTCAGCGTGAACGCCAATCCCTACGGCCCGAATCCGCTGCTGGTGCAGGCGCTGCGCGACGCCGATCACGCGGCGTATCCCGATCCCGCGTATTCGGAGGTGCGTTCCCGCCTGGGCACGTGGCACGGGCTGGACGCTGCCCATGTCACGCTCGCCACGGGAGCCTCGGAGCTGCTGCACCGGCTGGTGCGGGCGTACCTGCCAGCCGGCCACATGCTGCTGAGCCTCCACGCGCCCTTCGGGGAACTCGCGCGGGCCGCCGCCCTGGGGCGGGCCACGGTGGTCACGGTGCCGGAGTGTCCGGCCACCCTCCCGACCGGCACGCGGCTCGTGTACGTGGGGTACCCGCATAATCCGACCGGACACGCCCCCACGCCGGATCAGCTGCGCGTCCTGGCCGACACCTGCGCCGCGTCGGGGGCGCTGCTGGTCGTGGACGAGGCCTACGCTCCCTTCGCGGCCCTGCCCACGCCACCCCGGCATCCGGCCGTGGTGCGCGTGCTGTCGCCCGGCAAGGCGCACGGACTCGTCGGGGCGCGGCCCGCCTACGCCCTGGCCGACCCCGAGGTCGTGGACACCCTCGACAACCTCGCCCCGGCGTGGCACGTCCCGGCGGGCACGGCGGCGGTACTGGCCGCGCTGCCGCAGGGAGCCTCGTTCCTGGCGCAGACGCTGCCGCGTGTGGCCCAGCACGCCGCCGCGCTGGCGGCCGACCTCGCGGGCCTGGGCCGCGTCGAGCACCACGGCACGCCGTATATGACGCTGCGCGTGCCCGACGCCGCACGCGTGTGTGCCGAGCTGTTGTCACGCGGCCTGCGCGTGCGCGACTGCGCCAGCTATGGCCTGCCCGACACCCTGCGGATCGGCACCCGGATGCCTGGCGAGAACGCCACGCTGGTGCGGGCGCTGCGGGAACTGCTCGGCACACGGGGCCGGCATGGGTAGGGCGATCATGATCCAGGGCTGCACCAGCAGCGCGGGCAAGAGCTACCTCACGGCCGCACTGTGCCGGGCGCTGTCGAACGCGGGCGTGCGGGTCGCTCCCTTCAAGGCGCAGAACATGAGCAACAACGCGGGCGTGACCCCTGCCGGGCTGGAGATGGGCCGCGCCCAGCTCGTCCAGGCGCGGGCGGCGCGGGTGGTGCCGGATGTCCGCATGAACCCGGTGCTCCTGAAGCCCGAGGCCGACACCCGCTCGCAGGTGGTGCTGCTGGGCCACGCCGATCCCGTGATCACCGAGCTGCCGTGGCGCGGGCGCAAGGCCCACCTGTGGCCGCACGTGCAGACCGCCCTGCACGGTCTGCTGGCCGACTACGACGTGGTCGTGATCGAGGGCGCGGGCAGCCCCGCCGAGGTCAACCTGCGCGCCAGCGACATCGTGAACATGCGCGTGGCGCTCGAGGCGCAGGCCGGGGTGCTGCTCGCGGCCGACATCGACCGGGGCGGGGCCTTCGCGCACCTGCTGGGCACGTGGCACTGCCTGGAACCCCAGGAACGGGCACGCCTGCGCGGCTTCATCCTGAACCGCTTCCGGGGCGACCCGGCGCTGCTGGCCCCCGCGCCCGCGTGGCTTGAAGCGCAGACGGGGGTGCCGACGGTGGGCGTGGTTCCCCTGCTGGATGTCCCATTGCCGGAAGAGGATGGGGTGTGGCTCCACGGTGATCTGGCCGGGTCGCCCCGACCCTCGGATGGCGGCCACGCCGGTTTCGTCGCCATTCCCCGCCTGCCGCGCGTGAGCAATCTCGACGAGTTCGCGCCGCTGGAGGGACTGGCCCGCTGGGTCACGTCCCCGGACGAGCTGCGCGGCGCCCAGGCCGTCATCCTGCCCGGCAGCAAGAGCACGGCCGCTGACCTGGGCTGGCTGCGGGCCACGGGCCTCGCGGGGGCGATCACGCGCATGGCCAACGGGGGCGTGCCGGTGCTGGGCGTGTGCGGCGGAATGCAGATGCTGGGCGTGTCCATCCGCGATCCCCACGGCGTGGAGGGGGGCGGGGCAGAGGTGCCCGGCCTGGGCCTCCTCGACCTGCACACCGACTTCGCGCCGGACAAGACGACCGTGCAGACTACCTTCACGGATCCCGAGACGGGCTTCACCCTGAGCGGCTACGAGATCCACCACGGCCGGACGGTGACCGGGCCGGGGGCCCTGGCGCTGGTGCCGGGCGTGCTGTGGCGGCAGGGCAACGTGCGCGGCACGTACGTGCACGGCCTGCTGGAGAACCCCGCGTATCTGGAGCGCTTCCTGTCGTGGGCCGGACTGCCGGTGCCCGCCGGTCTGGACTCGCTGGACGCCCGCCTGGACGCCATCGCCGCGCGGGTACGGGAAAGTCTGGACTGGTCGGTCATCGAGGCCATGCTGTGACCCGGATCGTCCTCGTGACCGGCGGGGCCCGCAGCGGCAAGAGCACCTTCGCGGAACGCCGCGCCGCGCAGGAGGGCGGGGCCGTCACGTACCTGGCGACGGCGCAGGCCTTCGACGACGAGATGCACGAGCGCATCGGCCGCCATATCGCTGACCGCCCGGCCGGGTGGCGCACGCTGGAGGAGCCGCTGCACGTCGCAGGTGCACTGCGAACCGTTATCACGCCGACCGCCCTGCTCGACTGCCTGAGCCTGTGGGTCAGCAACGCCCTGCTGGCCGGATGGACGGAACAGACCGTGCTGGACGCCACGTGTGAACTGCTGGATGTGGCCCGCACCCGCGCTGGCCTGACGGTGTTCGTCACCAACGAGGTCGGTTCGGGCATCGTCCCGGACAACGCCCTGGCCCGGCTGTACCGCGATGTGCTGGGCCGGGTGAACCAGCGGGCCGCCACTGCCAGCGACGATGCCTACCTGATCGCCAGCGGCCTGCCGCTCACCCTGAAAGGAACCTCACCGTGACCGACGACCTGAATACGCTGATCCAGTCCATCCCCCCCCTCGATCACTCTGCCGTGAACCGCGCCCAGGAGCGGCAGGCCCAGCTCACCAAGCCCGCCGGGGCACTGGGCGATCTGGAGACTCTCGGCGTGCGGCTGGCGGGCGTGTTCGGCACCGGGCGGCCCGACCCGCGTGGCGTGGCGGTGCTCGTCGCGGCCGGGGACCACGGCGTGGCCCGCGCCGGCGTCAGCGCGTACCCGCCTGAGGTGACGCCCGCCATGGTCGCCAACTTCCTGGCCGACACGCCGCACGGCCCCGGCGGCGCGGCCGTGAACGCCATCGCCCGCAGCGTGGGGGCCCGCGTGTACGTCATGGACGCCGGGGTCAATGCCGACCTGCCCGATCACCCCGCGCTGGTGCGGGCCGCCGTGCGCCGGGGCAGCCGTGACCTGAGCGCCGAGGCGGCGATGACGGCAGAGGAGGTGGAAGTTCTGATCCTGGCCGGCGCCGCCCTGGCCCGGCAGGCCACCCTGGACGGCGCGGACATCGTCGTGCCCGGCGAGCTGGGGATCGGGAACACCACGGCGGCGGCGGCAATCACGGCGCGAATGTTGAACCTCGATCCAGCCTCGGTCACGGGGCGCGGCACTGGCGTGGACGACGCGGGACTGGCCCGCAAGGTCGAGGTCGTCCGCACGGCGCTGGCCCGCACGCCGACCACCGACCCGCTGACTGTCCTGGCCGAGTTCGGCGGCTACGAGATCGCCGCCATGCTGGGCATGATGCTCCAGGCGGCGGCGTTGCGGCGGGCCGTGATCCTCGACGGCTTCGTGGAGGGCAGCGCCGCGTTGATCGGCGTGGCGCTCGCCCCACACCTGGGCGAGTATCTGTTCCCGGCCGGCGTGTGCGCCGAGACCGGCCACGCCGCGCAGCTTGAGCACCTGAACCTGCGCCCGATGTTCGCCCTGAACCTCCGCCTGGGCGAGGGCACCGGCGGCGTCCTGGCCGCGCCCCTGCTGCTCGCGGCGGCGGCCACCCTGCGCGAGATGCGGACGTTTGCAGAGGCCGGGGTACCGGGCGCGGAGAAGGAGCCGGAGTAGGGTTCAGGCCGGCACGGAACCGTCTCCAGCACCGCGCCGTATCACCCCTCCCCGATCCCCTCCAGTTCCGCCTCCAGCGCCTCCACGCTGGGCAGCTGCCCGGCCAGCTCCTGCGGCAGCGCCTGCGCCAGCTGGTACGAACTGATTCCCAGCGGCCGGTTCACTCCCCGCAGGGCGTACTCCGCCACCACCTTATTCTGCGTCCGGCACAGCAGCAGGCCGATGCTCGGCGCGTCGTCCGGATGGCGCAGCAGGTCATCGGCCACCGCCAGGTAGAAGTTCATCTTGCCGACGTACTCGGGTCTGAAGTCGCCGATCTTGAGGTCGATGATCACGTAGCAGCGCAGCTTGACGTGGTAGAAGAGCAGATCGAGGTAGAAGTCCTCGCCGCCGACCTCGAGGTGGTGCTGGCTGCCCACGAAGGCGAAGCCCACGCCGAGTTCCAGCATGAAGTCGCGCAGGTGCGCCAGCAGGCCGCGTTCGAGGTCGCGCTCGTGGGCCTCGGTGCCCAGCGACAGGAAGTCGAAGGTGTAGGGATCTTTCAGGAGCTGTGTGGCCAGCTCGGATTGTGCGGCGGGCAGCGTGCGGTCAAAGGTCGTACTCGCCTGCCCCTGGCGTTCGTGCAGGCGGGAATCGATCTGGTGCACCAGCACATTGCGGCTCCAGCCGTGCTGGAGGGTGGCACGGGCGTACCACTCGCGGGTGGCGGGATCTTTGACGCTGGTGAGCAGGGACACCAGATGGCCCCAGGGCAATTGGTCAACAGGCTGTTGACCATCTCCATAGTCCGGGTAGGCCTCGGCAAACGACCGCATGTACTTGAGGTTGGTCGGGGAAAAGCCCTTCAGTTCGGGGAACTCGGCCTTGAGATCTCGCGAGAGCTGATCGATGACCTTTGCCCCCCATCCCCGTTGTGCCTGCCGCTGCACGATGGCCTGACCGATCCGCCAGTACAGGCCCAGCAGTTCGCGGTTGACCGCCAGGGCCGCCCGCACCTGCGCCCCACGGATCTGACCCTTGAGGTCGGTGAGCAGCGCGGCATAGTCATCGGGGAGCGGACGGCCAGACGTCATGTCGAGGGGCAGTATGGCGCGTCCGGCACAGAGCTGAGCGTCCCTGGCTGGCCCTGAAGCTGCGTGGGGGGGACGGCGGCGGCCCGGCACGAAGTGCGCCCCTTCGCGCAGGTGGACGTGCCGGGCGTCGGTCAGGTGAAGAGCGGTGGATGACGGAGCGCTGGCCAGCCCCGATACTGGGCCCCATCTGCCCCACCCCCAAGGAGCCCCGGCCATGATCCTTACTCCACTGCCCCTCCCCCCGGCCGCCCCATGACCCCCACCCGGTTTATCGACCTGAATGCCGATGCGGGCGAGTCCTTCGGCGCGTGGACGCTGGGGGACGACGCCGCGCTGTTTCCGCTGCTGTCCAGCGTGAATGTCGCGTGCGGCTTCCACGCGGGCGATCCCCGGACGATCCAGGCGACGATTGCGCTGGCGGCCTCGCACGGCGTCGGGATCGGGGCACACCCCAGTTACCCGGATCTGGCGGGCTTCGGGCGGCGCGTGCTGGAGGCCACGCCCGAGCAGGTGTACGCCGACGTGCTGTATCAGGTGTCGGCCGTGTCGGGCATGGCGCGGGCGGCGGGAACCGCCCTGCGGCACGTCAAGGCGCACGGGGCGCTCTCGACCCGGGCGTGGACGCACGCGCCCACAGCCCACGCCATCGCGCAGGCGACCCGCGACGCCGACCCGGCGCTGCCGCTGGTCGTGCTGCCCGCCACCCACCTGGAAACCGAGGCGCGTGCCCTGGGCGTGCCGGTCGTGCTGGAGACCTTCCCGGAACGCGCATATCTGCGCGATGGCCGGCTCGCGCCGCGCTCCATGCCCGGCTCGTCCATCCACGACCCGCAGGAGGCCGCCCGCCGCGCCGTGACGATGGTCACGCAGGGGCACGTCGAGGCCATCGACGGCGGCGTCTTCGAGTGCCGCCCCGACACGCTGTGCATCCACGGCGACAACCCGAACGCCGTGGAGATCGCCCGCGCCATCCGGGACGCGCTGGCCGGCGTGGGTGTCGGGGTTCGGCCCTTCGCCGTGCCATGATCCGGCCCCTGGGCGTGACCCGTGGCCTGCACGACGGGCTGTATGTGCAGTTCTCGGAGGTGCTGGACGCCGGCCAGAACGCCCGCCTGCACACGCTGCACCGCGCCCTGATGGCGGATCTGCCGGGGGGGGTGGATGACGTGCTGCCCGGCTACGGGAACGTCTACGTGGACTTCGACGCCGCCGTGATCCCGCCGGAGCGTGTGCGGGCGTGGGTGCAGCGGCATCTGGACACGCTGGGCACCGGAGCTGAGGAGGGGGGCCGCCACGTCGACCTCCCCGTGCGCTACGACGGCCCGGATCTGCCGGACGTGGCCACCCGCACCGGCCTGAGCGTGGCCGAGGTGATCCGGCGGCATACCGAGAATGCGTACCGCGTGTACGCCGTGGGTTTCACGCCGGGGTTTCCCTTCCTGGGGGAGGTGCCGGAAGGGCTGCGCGTGCCCCGCCGCGACACGCCCCGGCCGCAGGTGCCGGCGGGCGCGGTGGCGATCGCGAACGCGCAGACGTGTGTGTACCCGCTGCCGTCGCCGGGGGGCTGGAACCTGCTGGGCACCGCCCTGGAGTCGGTCTACGACCCCAACCGCGACCGCCCCTTCCTGCTGGACGCGGGCGACACGGTGCGCTTCGTGCCCGGTGACGGCGAGACCCCTGTCCTGCCCGCCGTGCGGGAGACGTGGCCCGCGCATCCCGCGCGCCCGGCCCTGCGGATCGAGGAACCGGGGCTACTCGACCTGCTGCTGGGCGGGGGCCGCGTGCGCCAGGGCCACCGGGGACTGGCGCGCAGTGGGCCGCTGGACGTGCGCTCGGCCGATTTCGCCAACGGGCTGGTCGGCAATCCGCCCGGCACCCCGCTGCTGGAACTGACCCTGCGTGGCCCGGTGCTGACCGCGCTGCGAGACATGGTGGTGGGGATCGCCGGCTTCGGGATGGTGGCCGACACGCGGCCCATGCAGCAGGGCTTCGTGCTGCGGGCGGGGGAGACGCTGCGCTTCACGTCCACCCGCCACGGGGCGCGGGCGTACCTCGCGGTGGCGGGCGGCCTGGAGACCACGCCATTCCTGGGCAGCGCCGACACCGATCTGCTCGGCCGGGTCGGTCGGCCCCTGCGGGCCGGGGACGTGCTGGGCGTGGCCCGTGAAGTCGCCGCCGTGCCCGGCTTCGCCAGCATGCCGCTGACGCTGCCGGAGGCGGTCACGCTGCGTCTGCGGCCCGGCCCCCAGGCCAGTGCCGAGGCCCTGCGGGCGCTCGACGGCGCGACCTTCCGGGTGGCGGCCGCCGACCGCATGGGCCTGCGTCTGGGCGGCCCGCGTGTGCCCGGCGGTCAGGTGATCAGCGAGGGCACGCCGCTGGGGGCCGTGCAGATCACGCCGGCCGGGGAGCCGATCGTCCTCCTGGTCGACCGGGGCCGGCTGGGCGGATATGCCAAGCCGGCGGTCGTGCATCCCCTCGACCTGCCGCTGGCCGCGCAGCTCCGGCCCGGTCAGTCCGTGACGTTCCAGGCGGTGGCGGACACCGTGGCGTGGACCATGCCGGCGCTCCCCCGGAACCCCAAGACTTGACCTGGCCGTCACACCGCCGCGCCCGGATCCAGTCCGTACAATCGGGTCATGACCGTCGTGGTGCCCCTGACCCTGCCTGAGCGTCCGACCGACGTGCCGAAATACGCGCCCAGCGGCCGTACCGAGACGGTCAGCGCGCCGGAGGGCTGGCCGGGCGACACGCCGTCACGCCTGACCTTCTTCGCGCTGGAGCGGGTGGGCGGGCATGTCCGGTTCGACCCGATGTCACTGGGTGCCGACGAGCGTGAGCAGGCCCTGGCGGCCGGGCGGGGCCGGCTGCGGGGGCTGGTGGCGGTGCCCGTGTCGTATCTCCAGCAGGCCGGAGACGACGGACAGGGCGTGCTGGCCGTGATCGGGGGCGTCAAGGTCAGGCTCGTGTCCCTGTCGCCCGTACCGGCCGACGCGCACGAGGGATTCACCGTGATGGGCGTGTACAACGGCCAGCCCGACGTGACCAACCTGTAGGCGGCCCGCCCACTGTCCCAGCGTCACGTGAACGGCGCTCACATGAGCGGCTGGAGCGTGAGAGCAGACTGAGCCCATGCCCGGAACGCTGGCCCCCGACGTCTGTGAAGAGGCGCTGGGCCATCTCATCGACAGCGGAGGCCGGGATCTGACGCCATGTGTGCACGCCTTCACGGGCCTGCTCGTGGCCCTGGCGATCCGCCACGACCTGCCGGATCCCGAGGACGCCGCATTCCACGCCCTTCTGGCGGTGCAGCTCCATGTCGGGACGTGGCGGGCCACCGGTCTGCCGGCCCGCCTGTGGGTGCTGGCCCTGGGCGTGCAGTGCTACGGGCAACGGCAAGGCCGTGGGCCTGACCGTTACACCGTGCCATGACGGCGGCCACGTCATGGAGGCGGCCACGCCCCGCGTGGCCGTTACAGCGGGCGTTACATGCCGGTGCGTGACCTGTAACGGCATCCGGCGGATCTCAACCTGGGCTTAACGCGCTGTTCACTACGCTTCACCCAACACCGGAACGGAGGGTTCTGGTGCCGGGCTTCACGCCCGACTGGGGGAAGGATATGAAATACCTGATGCTTGCTGGCTCACTGCTGCTCGGCGCTCTCGGTACGGCGGGGGCCGA
Organism: Deinococcus sp. AB2017081; assembly: GCF_034440735.1. Lineage (NCBI taxonomy): Bacteria > Thermotogati > Deinococcota > Deinococci > Deinococcales > Deinococcaceae > Deinococcus > Deinococcus sp. AB2017081. The sequence continues at coordinate 18,020 of NZ_CP140100.1, read as the reverse complement.
GGACTTCCGATGGACGCCGCCGCCCTGCGACCCGAAGGTGACGGGCTGCTCGACCGGAAACGGCGTGGTCGATGTCCAGAAGGAAGACCAGGTCTTCCGCGGTAACCTGTCGTCCACCCTGACCGAGAACATCACCGTCTCGATCCCGGCCGTGGTCGCCATGCACCTGCACGAGAAGTCGTGGACCGTCGACCTCTTCAACCTCAAGAACTGCGACTGCTACCGCGCCGGCGAACACAACCCGACCACCGGCCGGGACGACGTGATCGACATCGAGGCGATCATGAACCGCGCCGGCACGTACTGGAAGGGCGACAACCAGGCCATCAGCGGCAATCCCTACTCCTTCGCGGGGACGGTCAACCTGGCGGGCCTCACGGGCCTGGAAACCCAGCTGAAGAACCGCGTGGAGAGCTACCCCGGCATCGTCTACGACAACGCCAAGGGCAGCGTCACGTGGAAGGGCCCGATCATCTGCTTCAACCGCAAGATCGTCGAGAAGTTCACCAACTCGACCAACTGGAAGGTCAACGTCTCGGTGTCCGGCGTGACGCCGGGCTTCCCCAAACTCGTGCTCGGCGACATGCTGCCTGGCACCATGCCCGGCGGCGTTCCCAATGGCGCGAAATTTGTCAAGACGCTGTACAGCAATGGCGTGCCGGGCAGCCTGGACTTCACGAACACCCAGGCCGGCCTGGGCGGCAAGACCACCGGCGGCTGGCTTGACGACTACATCCTCGAGGCGCTGGTCTTCGACGGCAGCGAGACGGCTGGCGACAAGACTGCCGCTGTGAACTTCAAGCTGACCGGCACCTTCTGACCCAGGTGCGGCTGATGTGAACGGCGTGGTTCCGTTCCCGTCAGCCGCTCCTTCTCTCGGACGCCGTCCCCCCGGCGATCCTGATGCACCACTTTTGGCTGTGCCACAACACGAGAGTGCTGATTTTCCCCCCGAGTGAACCGCACCGCAGCCCGACCGGAGGACTCCCATGAAGCGCCTGAACCGAATGCTCCACACCGTGACCGCTCTGGGCGCCCTGGCCGGCACGACCGCCCTGGCCGCCACCGGGGTCAGCCTGGACGTGTCACGCGTCGAACTGGCCGTCCAGCCGGGCCAGTCCCTGAACCACTCGGTGACCGTCCGCAATCCCGGCAAGGCCGGCGAGGCCGTCATGGCCATCGGCACGTACACGAGCGACTTCGTGCTGCCCGTGACCGGCGAGGCGCAGTACGTGTCCGGCGGCAGCCTGAAGAGCAGCGTGGGGCGCTGGCTGCAGGTCTCGCCCGGGACGTTCCGCCTGGGGGCCGGCGAGTCCCAGCAGGTGCGCTACACCATCAGCGTGCCGGCCGGTACCGCGCCGGGCCTGTACTGGAGCGTGCTGTTCTTCAAGAGCGACGCGCCCGACGCCGCGAAGCCTGCGCCGTCGAGCAACAGCGTGACCATGAACTACAACGTGGATGTCGGGCAGATCATCTACGTGCAGGTGGGCCAGCCGCGCTTCGATGCGAAGCTCACGGCCGTTCAGGCCGCGTACCGCGGCGGCACGCTGAACGTCAGCGCGACGGTGAAGAACACCGGGACGGCGCTGGTGCGCGCGGCCGGCCGGGCCGTGGTCGTGAACGCCGGCGGTCAGCCGGTCGCGACCATCGACCTGGGCGAGAGTGTCGCCCTGCCCGGCTACACCCGCGCGTTCACCGGCGCCGGCACCCCGACCCTGCCGGCCGGGCAGTACCAGGTGCTGTTCGCCCTGAAATACGGGCAGGGCAAGCTGTTCACCGGACAGGCCCCCCTGGTGGTGGGCCCATGACCGCCCGCGCGGCGCTGCTGGCCGCGCTGATCGCGGGGACGCCGGCCGGCGCCCAGGGCACGGGCACGGCGCTGCCGGGATCGGTACTGCCGGGCATGACCGTGCCGACCGCGGTACCGGCCACGTCCGTGGTGCTGCTCGACGGCCAGAAACTGACGGTCTCGGTGGCCTTCGCACCGGGCAGCGGCGACGCGCCGTACCCGCCGGCGGTGCCGTTCTCGAAGACCAGTCCGGCGTACTACCCGGCCAGCGGCGACGCCCGGAACATCCACCTGAGCGTGCAGAGCGCCCTGAGCAGCGCGGCGCTGGTGCTGCGGGCCCACGTGGTCACGGTGCCCGGACAGCCCGCCCTGCCGCTCGACCGCATCGAGTACAGCGTCAACGGCGCGCCCTTCGTGCCGAGCACGGCGCTGCAGGTGATCGGGCTGCTGCCCACGACCGGCGCCGCCACCTTCGAGATCGTGCTGCGCCTGCGCCTCGAGGGTGACGAGCCGGCAGGCCGCAGCCAGGCCGTCCTGAGCTGGAGCGTCGAGGCGCGGTGACATGCCGGCCACGCGAGTCCTGAGCCCCGGCCGGGTGCTGGCGACCGGGCTCCTGCTGCTGGGCGCCGCGGGCCTGCCCGGCGGTGTGGGCGCCGCCCTGGCGGCCCCGGCCGCCGTGACCAGCGCGGCGCCCGGCAGCTTCGTGTCGCTGCCGCTGGCCGGACGGGTGCCGGAGTCTGCCGGGCAGACGGGCGGCACGTACCACGTCGAGGCGACGCTGCCCCCCGGCTGGACGCTGCTCTCGGACGCCGTCGAGGTGGGCCGCGGCCCGACGCTGCTGAACGTGTACGTGCCCGAGGACGCGCGGGCCGGCACCCAGGCGCTGACCTTCCGGCTCAGCGGCGACGGCTTGGCCCCGCTGGACGTGACCGCGCACGTCGAGGTTCCGGCCCGGCCGGGCTTCACACTGGACTTTCCGGCGTCCGGCCGCGTGCGGCCCGGTGAGCAGCGGACGTTCGCCGCGCAGGTCACGAACACCGGCAACGCGCCGGACACGGTGGCCCTGTCGGTGGAGGGCAGCGCCACCGTGACGCCGGCGCGCGTCACCCTGGCCCCCGGCGAGTCGGCGTCCGTGCAGGTCGCGTACACGCACAAGGGTCTGGGCAACGCCGACAGCGTGACCCTGTCGGCCGCGAGCACCGTCACGCCGGAGCTGCGCCGCGAGGCGATCCTGGCGCTGGGGGTGGGTTACGCGGCGGCCGGCAGCGGGCCGCAGCTCACGTGGCAGGTCAGCGTGTCCCCGCAGGTGACCTACGACTCGGCCCCGCCGGCTCCGGCGACGGCCACCGCCGGCGGCGCCACCTCGACCACGCCGGAGCTGCCCGGACTGCCCACCACCACTCCGGCACCGGGTGCCGACCCGGACGGTGGCGCGTGGTTCTGGGACGGCGGGGTCTCGGCCTCGATCGGGGGCGCGCTCAGCGACTACGCGACCGGCTCGGCCGGATACAGCGTCATGCGCCGCCCGGACGGCACGGTCAGCGACACGGCCCGCGCCGAGGTGCGCTGGGCCGAGACCAGCGTGGTGCTGAGCAGCTCCGACGCGCTGTCGGGGGTGGGCGTGGGCGTGAACTACACGCGCGGCGACTACACCTTCGGCGTGAGTGCGGCCCGGCAGGCGGCCGAGACGCCGGGGGGCGACGCGGTCTACACGGTGGGCGCCGGGGTCACGCACACGTCCGGCGTGACGCTGTCGGCGGCGCAGCAGTTCGGTGGGCAGCACACGACGGCCTTCGGGGTCAGCTGGCGGCGGCAGCTCGGGGCGTATGCGCCGGCCGTGGGCGTGTACGCCGTGCGCCGCGACGACCGCTTCGGTGTGGTCGCCACGCAGGGCCTGGGGTACGAGAACCGCGCGCTGCTGGTGCGCCAGGACTACGTCTATGACAGCCTGAGCGGGGCGCACGCCCTGAACGTCAAGGTCTCGTCCCGGCAGGTCGCGCCGATCGGTGTGAGCGCCACTGCCGGGGTGAGCCACGTGCAGGGCGTCACGCGCTACAGCGTGTCCGGGCAGGCCACGTGGACGCCGGACGACAGCGTCCAGGCCTCGGTCGTGGCCGGCTACGGCAGCGACGGCTTCAGCAGCCGGGTCGCGGCCAGCAAGGCGTGGGCACTGGGCCGCACGACCCTGACCCTGGAGGGCCAGGCCACCTACGCGCAGGGCACGGCGGGCACCGACGTCCAGCTCACGTCCCGCACGCCCGTGGGCGACGGCGAGGTGCTGCTGCGGGGTCTGGCCGGGTATCAGGGCGGGGCCCTGGTGTACGGCGCGGGGGCCGGGTACGTCCGGGGGGCGCTGCGGGCGGCCGCCGGTGTGCAGGTGCAGGCCGGGGCCACGCTGCTCACCGCCAGCGCCGGGTTCCGGCCCGTGACCGGCGTGCAGGGCAGCGTGGACCTGAAGCTCACCCACACCGGTGCCGGAACGGCGTGGCAGGTGCAGGGCAGTGCCGGATACGCGGCCGGGCGCTGGAACGCCGCGCTGACCGGTGGGTACACCTCGGCGGATCCGGTCACCGGGGCGGCGGGAACCGTCCTGTACGGCGCTGCCATCGGTGTGCGGGTTCTGGAGACCGTACAGGTGTCGGCCAGCGCCCAGCAGGGGGGCGGCAACACCCGCGTGCGCCTGGGCGCATCCTTCACACCGGGCGGGGCGCTCAGCACCCCCGATGCGGTCGTGGCGGCCTTCGGGGGGCGCCACGCCGGAACGGCGGACATTCAGGCCTTTCTGGACGCCAACCGCAACGGCACCCGCGACGCCGGCGAGGGGCCGGTCGCGATCCGCCTGAAGGTCGGGCCGGGCGAACTGGGCACCGACGCGCAGGGACGCGGCCACGTGCAGGTGCGGCCCGGCGCGTACCGGGTGGAGCTGGCCGACGGCGTGGATGCCCAGTATGTCCTGGCTCCGCTGGCCCCCGTGACCGTGCCGCTCAAGGGTCGCGTGGCCGTGGTCGTGCCGGTGCAGCAGGTGGGCGCGGTGCAGGGCCAGGTGCGCGACGACAGTGGCCAGCCCCTGGGGGGCGTGCCGGTGAGCGTCGTGGGGCCGCAGGGCGAGACGGTGGCCGTCACCGACGCCGAGGGCCGCTACCGCGTGGGCATGCTGGGCTTCGGCCAGTACACGGTCGTGCCCCGGACCGACGCCGCGTACACGGCGCCCCAGCCGGGCACGGTGCAGCTCGACACCGCGCACGCCCTGGTCACGGCCGACTTCACGGCGGCGGCCATCGTGGAGACGCGCGGGCTGGACACCACCGGCACCGAGGTCACCGTGTGGCTGCCCGAGACGCCGGTGCCGCCCGGCGTGACGGTGCCGCTCGTGGTGCGGGTGACGCCGGGGGCCGATCGGGTCACGCTGGATGATCCGGAGGTCGCCCTGACCCACGTGGCCGGAACCGACGAGTGGCGCGGCGCCGTGGCGGTGCCGGCCACGCACCAGGGGCCGCTGGAGGTCGAGGTCACCGCGTGGCAGGGCAAGACCGGCACCGCCGGCCGCGCGCTCCTGCTGGTGGACGCCTCGCTGAAGGCGACGGACCTGAGCCTGCGCCCCTTCAATGCCCTGCCCGGCCAGGTCGTGCAGCTGGAGGCCGCCGTGTTCGGGGCCGCCGGCCGGGTCACGGTACGCGACGAGAGCGGCAAGACCATCCTGCTGACGGCGGGCGGAGCACGGGGCTACTTTGCCGACGTGATGGCCAGCACGACACCGGGCACCCATACCCTCACGCTGCTGGTCGACGGCCAGCCGGCCGCCACCGCGACGTACACGGTGCTCGGCCGCCCGTGATCCGGCTGGCCACCAACATCGGGTGAGCCTCCGGTGAGCACCCCGGGCGCCCGCCGGTAACAATTGGTTCTCGAGGGCGGCGGCGCGCCGCGCCGGCGTCCGGGCAGGGCCCGCCGGTGCCCGGCGCCGCCGCCCTCCGGCACCGACCGTCTCCTGGACAGCGTCCAGCGGTTCCGTGCAGGGGGAGTTCTGAAGGCCGGGGAACCGGGGCGGGCCAGACGGACGCGCGGTCCGCCCGGGCCCCACCGTGCACGCGGGGGCATCCGGCCCCCCCGTGGGAACAGGCCGGCCGGCCATGTCCCCTTGCCTTTGTACGCCGACCGAGTACCCTGGAGGGGTGACGCCGGTTCCGGCGTCCGATCCCCTCCCCCACAATCCGGACGACGACGGCCGCCGCCAGCGATGCCCCGCAGTCCCGCCTCGTCACCACACCCACGGATTCGAGCCATCCGACGTCGTTCACCCTCGCTCCTGAGCCGCCCCCACGGTCACAGCAGCGGCGCCAGGTGAACCCTTCCGGTGTTTCCGCAGGTGCGCCTTGAACTATCAACTTCATCTCCTGGGCCACGTCCACCTCAGCCGTGACGGCGTTCCGGTGCCGGTCTCGCGCAAGACGCTGGCCCTGCTGGCCTACCTCACGCTGGAGCGCGTGCCCCACCACCGCGACCACCTGGCGTCGCTGCTGTGGGACAACGCCAGCGCCCTGCTGAACCTGCGGGTCGAGCTCACGCGGCTGCGCCAGCAGGGGATCGACGTGATCCCGGCCCGCACCGCCATGCTGCATGTCCAGCTGCCCACCGACGTGGCGGCGTGGCAGACGGGCGGTGACCACGTCACGCCGGACACCCTGAACGCGTGGCTGGCCCCCCTGCGCGGCCCGCCCCTGTCCGGGCTCGACGATCTGGGCTCCAGCACCTTCCGCTCGTGGCTCGACCACCAGCGCGACCAGCTGAACGGACGCATCGAGCAGCACTGCGCCCAGGTGGCCCGCCGCCTGCACCAGCACGGACACGCCGACGCGGGCAGCCTGCTGCGGACACGCCTGGCCGAGCTCGATCTGGTGCTCGCCCCGGAGCCGCTCCCCGAGCCCCGCCCAGCCCCGGTGCCCCCCCGGGAGCCGTGGGCGGCCCAGGGTGCCACCCTCCGGCGGCTGCTGCAGCACGCGCACCACGAGCCGCAGTGCGTGTTCGTGTGGGGCCAGCGCGGCAGCGCCCGGTCCCTCGTGTCCAGCGTGGCGCCGGCGGCCGGCTGGAAGGTCATCCAGCTGCAGTACACGCCGCAGGGTGACCACCTGATCCAGCTGCTGCTGCGGCACCTGATCGCCGGGGTGCCCGCCGCCGACCGCGCGGCCCATGACGCGGCCGTCGCGTCGGCGGCGTCGGACCAGCGGCTCGACGTGCTGCTCGGCCTGCTGTCGAACCAGACCCAGCCGGTGCTGCTGGCCCTGCACGACCTGTCGGAGATCCCGGCGTGGCTGGGCACCGCCCTGAGCCTGCTGATGGACGCGAGCGTCCCGCTGCTGGTGGTCGTGTCCCCCACCACCGCCGGTCTCCTGGGGGGCACGTCGCTGCCCGCGCTCGACTGGTCGCGGGTGCACCAGCTCACGCTGCCCCCGCTGAGCCGGGCGGACGTGGCCCAGCAGCTGCGCGCGGCCCACCCGGACGCGGAGGACGGGCACGTGCACGGCTGGGCGGCCCGGATCACCCAGCTCAGCGAGGGCTGGCCGCCGTATGTCGCCGCCCTCCTGGACGCTCCGGCCCTGACCCACCGGCTCCCGGCGGAACTCGGCACCCGGATCCGCTCGCAGTACGGGTCTCTGGACGCCGCCCTCCACCAGCAGCTGGCGCACCTTGCCCAGGTGCAGGGACCGTTCACGGCGCAGCTCGCCACCACCCTGCTGGGCGACCGTGGCCTCCACGCCGTGCACGCCGGCCTGGCCATGGGCCTGCTGGCGCACGCGTCGCCGCACGACCACGTCCAGTTTCCCGCCCTGACCGGGGCCCACGACGACGCCGACGCGGGCCTGACCTTCCGCAGCGAGGTCGTGCGCGTCGCGCTGGCCGGGGGCGTGGCGCCGGATGAGCGCCAGCGGATCCGCCGCGCACTCGCCGCCGCCCTGCTGCCCACCCGCCCGGCCATGGCCCTGCACTACGCCCGGCGCGTGCATGACCCCGAGCTGACGGCGCGCGCCCGCGCCGCGCTGCCGGACACGCGGGCCCTCACGTGGCAGCGCGTCGTCCCGGGGGTGGCGCGGCCAGGCCCGGTGGGCCCCGCCCCGGATCAGCCGCGCAGCAGCACGACCCCCAACGGGTACCGGCTGGACTGGCAGGGCGCCACGCTCGACGTCGTGCGCCGGGGCCCCACGGCCCCCCCACCGCGTCTCGACGTGACCTTCGGAACGGTGACGCCCGGGGCGTGGTCCGTGTCCCTCCGCGTGGACGTCTTCCGGCCCGCCGCCGACGTCCTGCTGGACACGCCGTGCTACGCCTTCGGCCTGCAGGTGGGCCGCGGCCCCCTGCTGGCCTATGCGCCCGAGGCGACGCCCGTGGTGCTGGCGGCCCCGGACGACCGCCACGAGGAGCACGTCTACCACGACGGTCTGCCGCTCGGTCAGGACATCCTGCTCAGCGGCCGGCACGACGGCCCACCGGGGCCGCTGCGCGTGAGCTTCCACGCGGTCGACGTGGCGTGCACGATTCACGCCCTGCACTGGAACGGCGCGGACCTCCTGCGCGGGCACCAGCCTGCCGCCGGGCGGAACCTGCAGACCTCGCCGCAGCCGTGACGGCCCGCGATCCGCGGCGGTGCCGTGCCCGCTGGGCGCCGCGTATACTGGACAGGCCTTCTTCCGTGCGATGACGACGCCTGCCACTCCTTCCCTGCCCTGGTTCGACGCGCTGCCGGATCCTGCCCTGTTGGTGGACCTCGCCGACGCCGGCTGGGTGCGGCATGCGAATGCGGCGGCCGTCCGGCACTTCGGGCCCCTGCAGCCGGGTCAGCCGCTGGCCGCGCTGTGGCCGGACCTGGCCGCCGTCCTGACCCGCGACACCAGCACCACCACGATCCGGCTCCGGGGCGGCGGCCCGTGGGCGTGGGTGGACGTCCGGACGTTTCCCGTCGGTGACCTGCTCGCCCTCCAGCTGACCGACGCGACCGCGCTCCACACCGCCGAGACGCGCAGCGCGGCGCTGTATGACCTGGCGGTGGCACTGTCGCGGGCACTCACCGCGCCGGAGGCGGCCGGGGTGGTGCTGCGCCAGGGGCTGGCGGCCACACGGGCCTCGAGCGGCACCGTATTCATGCTCGACGAGGACACGACGGAACTCACGCTGCTGGGATACGTGGGCTACGACGAGACCTACATGCGCGGGTGGCAGCGGGTCACGACCGCCACACCCAGCCTGCTGTGGGAGGTGATCCGGGACCGCACCCCACGCGTCCAGACTGCCGCCGAGGTGGACGCGCGGTATGCGGCGCTGGGCGTGCGGCGGACCACGCCGGTCTCGGTGATTGCCGCGATCCCCCTGATCTTCGGGGACCGGGTGCTGGGCGTCGTCAGCTTCGGGTTCGGGGAGCAGGATCAGGTGTCCGGCCCAGAGCGGCTGTTCGTGCTCGCGCTGGCCGAGAACCTCGCCCAGGCCCTGATGCGGGCGCGGCTGTTCGAGCAGGAGCGCCGCGCCCGTGAGGACGCCGCGCAGTTCGCGGAACTCACCGCCGCGCTCGCCGCCGCCCGCACCCCGGCGGACGTGGCCCGAGTCATCGCGCGAACCGGCGGGCCGGCCCTGGGAGCGGCCCAGGCGCGGGTGTGGCAGCTTGACACGGCGCGGGGCGATCTGGCACGGCTGGGGGCCGCCGTGCCCGGCACCGACCGGCGACTGGAGGTGAACCAGCCCGTGGCAGACGCGGAGTGCGTCCGCATACAGGCGGCACTGTTCCGCAGCGGCGACGAGGTTCACGAGGCAGGCACGGCGGCGGTCGCGGCCCTGCCGCTCCACGCGGGCGAGCGTGTCCTCGGGGCCCTGACGTACCGCTGGGCGAGCGACCAGCCCTTCGACGCGGCGCAGCGCTCGCTGCTGCTGGCCGTGGCGGGGCAGTGCGCCGCCGCGCTCGACCGGCTCCAGCTCGCCAGCGTGGAGCGCGAGCAGGCGCACCTGCTGGATCTGGCCCAGGATGCCGTGATCACGCGCACCCCGGCCGGCGTGGTGACGTCGTGGAACGTCGCGGCCCAGGCGCTGTACGGTCACGCCCGGCAGGACGCGCTGGGCCAGCCCCTGCACGACCTGCTGCACCCGCGCGTCCATGGCCCTGGCCCCGCGGTCGACGACGCGCTGCACGCCCACGGGGTCTGGGCCGGCGAACTCGTCCACACCACCCGCGACGGCCACGAGGTGATCGTCGCCAGCCAGCAGAACCTCCGCCGGGACGAGCACGGCGCGCCGGTCGCCATCCTGCAGATCGACCGCAACGTCACCGATCAGCGGGCGTCCCAGGAGGCCCTGCAGGTCAGCGAGGCCCGCTACCGCGCCCTGATCGAGGCGACCAACCAGTACGTGTGGACGAACTCCGCCCAGGGCGAGATGACCGGCGACCAGCCCGGCTGGAGCCGCCTGACCGGCCAGACGCCGGCCGACTACCACGGGTTCGGCTGGGCGGACCGCCTGCACCCCGACGACCGCGCCCACGCGGTGCAGGCGTGGCAGGACGCCGTGCTGACCCGCTCGCCATACCAGGTCGAGCAGCGCGTGCAGGTGCCGGACGGCACCTACCGCTCGTTCCTGGTGCGGGCGGTGCCGCTGCTGGATGCGGCCGGCACGCTGAGCGAGTGGGTGGGCCTGCACACCGACATCACGGAGCTGCGGCGGGCCGAGGCGGAACTGCGCGCGTGGAGCGGCGAGCTGGAACAGCGGGTTCAGCACCGCACGCGGGAACTCCACGCGGCCAACGAGGAACTCAGCGCGTTCGCGTACACCGCCTCGCACGACCTGCGGGCCCCGCTGCGGCACATCAGCGGCTTTGCCAGCATGCTGCGCCGCAGCCTCCACGCAGACGAGAAGGCGCTGCGCTACGTGGACATCATCGAGGGGGCCACGGCGCGCATGGAGGCGCTCATCGACGCGCTGCTGGTGCTGGCCCGCTCCGGCAGTGCCGAACTCAGGACCGCGCCGGTCGATCTGGCCGCCGTGGTGAGCGCCGTCCAGGCGGAGCTGGCGGCCGACCCACAGCAGCCGGCGGTGCACTGGCAGATCGGTGCCCTGCCAGTCGTCCAGGCCGACGCGGGGCTGCTGCGGCAGGTGCTGGTCAACCTGCTGAGCAACGCCGTGAAGTTCAGCCGCCACCGCGAGCGGCCGACCGTCGAGGTCTGGGCCGAGGTCCGCCCGGCCGCCGTGATCGTCACCGTGCGAGACAACGGGGCCGGCTTCGATCCACGCTACGCCACGAAACTGTTTGGTGTGTTCCAGCGCCTGCACCACGTCGACGAATTCGAGGGCACCGGGATCGGGCTGGCCAACGTCAAGCGCATCGTGGAGAAACACGGAGGCCAGGTCTGGGCCGAGGGGCACCCGGATCAGGGCGCCAGCTTCTCCTTCAGCCTGCCGCACCGTCCGGCCTCCGGCACCGGGTCTGGGGCGTGACCGGTGCGGCCGGGGCGGTCACGTGATCAGCCGGCCGTGTCCAGGGTCGCCAGCACGAGTTCGGCGTACAGACCGTTGGCCCACCCGAACCACGGGCGGGTGAACTGTGCGGGGTCGTCCGGGTGGAAGCTCTCGTGCATCAGGTCGGTGCCGGCGGTGGTCGTGACGAGCATGTCCACGGCCGCCAGGCGTTCGGTGGCCGTGGCCGCGGTCAGGCCGGCCATCGCCAGCCCGATCGGCCACACATACCCGGCAGGCGTGTGGGGACTGCCGACCCCGTGGGCGCAGCGGCCACGGGCAAAGTACGGGTTGTCGGCACCGAGCACGAACCGGCGGGTATTCACATACGTGGGATCGTCGGCCGGCACGTAGCCCAGGTACGGTGCGGCCAGCAGGCTGGGCACGTTCGCGTCGTCCATCAGGACGTGGTGGCCCAGGCCATCGGTCTCGTAGGCGTATATGCGGCCGTACTCGGGATGCTCGACGACCGCATGCGCCTCGATCGCCGCCCGCACCTCGCGGGCCAGGACGTCGGCCTCGACCGCGAGGGCATCGTCGCCCAGCACGCGCAGGAGTTCCGCGGCGTGGCCGAGTTCCACGGCGGCCATCATGTTGCCCGGCACGTGGTAGTTCCGCTCACACGCGTCGTCGCTGGGCCGGAACGCGCTCCAGATCAGGCCGCAGGGCCGCACCGGGGCACCCCGGCCGCCCGGCATGTTGTCGGTGGCCGGCACCGTCCCCGGCCGCCAGAAGCGGTACGGACTGAGGTCCTCGTGGCGCTGCTCGACGCGCATCACGTCGATGACCACCCGCAGCGCGCGGTGGAACTCGCCGTGCAGCGGCGCGGCGTCGCCGGTGTGCCGCCAGTATCCGTACGCCAGCCGGATCGGGTAACACAGCGAGTCGAGTTCGAACTTGCGCTCCCACACCAGGGGATCGCGTTCGGGCTGGTCGCCGGCGTGTCCGGCACCACTGGGCGTGGCGTTGAAGGCGTTGGCGTAGGGATCCGTCAGGAGCTGCCGGGCCTGCACGCGGATCACGCCGGCGACGCGGTCGCGCAGCGCCGGATCGTCCGTGCACAGCGGCAGGTACGGCCACACCTGCGCGGCGGCGTCGCGCAGCCACATGGCGGGAATGTCCCCGGTGATCACGAAGGTGCCGTCCGGGTGGGGCTGCATGGCCGTGTCCAGACTGTTGGGCAGGCAGCGGGCGAAGGTGCGAGCGATGTCGGGCCGGTGCGCGTACGCGACCTCGACCGTGTGGATGAGCTGCTGGATGCTGGACATGGAGGCCTCCTGGGATCTGGGGGTCACGCGTAACAGGGATTGGGTTCCGGAGACGATTCCAGCACGGTCACGGCGTCCCCGATGCGCAGGTCCGCGCCGCCCCCCTCCAGGATGAGGTGCTGGCCGAACAGGACATGCCGGCCCTGACGGCGCCGGCGCGACAGCGTACGCAGCGGCTCGGCGGTCATGGTGCCGTGTGGATCGACGTTCACGACCCCGCAGCGGGCGCAGGACTCGACGACCTGGAAGGTGGCCGCGCCGATCTGCACGCGTCGCCAGCCGTCCTCCTCGAAGGGGAGCGTGCCCTCGATCACCACATTGGGCCGGAAATCCAGCGGCGAGCGGGCTGCCCCGCCCAGCGTGTCGACCGACGCCGTGGTGACGAGGTGGTAGGGATTGCCGTCGGCGTAGCCCAGGGGAGCGCGGTAGGGCTTGCCCTCCTGCCAGCGGTCCGCATCTCCGGGCAGGGCGATGAGGTCGCAGGGCATGCCCAGCACCGCCTCCAGCCACGCCGGGGCAGCCGGACTGACCACCAGGCCGCCGATCGCACCGCCCCACAGCGTGGCCGGAACCCGCCCCCCCTGCGGTTCGGGCGGCAGGTCCAGATCCGGCAGACCGGGCGCACGCAGGCCGCGTAACGTGCCGTCCCACACGGGTTCGATCACCTGCATGCGGGGCAGGTCGCGCTGCGTGAGCAGGCGGCCGCGTGGCCCGACCAGCGCCCAGCGGCGGTCGCCCGTCAGGCCGCGCGGCTCGGCAGTCGCCTCGGTGAGCCGCAGGCCCGCACACGACTTCACGGGATAGATGGACAGGGCACTCAGGGTGGTGGTCACGCGCGCCTCCGGTGGGTCGACGACGAGGGGCGAACGACGCGGGTACGAGCACCAGCGCGGACTGGAGCGGTGGAGGAACCGGTCGTGACGGACTGGCCCCTCGCAGAATCGCGGACGCTCCGGCTCATGTCTCGAACACCCGGGCGTGTGGGACGGTGGCGGCCAGCGTGGCGTACGCCCGGGCGGTGACGGTCATGCCCGCGAGTTCCGCCGCCAGCAGCGCCGCCCCGCACACGGGCTCCAGGGCAGCGGCGTGCCACGTGACCGCCGGGTGCGCGGCCTGGACGCGCTGCACCAGGGCGTCACGCAGCACCGGACTGGCATGACGCATCACGCCGCCGGAGGTGACCAGCCGGTAGTCGCCGTGCAGGCCCACCATTCGAGCCGCCGCCAGGGCATAGTCGCCCAGGGCCTCGCCGTGCCGCACCGCGATGCGGCGGCAGGTGGGGTCGCCGGCGTCGGCGGCGTCGAGCAGGGCGCGGGCCAGCCGGCCGGGATTGGGCACGGGCGGCTGCTCCCGCCCGGTCACGCGGTGCAGCAGCGCGGGCACGTCCGGGCAGTCCAGCAGCGCCAGTACAGACCGGCTCAGGGAGGTGGGCGGGTCGATCCCCAGGTGGGCGCGGTACACGGCCCGCAGCGTCTGCCGGGCCAGGTCCTCCGCCCCCTCGGGCTCCTGCCAGTACGAGGAATGCCACGGCGTGCCGCCCTCGGCGCGGGCGGCGGTGCCGGAACTCGTGCCGCACACCACGGCCACGCCCAGACCGTCCACCGATCCGGCCCGCAGCGCGCCCACGGCGTCATTCACGACGTCTGAGGTGGTTGCCCAGCCCCAGCTCATCAGGGCACCGCGCAGCAGCGTGAAGTCCTCGGGCCAGTCCGCGCCGCTGGCACTCAGCACGGTCGCCCGCAGGGGGTGGCCCTGCCGTCCCGCGTGCTCCAGCGCCGCCTGCGCTGCGTGGGCGACACTGCCCAGCGCACCCGGCACCGACGTGTAGATGTTCGCGGAACCGGCCCGCCCCCACCCCAGCACCCGCCCCGTGGTCTCCATGACCAGCGCGACCGTCTTGGTGTTCCCGGCGTCGATGCCCAGAACGGCGTCCACGGGCTCCGTCACGGCCGGGCGTCCCGGTCGGCCAGCACGGTCAGGGCCGTGCGGCGCAGGAAGCTCGCGGGGACGTCCGGTGTCTCTGGCCCGTCCAGCGCCGCTCCCAGGATGGCCCGTTTGTGGGCCCCGCTGACGAGCAGCAGCGTCTCGCGGGCTGCCAGGATCACGTCCATGCCGGCCGTGATGGCGTGGGTGGGCACGGCCAGCCCGTCCCAGTACCCGCGGTTGCTCGCCACGCTCTCCGGTGTCAGCGTGACCTCGCGCGTCGGGGCGTCCGGGCCACTGGGCGGCTCGTTGAAGCCCAGGTGCCCGTTCGGCCCGAGGCCCAGGATCGCCACGTCCACGCCGCCCAGATCGCGCAGCCGCGCCGTGAAGGTCGCCGGGTCATCCAGCGGCACGACGTTCCGGAGGCCCAGCGGGACGACGAAGGCCCGCTCCATCCACCCGCTCAGGCTCCGGGGATCGCCCGGTTCCAGACCCACGTACTCGTCGAGCTGCACAGCGGTGACCCGTGAGCAGTCCAGCGTGCCCGCCTGCACCCGTGCGGCCAGCGCCGCGTACATGCCCATGGGGGTCTGACCGGTGGCGACGAGGATCGTCAGATCGGGCTTGTGCTCGATCCGGCGGGCCAGCCAGTCGGCCCCTGCCCCGGCCAGGGCCAGGGCCTGAGCATCCGGGAGGATCTGGACGCCCGCGCTCACCACAGCCGCTCCGGCAGCCACGCCCGGTGCGCGTGGGCGAGTTCGGCATACAGCGTCTGCGCCAGCGGCAGCGTCCGCACCAGCGGGTGGCTGACCAGCGCCTGCACGGCCTGCTTCCGCGTGCCGTTCCATGCCACGTCGGCAGCGAGCTGCTGGTACTCGCCCAGCGCCCCGGTCAGGGCCCGGGCGGCCGGGGGAACGCGGTGACCGGCCACCGGTCGCACGCCGCGCGCATCCACCACGCACGGCCCCTCGATGACCTGCGAGTCGGGGAAGTCGGCCAGCGCCCCGTGGTTCACGACGTTGCACGGCCAGACCTCGGCACGGTCGTTGAACAGCGCGTCCATGACGTCCACGGCGACCTCCAGCTCGAAGATGCCGCCGCGTGAGCGCTCGGGGATCAGGGTCGGCGCGGGCGACGTGAGCTGCTCACGGTAGTGGATCCAGTAGTCCGGCACCTCGGCCTGGATGTCCTGGGCGCGGGTCGTGGCCTTCGCACGGAGTTCCGCGACCATCTCCGCCTCGAAGTAGTAGTACTTCATGTAAGACGCCGGAAGGGCGTCCATCGCCACGGCCAGTTCGATCCAGCGCCGCGCCCAGACGTCGGGCAGGTCGCCGTCGAGACGGGCGGCCAGGAGGGGCAGCATCGGCACTCCGTCGTAGGTCGCCTCCGCGCTCCAGCACGCGTGATTCAGGCCGACCATGGTGGCCCTCACCAGGGCCGGGTCGAGACCCGCCAGTTCTGCGATTTCCTGCGGGAAGACGATCGGCCCCTCGCAGAGCGACACCACCTGGATGGGCGAGTGGTCGGCGACCGCCTGGGCAACGATATTTACGGGGTTGGTGTAATTGAACAGCCATGCGTCGGGGCACACGGCTTCCATGTCCGCGACCAGGCCCCGCGCCACGTGCACGGCCCGCAGCGCCATGAAGAAGCCCCCGGCCCCCTGCGTCTCCTGCCCGACCACGCCGTGCGACAGGGGAATGCGCTCGTCCAGGGCGCGGGCCTCGAAGCCGCCGGGGCGGTAGCTGGAGAGCACGCCGTCGCAGCCAGCGAGCGCGGCGCGGCGATCTGTGGTGGCGCTGAAGGTCAGGTCGGCCCCCTGAATGTCGGCCATGTGACGCGCCAGGGCACACACGAGGGTCAGGCGATCCTCGTCGAGGTCGTGCAGGACGATCTCCGACCCGGCGAAATTCTGCGCCTGCCGCAGGAACGAGGCGAGGGTGCCGGGTGCGCGGGTACTTCCGCCGCCGATGTAGGCGAGTTTCACGCGGGCCATGGAGAATCCTTCTGGGGGAGACGGGATCTGCGGCCCCCAACCGCCAGGAATGATGTAAACGTTACAGCCCGTACCGCTGCCCAGGAACCGATGTGACCCGCATGACCGGCCCGTCTCCAGCCGATCACGGTGGCCGGGGCGACGGCACCCGGATACTCGATTCGCGCCGCACCAGTTCCGGCGTGATCACCACGTCCGGCCCTGCCGTGCCCGCGATCACACTGAGGGCCAGCCGCCCGGCCGCCACCCCCAGGTCATGGGCCGGCTGACGCACGCTCGACAGGCGCGGATACAGCAGCGGCGCGATCAGCGAGTCGTCGAAGCCCACGACCGTCACGTCCGTGGGCACCCGCCGCCCCTGCTGGTGCAGGGCACGCAGCACCCCGGCCGCCATCAGGTCACCGGCCACGAAGACCGCGTCCACTTCGGCCGGCAGCGCCATTCCCGCCCGCAGGCCCGAGTCCTCGCTGTAATCGCCGGGAACGTGGTACACCTGGCGTCCGGCCGCCGCCATGCGGGTCACGAATCCGCGCTCGCGCTCGGCCGACTCGCGCCCCGGTGCGCCGACGTAGGCCGGACACCGCGCACCACCCGCCAGCAGTTCCGCCGCCGCCAGCTCCCCGCCGCGCACGTTGTCGAGTTCCACGCGGTGCGGCGCGGCCGGATCTTCCGGCGCAATGTGGACATAGACCCGCTCTGAGGGCAGCCCGGATCCGGCGCGGGAATTCACGACGATGCAGCCGTCCACGGCATGGCGTAGCAGGTGCTGGACGGCCCGGATCTCAACCTCTGCGTCGTCCCGGCTGGAGGCAAGCAGCACGCTCATGCCGCTGGTCTGGATGGTGTCCTCGATGCCGCGCAGCACCGCGCCGTACAGCGGGAAGCCGGTGTTCGGCAGGATCACGCCCAGCAGGTCACTGCGGCCCCGCACCAGATTGCGCCCCAGTGGACTGGGCGAGTAGCCCACGGCCCGCGCCTCCTCCAGCACCCGGTCTCGCGTTCCCGGCTGCACGGTCGAGCGGGCATTGAACACCCGGCTGACCGTGGCAATCGACACGCCGGCCCGCCGCGCCACCTCGCGGATCCCGGCCGCGCGGACAGAACCGTCTGGTGGGGGTGTGGCCATGGCGACTCCTTGCGAGCACGGCAAGAGGCTCTGCCAGCCACTGCTGGCCGGCGTGAAAACGTTTCATCCTGAGTGGGCAGACTGTACGCCCCGGACTATTCGCTGTCAAACTGCACTGGGCGAGGGTTAACGAACGTCAATCGCAGGATCATGCTTCATTCACCTGTGTGCTCTGACGTGGGTTACCCGCTCCTCAGGTGCCGTGGGCCTGGCTATCCATAGAAGAGGTGTGCCGTCCGCAGGGTGATCTGGACTCCAGAGCCGGCGACCTCACTCCACCTCCACCTCTGCATCCGGAGCTTGACATAAGGCGTGTTGTGTATAGTTCTGGAGATGACCCCGCCGCCGATGACCCTCGACGTCTTCCGCTCGGCCCTGGGCGACCGGTCGCGTGCGTGGGTGGCCCTGCACCCGGACGAGCGCCGCCGCCGC
>NZ_CP140099.1 GCF_034440735.1 Deinococcus sp. AB2017081 | reverse complement strand
GTACCCGCCCGCGGCGCTGCGCCACAAGACCGCCCCAGCCAGCACCAGCAGCAGGGCGTCGAGGTACAGGCGCTGCCACAGCGGCCGGCCGCTGCGCCGCACGGCCTGCCGCTGCGCGGCCACCGTGGACGACCGCACGGCACTCAGGGTGGGCAGCAGCACCGCGCCGAGCGCCAGCCCCAGGCCGGCGAGGCCCGGCCACAGCGCGGCCGTCCCGCTGAGCGGGGTGCCCGTCACCCCCGGAGCCAGCAGGGCCGCCGCGCCCAGACCGCTCAGCACCCCGAGGGCGGCCACGGTCAGAGCCTCGGCCGCGCCCAGCCGTAGGATGAGCCCTTCGGCCGCGCCACGCACGCGCAGCAGGGCCGCCTCGCCGGCGCGCTGGGTGCCGCTCGCGCCCGCCACGCTGAGGGTCACGGCCGCGGCGAGCAGCGCGCCGGGCAGGCCCAGGAACAGAAACAGCGCCTGGGCGTACAGCGCGCCTTCCCGCGCGCCGTCCAGCGTCGCCCCCAGGGTGTTGCCGACCACGGCCGAACCGGCCAGGCGGGCCTCGACGTTGTTCGCCAGGCGGCCCACTAGCGCGAAGGCGCGGCCCGGGTCTCCCGGCAGGGGCGTGGCGAGCCGCACATGCAGCTGTTCTCTGACCGTGTCCGGCCGGGCGAGCCGCTGCGGCGCGAACACCGAGTCGAACAGCCCGCGCGGCAGCAGCACGACGTTGTCGGGCGGCGCCTGCGGCGCGAGGCCTTTGGGCGCCCCGACGGCCTGAAACAGCGAATCGGCAGCCGGCAGATCCACCACACCCGCCACCGTGACGGCCACCGGCGGCGCCCCGTAGCGCGTCATCGTCACGCGGTCGCCGACCGCCACGTGCAGATTGGCCGCCGTCTGCTGTGAGACCAGCACCCCCTGCGCCGCGCCGACCAGCGGCCTGAGCTGCGCCGGAAACGCGGCCGCGTAGCCGGGCGGCAGGCCGAGCACCTTGCCGGCCCCGGTCGTCTGGGTGGTCGTCTGTCCGGGCACCCCCGTGACCGCGCTGAGGGCCGCGACGTCCGCGTAGCCGACCCGCAACGCCGCCCGGATCGGCGTGGCGGCGCGGATGGCCTGCAGGGCGGCCGGCACGCTGGCCTGGGCTCCCAGCTGCACCTGCCAGTCGACCGGCACGGACGCGGCGGCCCGCGCGGTCATGTTGGCCCGCCCGGTGGCGATGAACCCCAGCAACAGGGCGAGAAACGCCGTGGTCAGGGCCACCCCGGCCGCCGTGCCCCACACCCGCAGGGGCCGGCGGGCGAGCAGCCCCCGCAGCCACGCGCCCGTCACGCGGCCCCCCCGGCCCGGCGCCCGGGCACGCTGAGGCGGCCCCCATCCATCTGCCAGACGGTGTCCAGGCGGCGGGCCACCACGGGATCGTGGGTGGCCAGCACCAGGGCGCAGCCCGGGTCAAGCGCGTCCAGCAGAACGTCCATCAGGTCGGCGGCGGTCGCCGAGTCGAGCTGCCCGGTCGGTTCGTCCGCGAGAATCAGGCGCGGCCGGCTAACCAGGGCGCGGGCGACCGCCACCCGTTGCGCCTGCCCGCCGGACAGCTCCTCGGGCAACTGGTCGGCCAGCGCGCCGAGTTTCAGACGCTCCAGCCAGATCTGGGCTTCCTTCAGGGCGCTGCCCTGCGCCTGCCCGGCCAGGATCAGGGGCAGCGCCACGTTCTCCAGGGCGCTCAGGGGGGGCAGCAGGCTCTGCGCCTGGAAGACAAAGGCGACCGGCCCGGGCCGCAGAGCGGAGGCGCGGCCCAGAGCGGGCCAGGAGACGGTGCCGGAGGTGGAGGTGTCCAGGGCGCCGAGCAGGTGCAGCAGGGTGCTCTTGCCGCTGCCGGACGCGCCCAGCAGGGCGATCCGGTCGCCGGGCCGCACCTGCACGGAGACGTCCTGAAGGGCGCTGAAGGCCTGACCCTCCAAGCGAAAGTCGCGGCCCAGGTGCCAGGCGTCCACCAGGGCCAGAGCTGGCGTGGGGGGCGCGGCGATCAGGAGCTCAGGCATCCTGCCACCGCCCGTCGCCGAGCCGCAGCACGCGGTCAGCCCGCGCCGCCAGGCGGGGGCTGTGCGTGGCGATCAGCGCGCTGCCCCCCTGACGGACAAAGGCGTCGATCACGCCGGCCACCCGGTCTTCCGTCACGGCGTCCACCTCGGCGGTCGGCTCGTCGGCGAGCAGCAGGGCCGGGCCGTGCGCGAGGGCCGCCACGAGGGCGGCGCGCGCCGTTTCCCCCCCGGACAGCTGCGCGGGATAGGCATGCTTGCGGTGGGCGAGATCCACCTCGTCCAGCAGCTCCAAGGCCCGGCCCGTGTCCCTCTGTCCCAGCAGCGCGCCGGTCAGCCGGGCGTTGTCCAGCACGTTCAGGTGCGGTATCAGGTTGCCGCTTTGCAGCATGACACCGAAGTGCCGGGCGCGCAGCCGGGCGCGCCGTACCTCCGGCTGACGCGACAGCCGCTCGCCGCCCACGTTGACCTGCCCGCCGTCCGGGTCGTCCAGCCCGGCGAGGCAGGCCAGCAGGGTGCTCTTGCCGCTGCCGCTGCGGCCGAGCAGCACCGTCAGTTCCCCGGGCCGCAGGTTCAGGCTGACCCCCCGCAGCGCCCGGGTTTCGTCGTCGCCCACGTGGTAGAAACGGTACAGATCCGCCGCCTCCAGTCGCGTCATGGCCCTCACCGCCACCGCAGCGAGTCGGCCATCTGCTTCCAGGCGTCCACGTTGTCCGAACCCAGCGGCGCCGACAGCCGCAGCAGGTAGCGCTGGCCGCCGTGCGGGACGACGTACAAGTCGTTTTCCAGCACCGCCGCCCGGCCGGTCACGGCGTTCACTGGCCCGGTGGACGTAAAGCGCGCCCGCACGGCCGGGCCGGCCGGAAGTGTCTCGGCGCTCACAGCGCTGACCTTCAGGTTGGGCAGGCGTTTGGCCAGGGCCGGCAGTTCCAGCGCACGCACCCCCGACGGTGTCGGGACGCCGCGGCCGGGAGCGCGGGTTGTCCAGAGCTCCAGCGCCCCCAGTTTCGACGTGAAGGTGACGTGTGTGCCGGCGACCGCGCGGGCCCAACCCTCCGGCACCTCCAGGGAGTAGCCGCCGGCCGCATTGGTATACCGCACGAAGGCCTGATTGTCCGGTATGTCCCCGACCGGCCGGGTTTCGGGGGCCCGCTGGGTCGAGGCCTGGGCGAGGGCGGTGAGGGGGGCGAGCACTGTCCCCAGCGCGGCGAGCGTCAGGGCACGGGTCAGAGTGGTGTGCATGATGTACCTCCACCCTGACGCTAGAACCGCGAGGTTGAGCCGCGGTATAGCCCCGGCACGGCACCAGGGATGAAGGGAGTCCCCTGGGTGCGCTCAACGCGGTCTGCCTCACCTCGGACTCTCCAGCCGACGGGCGACGAGAGACCGGCCGGAGGGTACCGGCTCAGCGGCCCCGGGTGGGTCACGCCCAGTGGGACAGCGTTCACGCCGGCAACCTGGATCCGGCACTGCCTCCTCACACGGCAATCCATCCACGCTCGCCCCGTCGAAAGAACGCCGAGAGCAAATCGGCTCAACGAACAGGGCGGAGCTGATCGCCGTTCAAAGGGGGGGGGTTCGAAGCGTGGCTCTGGGCCGACGCCCAAGTCCACGGCCCCATCACCGCCTCTCTGATGGCGAAGAGCGGACAGCAGCGTGTCCAGGTGCTCCGCTTGCTGTGACCCGTAGCTGTTTCCCCTTCCCTGGCCAGCTCACGCCCTCGCCGCGCGTGCCTTGAGCAGTTCTACCGCGACCGGGATGAAACTCACCACCACCACGATCCCCACCAGCACCAGGATGTAACGGTCAAGATTCGGGATCAGCCCACCCAGCGCGTAGCCGAGCAGCGGCACGCCCAGCGCCCACAAGAGGCCCCCCAGGACGTTGTAGGTCAGGAAGCGGCGGTAGGGCATCTGCCCCACACCGGCCATGGTCGGGGCGACCGTGCGCAGCACCGGCACGAAGCGCGCCAGGATCAATGCGCGCGGGCCGTGCCGGTCGAAGAAGGCCTGGGTGCGCACGACATACTCGGGGCGCAGCAGTCGGCTGTCCTCGCGGCGAAAGACCGCCGGGCCAAATTTTCTTCCGATGGCGTAGCCCACTGAGTCCCCGACGATCGCTCCGGCCCCCACCGCCAGCATCACGCCCGGCAGGTTCAGGCTGCCCTGCTTGGCCAGCAGCCCTGCCGTGATCAGCAGGCTGTCCCCCGGCAGGAAAAAGCCGGCCAGCAGGCCGGACTCAGCGAAGACGATGCCGAAGAGACCGGCGTAGGAGACCGTCTGGATCAACTGCGGAAGATCGAACATGCCGTCACGGTAGGTGGCGCAGGTAAAGCGAGGGTATACGCTCCACGAGGCCAGTGGTCTCAGCTCAGGTGGCCTCGGCCTCGCTGGACGCCAGGGCCACCTGATCCTTCCGACTGACGGCCAGGTAGCTCACCACGCCCAGGATCGCCAGCAGGAACAGGGCGCTGGTGACCGTGGTGCCCCACCCCAGTCCTCCGTCGGCCCTGGCCTGGGAGAGCAGGTCGCCGATCGAGGCCCCGAGCGGCCGCGTCAGGATGTACACGATCCAGAAGGTCAGAATGCCGTTCAGCTTCAGCGCCAGGTGGGCGCCGGCGGCCAGCGCGATCACGCCGGCAAACATCAGCCCGGACACCAGGTACCCGAGTTGCAGCTTCTCCGCCACCAGGTCGCCCGTGGCGGTGCCCAGCGCGAAGGTGAACAGCACGGCCAGCCAGTAGAAGCCCTCGCGCCGCGCGGTAAAGATCGAGTGGATCGAGAGCGTGCCCTCACGCCGGTGCCAAGCGAAGAAGGTGGCGGCCAGCGCGGCGGCGAAGATACCGGAACTCGTCCACAGGGTGATGCCGAGGTTGTCGGTCATGTTATCGGTGATCAGGGTGCCCACCACGCTGATGAGCACGATGGCCACCCAGTACACTGCCGGCACATAGCGCCTCAGGCGGAATTGGGCGATCAGCACCCCGATCAGCAGGGTGCCCATGACCAGACTGGTGCCGCTCAGGCCGAGCCTGAGCGTGGTGTTGAGGTAGTCGGCGGCCGTCTCGCCCACGGTGGTGGCCAGCACCTTGATGATCCAGAAAAAGGCGGTGACTTCGGGCACCTTGCTGATCAGGCTGCGCAGTGGGGAGGGCGGGGCGCTCAGGCTGGAGGTCACGCGGCGCACCCGGCGGCAAGGGACGAGGGTGGCAAGGGGGCAGGCTGTAGATCGTTCATGGGGCCTCTGGCGCGGGCTGCGCACGGGCAGCGTAGGAAGGGCGGGTATAGGGCCGGTATAGCCCCGCCGGGCCGCCCGGCTCCGGGCCTGGGACAGCGGGACGAGCACTCGGGGTCGCCCGTTCTGGCCTCCTTCCCCTGGCCTATACCGGCGCTATAGAACTTCGGCCTACACCAGAGGGGCAAAGGAGAACGATCATGAACAAGCTCATCCTGTTCGCCAGCCTGCCCCTCGCCGCCCTGTTCACCCAGGTTCACGCCGCCCCCATGAGCGTGCCTCAGGGAGAGATTGTTACCGACGCCGCTGGCGGCGGATCCATGACCTATGCCGAGTTTTACACCGAGAGCGCCTGGCAGAGCGTGGTCATCCCCGTCGAGGTGGCGGGCCGGCTCGGTGACCTGCAGCGTCTTCAGCTCTCGGTGCAGGGCCTGCCCAGCAACGTGCACGCCGCGCTCATGCCTGAGGAGTCGCTGCGGCAGGTCGGCTTCCGGATCTGGCGCTTGGATCGGTCGCAGCGGGTGGATCAGGTGGGGCTCTTTACCCTGACCAATCCCGTCAACCACTTCAGCTATACCTTCCAGGCCACGGTGCTGGGCGCCAGCGAATAACGAGCGGCTTCAGACCGAGCGGCATCCCCCGAAATCCAGCGCCACTGGCAGACCTGAGGAGGTCTGCCGGCTTTCACGTGTGTGCGCAGGGAACGCCCTGAGGCAGCCCCCTGGGATGTTCGGCCCCCAGGAACCGACCCAGAGCCCGCTGGCAGGCGGGCACGGTCAAGGTGCGGCCGCCACCGAGAGTGGATCGCGACGACATCCGACCTGGCACCCCACGGTGCAGGTGGCACCGGCATCCGGCCCGGGCCCAGTGAAGTCGACACGCTGGAGGGCTGACCAGGGCAGAGTGATCACGTCCAGCGGGGCGTCTCCGCTCCCTGATACCAATTGCGGTTCAGTCGCTCAAGTTTGAGCGACTGGGCCCGACCGGAGGGAGGAGTAGAAAGGACGTGCTGTGCGGTATAGAGGAACATCCGGTGCTGTCCTGGTGGGGGCGGAATGGAGCGCAGTACGTATGAGCCGGCGCGGCCCCGGCCCCCCCCATTCAGGTGACCGGTCGCCTGCAGCCAGCGCTGAAGGCCGCTCCCCTGCCACCCGTGACCTCCATTGTCTGGCCACCTGTGTGGGGGATTTTATTTCACTGGACTGTGCGCCCACTGCAGGTTGACCTGCTGACCGGCCGGGGTATACCCCTGCGCGGCATAGAGCGCCGCTGCCCTGAGGTACTGCTCCCGGGCCTGCGCCAGGTGTCCCTGCTTGCGCCAGACCGTGCCCAGGACACTGGCCGCCAGGGCGTTGTGCGGCTCCAATGCGAGCGCCTCTTGCAGCAGCCGCACACTCGTCTGGAGCCCGCTGGTGGTGGCCCGGCCGGTGCCGGTGCCCAGCACGCCCCCGGGCGCCCGCTCGGCCCGGTAATAGCTGTACTGCGAGCGGATATAGGCCAGACTCAGAAAGTGTGTCTGGGCTGGCCGGAGCGGCCCGGTCTGACCCACCGGCGTGTACGCCGTGATCAGGCCTCCCGGGCCGAAGGTGGCCTTCAGGAAGCGGTAGCCGCTCCCCGTCCAGGCGAGCACCCCCGGATGCGTGGCGATAGGCCCTGGTTCGCTGGCATCGACTTCCAGATCGCCCGCACCGCTGGGCAGCCGCAGGACGCTGGTCACGTGACCGAGGTTGCTGACCTGCCCGGCCATGCTCGTCCAGACCATCGCCAGGCCGGCGTCCAGGCCGGCCCGTTGCAGCAGGCCCGCGATGACGGTGCTCTGTGAGAGGCACTGCCGTTCGCCCGACGCGGCGAAGTTGGCGAGCTCGAAGCCCCGCTCCAGACTGAACTTCGGCACGGCCCGTTTGATCAGGGCGTGGGCCCAGGCGGCGGTCTCGCGGGCCAGGCGGTCTTTCTGCGCCGGCGTGGGAGCGGCCAGGAGCTGGGCGCGGCGCCGCGAGAGCGCCTGATCCAGGGTCGCGCCTCCAGCCAGCGGCCGGTGGGCGCGGAGGTAGGCCACATCGAGCCAGGTCGCCAGGTCGCCTGGAACACCCGTACGCCTGTAGGACTCGGCGGCCAGGGCGTTCAACGCCGCGCCGCCGGGGCTTAGGTCGGCCGACTGAAAGGCGGGAGCTGCCAGCGTGGGGGGGCTAAACAGCAGGCTCAGGGCAAGCAGTGATCGGGGCATGGGGATTTCCTCATCAGGGAGAGGGGAGGCGCAGGGCGAACCGAATCAGGGTAGGAGGCCGGGGTAAAATCGGCGTATACCGGCCGGGCCTAGACTTGGGCGCATGACCGAGGCTCCCGTGATCCGGCCCCTCCGAGGGGACGATGAGGTGGTCGGCCGGATCGCCTTCCAGACCGGGTTTTTCGGTGACAGCGCAGCGCGCATTTTTCCAGCCCCGCGTCTCTTCGCCCTGCTGTGGGTAGGGCCGTACTTTCATGGTGCCGGTCAGGCGGGCTACGTCGCCGAACAGGGCGGCCGGGTGCTGGGCTACGTGCTGGGCGCCCCCGACCCCGGCCGCTACCGGCAGGCCCTGTGGCGGGTGATCAGGCGTGGACTCTGGCGCGCGCGGCCCGCGCCCTCGCCGCTGCTGCGCTGCCTGGGCTACCTGTGCCGCGCCGCCCGCTGTCTCCCAGCACACGCCGACTGGGACAGTTACCCGGCCCATCTGCACCTCAACCTGCTGCCTGAGGCCCGCGGTCACCGGCTGGGGGAGCGGCTCCTGCCAACCCACCTGGCAGCCCTGACCGCCGCCGGGGGTTCCGGGCGTGCAGCTGTCCACCACCACCGAGAACCGGGCGGCGCTGGGGCTCTACC
The DNA here is from genome assembly GCF_034440735.1 of Deinococcus sp. AB2017081. Lineage (NCBI taxonomy): Bacteria > Thermotogati > Deinococcota > Deinococci > Deinococcales > Deinococcaceae > Deinococcus > Deinococcus sp. AB2017081. The sequence goes on along the minus strand of NZ_CP140099.1, from coordinate 187,349 downwards.
GCAAGCTCGGCTTTCAGGTCGTTACCGAACGTCAGACGGCGTTGTGGACGCCCTGGATTGGTCGTCCAACCACCCAGGTGGTGTTGGCCCGCTCTCTGTCCCCCGGCGAGGAGAACCCGGGTGGCGGGCTGGGGGCCGCGCCCCCTGCGGCCACCCCCCGTTGACCGGGGGGGCGCTCCCGTCCGCACAACTGGCGCCGGTTGATTTCAGCACACGGCCCCATCCTGACCTCCGGCGGCTCGTGCGCGCCGGTTCGGCGTGGGCTCGGGACGCACAGGCGCCCTGGGTCTTCAAACGCTCCTGCCGTGTCATGGGTCGCCTTCTGACCGAAGTGGAGGCAGTAGACCGGCCTGAGACCAGTGCTCACGAAGCAATTCACGTTCCCCGTGGGTGTACACCTTTCCCTGGAAGCGCACGGTGGTCGCCGCCGCGTCCGCACAGAGGGCGCCTTCGGGTTCCAGTGATCCGGCGACCACCTCCCACTGATGCTGGGGGGGCACCGCCAAGCTGCCGTCATCCACCAGCAGGTCGGCGAAGGTGCAGTCAAAGCCGATGTCCGCGCGCTTCAGCACCGCGTCGGGCCCGCGCCCCATGAACGTCTTCCCAGGCGCCGGCGAGAGCCACCACGAGGCGGTCGAGTACGGCAGAACGGGAGACCCCTGGGCGTCCCGGGCGGCGAGCCAGTGACCCAGCACCGCGGCGCCGAGCTGCGGCGCCAGGGACTTCCAGCGCGCCTGCCGGGTATCGAGCAGCTAAGCCACCGCCTCGTCCAGGGCGGATGCCGGGGGTCACCGCCCAGTATCCGCAGGCGGGAGGCCCGGAGCTCGAGGCGACCAGGGTTCGCCTGCTTGTCCCTGATCCGTTCGGAGACATGGCGCCTGGCCCAGAGAAACGCTGCACGATCCTGGAAGATCGGGGGGTCGTCGGCCTCCAGGCGGTTCAGCCTGTCCTGGCTCACCCGGCCGTCGTCCTTCGTGCGTGGGTGAATGTTCGGCTCCAGGAGGCGCTGGATCCGGGGATGCTGGATGTCCTGCAGGCGGAGCACGGCAGGTTCAGACACGCCTGCAGGGTGCCATGGATCCGCAGCCCTCCAGTCCGCCCAACGGGCGCCAGCACCGCGCCGAGATCAGCGGCCGGTCGAACCGCCGGACGCCGCAGCCACCACCCGGGTGCGTTGGAGAGTGGATTGCACCCCCGATACCGGGCCACGAGGCAAAGTCTCTTCGACTTGGCACGACATCCCCGACCACCATGGGCGCCCAGCGATCACCGTGCATTTCCTGGTGCGCGGTTGCCAACAGTGTTAGGTTCGGGCCCTCTGTACCCGGGCCAAGTGGGGCTCCAGGGGCCTGAAACTGCAGCACCGCGAAGTGCACGAAGCGCTTTGGGTCGTACCGACGCAGGGCTTGGGGAAAGTCTACGGGCGGATCAGCGGCCCTTGACGATTCGCGAGGCCCTGGAACTGTGGCCAGCGGACGCTACCCACGCGGCGCTGGTGATCGACGAGGCGTGAAATGCCGAGCAGTCCGCACGTGGGGCCGGATCGGGACTGCCCCACCCAGGCCTCGTAGAGCCCGTTCTGAAAATTCACGTCGCTCTGGGCGAGCAAATACCATGAAGAATGGCCTCTCAGACGTATGGTTCCGATCTCACCGATGATGAATGGGCGCTGCTGCGCGAGGTGTGGCCCCTACGTTCAACGCGAGTTGCACCACCCAAGTGGTCGACACGCGAGATCGTCAACGCCGTGTTGTATGTGCGGCGTGGCGGTATCGCCTGGAGAGCCCTGCCACACGAGTTCCCGCCGTGGGAGACCGTGTAGTACCACTTCCGTCAACTCAGGCTGGCTGGTGTCTGGGAGCGCATCGACACGGCCTTGCGTCGGATCTATCGTGTGCGGATCGGGCGTTCGCCCGATCCGCACGCTGCAATCATTGACAGTCAGTCCGCAAAAACGACGGAGAGTGGCGGGCCACGCGGCTTCGACGGCAACACAAAGGTCAATGGCCAGGGGCGGCACATCTTGGTCAAGACCCTGAACCTGTTGCCGAGGGTGGTCGTGCACCCCGCGAACCTGCACGATTGGATCGGTGGTCGCCTCTTGGTGCAGGCCATCAAGGGGGAACTGCCCACCCTGGAGAAAATCTGGGCTGACCAGGGGGACGCGGGACACTTGGGGGACTGGGCGAGTCAGGAACTCGACCTCCTATTCGAGGTCGTGTACCCGTGGTGGCGGCAGCTGAAACGGTACATGCCAGAATGGTTGGAGGCCCAGGGGCAGGGCGAGAAATCGTTCCTTGTGCTGCCCAGACGCTGGGTGGTCGAGCGTTCCTTCGCATGGATGGGCCGAAATCGTCGATTGTCACGCGATTTCGAGATGCTGCCCGAAACGGAAGAAACGTGGTGCTACTTGACCATGACCCGCCTCCTGCTCCGCCGACTGGCCACACTATGAAAAGACTGTCTCAGACAGTCTTTTCATTTCCAAAACGGGCTCTACGCCTGAAAAAAGGATCACCGTTGTCCCTCGAGATCCGCAGCTCGGTATTGCCTGCGCGGCGGTTCGTCTTCGACGAGCGCATGACCCGCAACGTGACGTTGGTGATGCCATGAGAGTGTAACGCTGTCGCTCAAAGGGGGAGGTGATGCAAATAGGCGTCTCGTTCTCTGTGCCTGACGACTCAGCCCTGAACGGGCACCAGGCTAATGTCCTCAAATGGACTCTCCGTCCTTTGCCATCACGATATCTTGCCTAAGGCGGGTTAGGCAAGATACCATCGGGCATGCGTGCTCCGGCCCACCTGTTCAGCCCCCTGATCAAACTGATCGCTCGACGATTGCTGACAACCGAACTGCAAGCGCTCACCCAGCGCAATAGGACGTTAGAACTAACGTTGTCTCAGGAACAGTCCTTGACCAGCGCACTGAAGCAGAAGGTGCACACCCTAAGCCGTGAGCTGGCTGTTCTCGAACCCTCAGTTTCGACTGGCGAGCGTACACCGCTCCTGAAAATTACGATCGCCATGGCGTGCGCGCCTTGGGTACTCCCATGGGCCACTCCATTCACGAAGACCCTCTGGATGCCAGGTGCGTCCGCAGTCATTGCGGCGCTGTGCTCCCTGATCAATCTGACGGCCCCAGTCCGTGATCAATTGAATGGCAAACTGGATTTGCACTCGTTGTCCCTTCTCCGTACGAAGACGCCACCCTCCCAATTCCTCCTTGCGCTCCTGGCCGGCCTCTGCTACGGGATGGGCGTCTGGGGAGTTTCGGAGTGGATTAACGTTGCCGGACTGAGTGGAAACTTAGCGCTCTTGACCCTGCCGGCCATCTTGAACGCGAAACGCCCATGACCCTCGTCACTTACCAGGGAACGCTGCTCGCACAGACCCGTGAATGGACGAACCTGCACGACGACGAATTGCGGCGCCGCGCCGTGCAGGACGCCGCAGATAAGAACGTCGGCGCACTGGTGTCGCTGACCACCGCGTTCTTGGCGCATATGGGCGGCAGCGGGGTGCTGACCAGTCCCCGCACAATCGAGGCCTACGCACTGGGCGTGCGGCAGTTCGTCCAGTACGCCGCCTCGCAGGCTTTGAACCTGCTGCGCCCGGGCCAACATGACGCCCAGAATTATGTGGGAGCGTTGCTGGCGGCGGGCCGCGCGCCGGCGGGTGTCGGCGTCAAGGTCGCGGCCGCCGTCTGCCTGTACCGCGCCCTACGCTGGGCCGGTGCCACCGAGGCTGATCCCTTCCGCGACGTGCGGATACCCAAAGACCGTACCCCCGGCATCGTCAAGCGGCCGCCCTATACCGAGGACGAACTGGCCGACGTGCTCGAACGCTCGGACACCCACGCCAAGTTCCTTCTGTTTCTCACCGCCCATGCGGGGTTGCGCATCTCCGAAGCGCTGGCGCTGGCCTGGGATGATCTGGACGAAGGGACCCGGCGCATCCAGGTACGCTCGGGCAAGGGGCGCAAGGGCCGCGTGGTGGCAATGAGCACCAGCCTCGCGCGCGCCACCCGGCACTATCGCGCCCTGTACGGGCCGGGCGGCGCCGAACACGCGGACGGCAGGCGCACCACGCCGGGCACCCAGGTGTTCCGGTACGGGAGCGTGATGACGGCGCGCTATCACCTCGGACGGGCCTTCGCGGCGGCGGGTGTGGCATTCCGGGGCTTTCATCCAGGCCGCAAGTACGCGGGCACGCGGCTCCTGCAGCAGGTGAGGGACTTCGGGCGAGTGGCCGCGCACCTCGGGCACGAGAGCGTGGACACGACCCGCCGGGGCTACGCGGCGCTCGCGGCGGACGACCTCAAGGCCGACCTCTCGGGTTGGTGAGGACTCTCCCCCACCGGGCAGGCGAACCGTGCCCCGCGCCCTCCCAGACGCCCCTGTTCGGCCTGCCTCACATGATGGTCAGGAAGGGAACTCCGGGCTACGCCGGGGGGATGAGGGAGCACCGACAACCTGTTCTGGCGGGTGCACGCGGCCTGGACGTTCAGCGTGTCCCAGCCCGGCAGAGGCGACGCTCTGGCTCGCCTTGACAGCGTCCGCTGGCGTGTCACTGCCGCTCACCATTCGGCGACCGGCACGGCACGCCCGTCTCCCCCACCGGCACCGCGTCCGCGCTGACCACGGTTCCCCCTATTCAGCAGCGCCACTGACCTCCGCGCGGCCGATCGTATAGCCCTCAGGCCATGCCCCACTCCGCTGCCTCAAGATCCCCACCGTGGGCATGGGGATCCTGAAGCGGCCAGGAGGGGTGCTTCCGGGATCTCCCCTCCCCGGCCTCCCCCTGGGTAGGGCGCGTCAGGGCGGTAGGGCAGTCGCCACCCAGCACAGGGAGGAAGCTCAGGTGGAAACCTCGGTTCAGGCGCGTGACGTCCTGTGCGGATCCACCTAGTGGGTCGCCCCACCGCGGGCCCTCCCCTACCCTGCCCTTGGGTCATTTGGTGGCGGCGCGCCCAAGTCTGAAACGGTGAGGCTGCAGCCGCTCGGCGTGTTCGACACCGTTCGCCGGAGCCGTCTGGAACAGCGTGTCCGTGCGTGCCAGAGGGCCACCCATCACGTCAGCGAGGGTCATCAGGCCCTCCTCTAAACTTCGTTATTTCCGTAATTCTTTACATCATTCCATCTTTCATGCCAACATGACAGATGCCTTTCATGCCAACTGTCTGGTTTGTTATGTGTCATGATGGCGAACATGGCAGACAGCAAGCAGGAAGGCCAATATGCTGGCAAGACGGTTGTCATCTCGGCTGTCATGAAAAAGGGTGGGGCCGGCAAGACGAGCACCATCGTGCCGCTGGCATACCTTGCTGCCCTCACCGGGGCCCGTGTTGCGCTCATCGACATGGACACCACCCCAAGCGCTGAGCAGTGGGTCAATGCGGCCGAGCTGGCAGGGGAGACCCTCGCCTGCGACCGGGTCACAGCCGAGGAACTCGAGCCGCTACTCGCCGAGATCAAGGCCTCGGGCCTGATCGACTTCGTGTTCATCGACACGCCGCCAGGGGATAAACACATCATCGTGCAGGCGATGAGCGAGTCCGACCTCGTCCTCATGCCCGTCCATATCGGCTCGGGCGATCTGCCACAGCTGCTGGAGACGTACCACCTGATGAAACTGCCCCTGCGCGCTAATCCGGCCCTCCAGCACCTCATCGTGGTCAACCACGGCGGTACCATGCCGGCGGTCACCCGCGATACCGTCGAGGCGATCCGGGAGGGCATTCCTGAGGCCCGCCTGGCCCGGACGGTCGTGCCGTATTCGCGGCTCTATGCGCTGGGCAAGGGCAGCCGGCCCGACGGCAAGTGGTGGCACTTCACCCAGCTCTGGGACGAGATCCGGGAGGCGCTGGCATGAGCAGCATCAAGAACATGATGAAGCAGGCCCAGCCCGACGATGGACGTCCGGGCGAGGCCGGGAAGCCCCCCATTCCCAGCGTGGCCAGTGGGGGAGGGGAGAGCCGCAGGGCGCTGAACCTTCCAGTCTATGCGGCGCCCGAGGAGCGCAAACCGCTGAGCACCCGGGTCAAACCGAGTCTCAAGAAGGTGCTGGAGGCCTACGTGCAGGAGTGCCGTGACGCCGGGTTCCCCGTGACCCAGGAGCTGGTGCTTGACGCCCTGCTGCGTGAACTGCGGGACGACCATGTCCTGCGCGAGCGGGTGGCCCGGGTGCTGATCCGCGAGCTGACCTGAGGGGAGCGCTCTTGCCGCTGGCCTCCCTGCCCAGCGGATCCATGCCGTTCCCAGCACGAAAACTCCCGACCGGCAGCTGGACACAGAACCTCCAGGTACCTGCAGCGCAGCTTTCAAGCTTGAACGCCGATCTCAAGGAGTGGATCGGATGGCGCTCCCCCGGCGCGGTGCTGGCGGCTCGCCTCCGGGCCGCGTAGGCACCACCGAAGATGAGCGCCTGTATTGACGGCCCTGTGACGCACCGCGGGGGCCTTTGCGGCCGGCCTTATCGGACGAATTGCACACCCAGATCACGGTAGGGCTCCAGAGGCTCGGCTGGGACTTGCGAGTCGATGAACAGGGTGTCGATTTCCGTAGCGGGAACCACGGTGTAGGGCACGGTGGTGCCCAGCTTGTCGGCGGTAAGCACGACGGCGCACTCCGCTGACTGCCGGATCATGGCGCGCTTGAGCCGTGCCTCCTCGTGGTAGGCGGCGGTGAGGCCGTGCTCGGGGTGCAGACTGCACACGCCCAGCAAACACACATCCGAACGGACGCCGCCGAGGTCTTCCAGCGCGCGTAGGCCGGAGGTGATCTGGCTTGTGGGGTCAATCAAGCCGCCGAGCAGGAGGCCGCGGACGTCGGGACGTTCAGCGAGTTCGACGGCGGCGTGGAAGTTGTTGGTGATGATAGTCAGCCCCAATCCTTCGGGGAGGTGCCGGATGACTTCAGTGAGGGTTCTGGCAACTTACCCTCGGCGAGGCCGGAGGAGCGCAGCAGGCGGCTTGATGTTCAAGCCGCCTGCTGCATCGCCTCTCGCCACAGACGCAGGGCTGCACACTGACCATATCGTCTGAGGGCGGCGGGAACCGTGGTTCGGGTGTGGCGATAAAGATTTGAAACGCGGGCGTGCAGGTCGAGGAATTCCTGCGTTCTTCGCCGTCGTTTGAAGCCGAGCTGAGCACATTCCTGCTGCCGTGTCGGGCGATGCGATTGCTCCACCACGTTGTTGCAACGGGCCGTGGACACGACCTGGACGTGCTCCACGACGTGGAGCACAGGAAGTGCCCGGATGGCCGCCCCATCGCTCCAGAGCGTGTCGGTGTGCACGACCTCCGGCACATCGTAGGTCTCCAACAGGCGCATGAAAAAGGATCTGGCGGCCTCGGTATCGCGGTTGTCCTGAAGGAGAATGTCGAGCACGTCCCCGTGCTCGTCCACGGCCCGCCACAGCCAGTGGGTGACCCCGCCGACCTTCACGAGCATCTCGTCCAGATGCCACCGGGAACCCCGGCGTGGTTCCTGGTGGCGCAGTTCCTCAGTGAGCAGAGGGGCGAACTTGATGTTCCACTGTCGCAGGGTCTCGTGGCTGACCACGACCCCACGCTCGTGGAGGAGTTCCTGCACGTCACGTTGACTGAGCGACTAGCGGTGATAGAGCCGCCGGGCGTAGCCGATGACGCTCAATGGAAAACGGTGGCGGTACGGCTTCCGGTCACTCACGGCTCACCAGCCTACCGAGGTTAAGTTGCCAGAACCCTCCACGGCAAGGGCGGCAAGACCCGCCGTGTCCTGCTGTCGGGTTTCCTCATCCGTGACCTCCGCGAGCTCGGCGGCCAGGGCACACACCTCGTCATCGGCCGCACGCCGGAAGCGGCGCGGAACCGGCTCAGGACGCTGTGTATCCGCGTCGGTGTGCCGTACCGGGGCCTGCACGCGCTGCGCCACACCGCCGGCACGCGCCTGGTGCGCGCCGGGTTCCAGCTTCAGGACGTCGCCAAACATCTGGGGCACAGTGACGTGCAGACTGCCCGACCTACGGCAAGTGGGCCGATACCCGCCTGCGCGAGCACCTACAGCAGCAGTAGGACAGCAGGGGTGAACGTGCGGTGGACAGCCCACCCCGTCCACTGCACGTTCACCCGTCCAGTTCGTGGGATCTGCTGTGCCTTCACCCGTCCACTTCGTGGGAAGGCACGGCATTTCACCCGTCCAGTTTGTGGGGTGAACGCCACGACTTCACCCGTCCAGGTTGTGGGAACCGGTGGCTAGCAGGGGAACTCCCACATGCTCCACCCGTCCAGTTTGTGGCGCCTTACCCGTCCAGGTTGTGGAATGGGTGAAGGCCATGACCGTCCACTTCGTGGCATCCTGGGCGGCTTCACCCGTCCAGTTTGTGGCGTTCCGCCCGTCCAGTTTGTGGCGTTCGTGCGAAAAAACGGCACTGGGAGAAGATATGCAGCGCATCTCTGAAGATGATCTTCTTTGTATTACAGACTGTTATTCTTAAAGATAGAGAAGATCATCTTCAGTCGATGTGTTATTTTGAAAGAAGATGACCTCATCGCCCCTGGCCCTGAGATCCAACTTTGATGACCTCAATCTCGCGGAGGCGTCACTGATCAGTTGCCTCACGCGGCTCAAGGCAGGGGAGACGCGCTGGGAGCATTCGTTCGTCATCGCCGGGCGTGAAATGCACGTCGAATGCCTGGGTAACGCCTACGGATTCCCACATGGCCCCGACAACGACATGATGCTCGTGCTGAGTAACCTGTTCCTCGAACGGGGCAAACCCAGGGACAACTCGGTCGAGTGCAGCGCCTACGCCCTCCTGAAGATGCTGGGCCGCACCGACAGCAGCCAGAACTACCGCATCATCCACGACAGCCTCACGCGTCTCTCCGGCACGATGTACAAGATCTCCGGGTGGCTCGACCATCCTGGGGGCACCGCCCGCCGGGTCACGTTCCGGTTCATCGAGCGAGTGGAGGAGGTAGCCGCCGAGGCGACGTCGCTGAACCTCAAGTCGTTCGGCGCGGGAACGAAGCTGCGGGTGACCCTCGACAAGGAGGTGGCGGCAAGTCTGTCCTCGCCCCGGGTGCGGCCGTTTGATCTTGACTTCATGCTCAAGCTCCCGGGCAGCCAGAGCCGGATGCTGTTCCGCCTGCTGGACACGCTGTGGTACAGCGATCCCCAGGCCTCGAGCGAGGGGCATCTGGACTTCGGGCTGTTGGAACTCGGCAAGCTGCTGCGGCTCACCAACCTGCGGCCGGACAGCATCCGGCGCACGATCTCGCCGATCCACGACGAGCTCATCGCCAGCGAATTTTTGAAAAGCGCGGTGCTGAGTGGACGTGGCGCCACACAGCGGGTGAGGTACGTCCTCAATCCGCAGCGGCCGGATTATCCACTGACCGCCGAGCAGCTCGAACTCGTCGGTCGCCTCAAACTGCTGGAAATCCCCGACAGCCAGGCACGGGCGTACATCCGCAAACATACGGTCGATGCGGCACGGGCGCGCCTCGCGCTGGCTGAGCGCATCCTGGCGAGCACGAGCCGGATCCGCAAGTCCCGAGGCGCGTACGCCTGGGACATCCTGAACGATGGCAGCGGAAAGTACGTGGACACGGCGGGTGGCGGTGGCCTGGTGGCTGCGGTGTCACAGATGAAAGGATCGACCACACATCCAGTGGAGGAAGATCCGCAGGCGGCGTTTGACGAGCTCCGGCGGTTCGAGGACGCGCTGCCCGCTGAAGAGCAGTGGGAGCGTCACCGCGGCGCGATCAAGCTGCTGCTCGGCAAGCGCGTGGGTCAGGAGCACTGGAAACTCCTCGAGGCGAGGTGCCTGGCCGGGGAGATGTCTGCGAGCGCACTGCTCCGCGAGGCCAACGCCGCCATGGCGGCCCTCTCTATGCACGACTTCGTCGAAACGGTGGTGGTACGCCTCAAGGACGAGGGCGTACCGCTGACCTCCGCAGAGAGCTGACCACCGTCAGGTGACACCGGAAAAGGGGTGATCGTGGACGACACACCCGCTGACCGCCGACCCCTGACCCACCACCGGCGAAAGCCCGTGGATGGCCGCTCCCCCCGCTCCGTGGCCATGACCTGCACGTGGAGATGGCGAACGGTACGCTCCGGAGAACGACGATCTGCAGCGCAACCCGGTGACGCCCGATCAGGGGCTGATGGAGAGCTGAACCTCACACGCTGTCTTCATGCCTTTTTCCTGTGCTCAGCAGTGATTGCCGGTCTGCCACACCTGTCCGTCCTGACGAGTGCCGCCCATGCCAGCCCCTCCGTCCTGCGAAGGCCCTGGTCTGAGCCTGGGGGGTTCTGGCAACTTACTGATCCATGCGTAAATATGTAGCATAGGGTGTGACGATTTCCTTCTGGCGGCCAAGCCACCTCACGCGCACCCAGCAGGAAGAACGGCGTCTTGCCGCCCAGTCCGCCCTCGCTGACTCCGGCCGCCCGACCCGCGACCTGGCCCAGCAGTTCGGCGTGGCCGAGGTGACGATCCGTGCATGGCGTGCTCGGCTGCGGCGCGATGGAGAGGACGCGCTGCGCGCTTCCCGCGCCACCGGTCGACCACGGCGTCTGACTGCAGCCCAGCAGGACGAGATCGGGGCCATGATCGACGGCGATCCCCGGTCGCACGGCTTTGAGACCAGTGGCTGGACGATCCCGAAGATCCGCCACGTGATCGGCGTGACCTATGGCGTGTGGCTCGATCGGGCGCACCTCTCCCGGATCCTCCGCAGTTGGGGATTCACGTATCAGCGGCCCGCACTGCGGGCCGTGGAACGCCACGAAGACGACATCGCCACCTGGGTTCGTGTTCAGCGAGAGGCCCTGGGGAAAAAAAATCGCTGAGGGCGCGACCGTGGTGTTTCTGGACGAAAGCGGCTTCAGTCTGAAAACGACGAAAGTTCGCACCTGGGGGCGGTGTGGGCAGACGCCGATCATCCCCACAAAGCTGCGCTGGGAACATCTGTCCGTGATCGGTGCCATCACGACTGATGGGCAGTTCCTGCACCACACGCACCGCGGCGCGGTGCGCTCACCTGGGGTCGTGACGTTCTTGGAGCATGTCCTGCGACATGTGGATGGGGAGGTGATCGTGGTGCTGGATCGCGCCATGATCCACCGGTCGAAGGCGGTGCAAGCGTTCGTGCACCTGCACGAACGCCTGTCGTTGCTCTACCTGCCGCCGTATGCGCCGGAATTGAACCCGATCGAGTTGATCTGGGCCGATCTCAAACGGAATGTGGTGGGGAACTTCTGCGCGATGTCGATGAGCGAGTTGAAGAAGCGGCTGACGGTGGGCTGGCAGCGCATCCGGCGCAAAGCCCTGCCGCTTGCGTTCATCCGAGGAACGCAGTTTACGGCATCGCTACTGACTTAAGCACGGATCAGTAAGGCAACACAACCGCCCGGAGAGGTTATCCTGAGCGGGTCGGTTCCTGGTGTGCTTCATCGCAGATAGGGTCTTGTTCCCTCCGTGTCAAGCTGCGGTATGTTCCGGGCGCTGATAGTCCTCCTGGTACGGCTGGCCAGACTTCACCACCGCCAGGCCAACGCGAAGCAGCTTTCGAGCCAGCGCGATCCGAGCCACTTTCGGTGGTTTCCCCGCCAGCCGCAGGTGTTGATAAAACACGCCGAGACGTCCATGACTGTGGGCCGCCCCCAGGGCTGCCAAGTACGCGGTCCGTCGGAGATGGGCGTTGCCCATCTTCGAGATCCGACCCCGTCCCCTGACACTGGTTCCCGACTGGACGGGGGACGGCGCAATCCCGCAAAACGCGCAGAGCTGGGCCCCCGTCTCAATGGCGGAGAAGCCGTCGGTTTCCGCCAGAACGGATACGGCACTCAAGAATCCAAAGCCCGGCACGCTGAGCAGGAGCCGCATTTGCGGCTCCAGTCGCGCATGGCCCGCCAACAGCTGCTTCATCGCCGCTTCGATGGCCTTGATCTGCTGTTCCAGCAGCTCAATACGCTCGTCAACCAACGTCAACAGGGTGGGCGAGGAGGTGGAGCGGTGCTCCATCGCATGGCGTCGATTCCGTTCCTGTTGCACTGTAGTGGTGAGGGCCGTGCGTTCACGAACCAGCAGTTTGAGCTCGGTGCTGTGCTGATCTGGAGGGTGCCAGGCCTTGGGCGGCCGGGTCGCGCCGTACCGGGCAATCGTCTCCGCATCCATGCAGTCGGTTTTCCCACGCCGGAGGATGGATCTGGCGAAGTACTTGATCTGGGCGGGGTTCTCCACGCTGACCGTACACCGTGCTTCGTGCAGGGCCGTTGCGCATTCCTCCCAGTACACGCTGGTGGCTTCCATGACCACGTGGAGGTCTGCCGGCACGACGTCATGCTGATGAGCAAAGCGCAGCAGCGCTTTGAACCCCGCTTGGGTATTGGGAACAGCGGGCAGGGTGATGGCACCTGACGGTGCGGGGAGGAGAAAACATGCTGCGAGACTGTCCTTGCCGACATCGAGTCCGAGCACAACCATACAAACCTCCAGAGAAGGTGAGAGGGTCGTCAGCGACACGCTTTCTCGAGACTCGTTCTTGTGGTGCAGGCTTGGTGGCCTCGGATAGGGTGCAGTCGCGGAGAAAGCACCCGGATCGGCCATAACTGCGATGCGGCCTTGGTGGGCCGAGAAAACACACAGGCTTGTCGATCCGGGCTGGCCTGACCTCTCCATTCTGATCAGGAACAGCGGCCCGGCCTACGACACAAGAAAACACCGTACAGGAGCCGACTTTTCATCTCTACCCCAGACTTTTGACCCCTATAGAGGGCTTCGCCGCCAAACTGTCATCTACTTAGCCACAGATATCTATGCTTCAAGTAATGAGCATTATTTCGTCTAAAGGACTAGCAATCGACGTGCCATCCAATATAAGAGAAATTGCTGGGCCGATTGATCCGTCCAAGGACGAAATAGATTTGTGTACACTTCTAATCCCGTTACTATTGCGTACGTCAAAAAATCCCCCCATTGAATCGCTATGATTAAACACTTCACTTATGAATTCAATCATTTCATTATATATCTCATCATTATCCATAGATTTTGCAGTTCTCGCGATACCTGATACACCATGACACATAGTAGTACCCGCAGTGTATTTAGATAAGTGACTTGATTTTCTATCCATCAGTGAATACAAGATCTCATTCACGCGTGGATTCGAATACCCAGTCTGTGTTGCTCTTCTAAAACCAATTGCAGCCCCCACATTTCCATAGCACCATGAAACTCCTCGGTATTGCCTGTCTCGTTTGAGATGACCCTCTTTTTCAACGAGACAATTCGCATATTCAATCTCATGGTTTACCTCTAATACGCCTTTCATTGCTAAATCACATAATTTATTTTGACTTTGTATTGTATTTTTATCATTATAAACTTGTTGATATTTTGATATTAATGATATCACGCCCATAATCCCATGCGCCATACCTAAATTTATAATTCCATCGAAGGCATTATATGTTACTAAATCCCATTCGTTGTAATCTCGACGCATTGTAATGAATGGTTTTTCTTTATTAGAATGCTTACAAAGAATAGTTATAATATGATGCAACAATGAATCTTTATTCGTAGTGGATGCTGAATACTTTAGCCTGGATAATCCAATTCCAACGAGTCCTGAGATTAAGTCATAACTATCAAGAGGCAGAGACTGGCGGTCACTATAATTTAAGTATTGACCGTAAACTACTTTCTCATGCTCAGAGGCAAGAAAAAGCAGAGCGTTTTTGTATAGACCCTCGTTTTTATAAAGATCTGATAAAATATAGATTAATCCAGAGAATCCGTTATAAAGCCCGAGATTATTAATAAGTTTGGGATGATCTTCTAGAATTTCCAGACTACGGTTTATCTGTTTCTGCGCGATAAATTTGTATTTGCCGGTTGAAGTTCTTCGATATAATACTATAAATAGCAAGGCCAAACATAATCGCCCATCTGTTATTCCTATGTTAAATTTATCAATACCTAATTCTTCAATATTGTCCTCCTCTGCCAGGAGAGCGACCCTATCTAACCAAATATCTAGATTTGATCCCAATATTTTGTTCATTTATGTTCCCTTACTGCCGTCCTAAAAGCTTTATAAATCAATTTATAGTATACGATTTCTTGATCACTTCCTACTCCACATCTATTCAGATGCATATGCATAAAACTAGCTATGCTATAAGGTGACCAATGTTCATATGTATCCCTGTCAAAGTCTTCTTCCAGCATATGACTTATTTCTTCGACTATCTTTTCGAAAACATACCTATCTAATGGCTTAATGGCCACACTCTCATAGTTTCGCCTCGTCATATCGTATATCTCCTCGGTGACTTTTAACACTTGGTCTTTTCTTACTATTATGCGAATTAATTTTAGTAATGTAATTGCTATTTTCAAAAATCTAGTCTCTTTAGAAGCCCCAATTAAATCATCAGCGTACATTATGCTGCTCCGATGGAATATTGCTTCGGCCTCGTCTATTTTTTCACGTCCCCCATATCTTTCAATTTCAGGATGGTATTCATCTATTTTAATAAAGTCTATAATGCCATCCTGCCTTAATTCATTCATATCATTCATCAAGCTGGCCAAATCAGAGTAATAGTTCTGAGATTTTATCCTCAGTCTTAAGTGGGGCCTGTCATCATAAAATCTTATGAAGAACCAAGAATAATCCTTATATTTTAAATGTATTTTGGCAATTATAAAGTCGTAAAATATAGAGTTAGCGTAAAGTTTGACATATATCCAATTACCGCCAATCTGATGAACATTAGAATTTACAGATGCATCAACTAAGACACTGTGCGTTAGATTAGATTTTTCACTGATTTTATAGTTCGGGTCATACTTGTTATAGAAGGCCAGCAGTTCTAGATTCTGCGGTCGTCCATCAATATCAAATATAACCTCTGTGAATCGAAAGGGAAGACTGCTTCTGTTCTGATCAAGTATATTAAAGGCAATATCGCTATCTAAGTCTAATATAAGTCTTTGATCTTCCATACCAAACCATACATATTTATCAATTTTGCGCTTCTCTCTAATTAATGTAAAACGTCTTCTATCTATTTTACCTGAAATTAGAATATCTTTATCAATATGCCATGTTTTAGGCCAAATGACGATGTCTCGGTATCGTACTCTAGGTAGGAATGGAGCATCGAAGTATTGGCCCCAATCAAATCTTAGCTGGTCTATACTCTCCGGCTCGCTCATTTCCAACATAAATCGCACTATTTCAGGAGCCGATTCCAACGTTAATAGACTAGAGGCTCTGAATTTAAGCCTTTTACCACTACCAATATGATAGAATACGAGTTTACCCTCTTCTGGCTTAATATATATCTCATTGAGTTTTATCTCTTGAGTTGTACCAGAAGGATTAAAAAGCCTTAAAGTCAGGCCATGTATCTTCTTGTGTACTGCTAAGTTATTTGCATTGTTATTGAAATGTGTATATGTCAAATCTACTAATTGAAAGTCTCTGTTACTATCAGCATCCAAGTTTGCTAAATCAACATAAATTTCCCCTATATCGCTATCAATATGAGAGAACCTTCCTAATGATCTACCAGCAGGCGCAGAAGCAAAAGCCGGGAGTAAAAGCGTAAGCTTGCGGCCCTCTAAATATCCCTGAGTGAAGAAAACTTCAAATGTACTAGGTACTAGATTATAATCTTTGTTCTTTAAAATACGATTAAATAAGTCTTCAGGCAATAGCAATTCTTCACTGAAGTCTTTTAGATATTTGTTAAATAGCATTCTATAGAATGGGCTCGTCACTGCTGATTGAGTGTCTTTACTATTGGTAAAGTGCTTCGGAAATCCTATTCCTCTAATATTATCAACAACTTCCATCAGACTTGTTAAATTGTAATCAAAAACTTCAATATATTGCTCATAGTACTTATTAATACTGTCTTTGGTTAAGGAGGCAGAGTTAATCTTGGCCATAAAGGCTATAACTTTTCCAAGATCCTCAATTGCCGAAGAGTCTATAGTAACCAACGACCCGCTTTTTATGCTTACTTGCACATCAGGATAGGAGCCATCTATGAATGGTATAATAACACTACCATCTAATTCGTCAGATAATTTTAAGACTTCGCAATCAGTTTTTTCAATATCAAGAGTATTGTCATTTACGTAAACTAGAAGGCCCTGAAAAACTAAATTATTAATAAGAGCGATTATATCTTTATAATTATCTCGTCCCCAAATCGTACACAGCGTGTCAGCAAGTGTATCAAAATCAATTGGCTTTTCAGTAATTGATACAATATATTCTAGGATTGGACTATTTAATAGATTCTTCGTTTCGTAACCATTACTCGTTTGAACAATATAATAAACAATCTTATCTTTTTTATAAAAAGTATTTGTCATAACAACATAATTTGATTTTGTAGATTTTAGCTTCTTATAGCCATTATATTTTAAAATACTTGATTCACCTTGCACCACTGCAACTTCACTGCCTAGGTAAGATTCACCGATTTTACTAAATAAACCAAATGGAGTTGCCCTAGAGCCTGCGCGAATAATATATTTTGCTATCGATAAGCGAGACTTGATATCAGATAATATACTGCTATCCTCAATATTCAAATCAGAACTCGCATATTTAATGGCTGCCCTAAGCAAATTTGAATTAATATCGTGATTATTAAAAATATCATACTTTCCTTCAAATATAGGCGATATTTGATCAAAACTTAAAATTGGAAGTCTATAAACAAATCTTTTAAAGTAGTTAATCTTCATTATTATCTCCTAACGCTAAATCATACAATCCAGCTTGTGTATCCCAAAGTTGTTTATAATTTTTATTACTCTTTATTAAGTCAATATGATTGCCTCTTTCCACAATCTGTCCTTCTTCCATTACAATAATAATGTCGCAAACTTTAGCGGCATACATCCTGTGTGTAATTACAATAGATGTCATCTTGTTTAGAACAGTAGTCAAAGAGTCAAAAACCTCCGATTCGATTACAGGATCTATAGCCGACGTGGGTTCATCTAAAATAGCAATTTTTGCGAAACTCATTTTCGTTAGTGCGCGTGCCATAGCCAGCCTCTGCCATTCTCCTCCAGATAGCTCTACGCCATCGAATTGCCGGCCCAACTGAGTCGAGTAGCTTAATAGTTTACTATCCATAGTTTTTGAGAATCCAGAAATCTTCGTAGCACCACTCATAAAATTGATATCTTGACTATCGAATGAAATATTTTCACCAATAGTTAGATGGTATTTATTATAATCCTGAAACATAACAAGAATGTGATATCTCCAATACTCCTGATCAATCAAAGTCAAATCAATGCCATTTATCAATATTCTTCCCTCTGTTGGATCATAAAACCTCAAAATCAACTTCATTAGCGTAGATTTACCGCTGCCGTTTCCCCCAACTATGGCGATGCTTTGCCTGTTGTCAATCGTTAATGATATATTTTTCAAAATTTCTATTCCAGGCAGATACGAAAACGATACATTCTCAAAAGTAATTTCAACTGTGTCGAGATTAGGCGTTAAATGTCCGCCTTCCATTTCATCATGTGAATCTAAAAATGAGTAAAGTCCGCTAATGTAAAGCAGATCTCCAGATAGCATAGATATATCTTGAGCAGTCTGATCTAATGCCTGTTGTAATCGCGCTACACCTTGTATATAAATAATTATGCTTCCGTATGTTAAATTACCTAAATAAGCGCTACGTATTAACCAAGCTAAACCAGAAAATGCTACTAATTCCTCAATAACTAGTAATGTTTGGGAAATTTTAGATCTTGCAATCCGTTGTTTATGCAATGTATTGGCCCTTTCATTTGAAAGAATTTTAAATCTTTCAATAAAAAATTCATAAAAATTAAACATTCTTGCCTCTTTTGCAGTAGTACCAGATAAGACAGATTGCGAATAGTAAGATATTCTCCTGTAGTCTGTGTTCATGGCATAATTTTCTTCTAACTGTATCCTAGCAATTTTACTTGTTTCTTTTGCATATGGTAACAAGACTACAAATAGTATAGCGGCAAGGAGTACATTAATACTAGATATTAGAATTAATATTCCTGCTAACAGAATTGTATTAGTGATAATGTTAATTGACATAAAAACCAAGTTATTAGCTCTATACACTGCTTCATTTTGAATTTGCGTAAGGTTATTATGAAAATCAACGTTTTCGAATTTTCCAATCCCTTGAAACGATTTGCTCTTTTCCATTACACTGACATTGATGAATATATTTAGCTTATCCGCAAGCCGAGCCTGCTTTATAGGTAAAATTGTATACAAATAAGTAGATAGGATTGAGACTATCGCCCAGCACGATACCAGAGTAAGCAAGTATTTGACGTTAAGTGGATTTTGAGCAAGGTGATTTACAATCTGTCCAGTAATGAAAATGCCAATTAATGGCGAAAATGCATTAATGCAAGACATAATTAGAATGACTTGTGTGTCATTTTTATCAGCTTGCATT
Source organism: Deinococcus sp. AB2017081 (assembly GCF_034440735.1). NCBI lineage: Bacteria > Thermotogati > Deinococcota > Deinococci > Deinococcales > Deinococcaceae > Deinococcus > Deinococcus sp. AB2017081. Next base: position 168,853 of record NZ_CP140099.1, on the reverse strand, counting down.
GCTAATCCAAAAGTCCGTCTGTATATCTTAAAAAATTCATACATCTTTGCTTGACTATTCATGCCATCTCCAAACTATACGACATCTTTCTAATTAGAGCTATCAATTTTCTCTGCATAGTATCAAAATCCATATGTGATAGAAAATTATTTAAAATAAACGTCATAGTGTATAGATCTGACGAATGACACTTTAGAGAAATAGATACAGCATATACACCTGGAGATGAGCCGCCCTTATAGCGAAAAAAAGTGAATCTATTGACGTCAAATATAATCGGCGGCTTACCAAAACCCAATATACTGCACTCGATCAAATCAGACATTACATTGTTAATCTTTTTTGCTGTTGAATACCATCCAATTGGTGTACCAATCATCTCTCTATAAAAATGTAGAATACTGGGTGTGTCATAGGGAGTTGAAGCCAAAACTTTCAACCTAGTATGATAGTCTGATGCAAACCATAGATCTGCGTATTTTTCATAATAAGTGTTCATAACATAACACTCGCGTGTTTTCATCGCAGGAATACTACTCTCAGATAAATACTTTTCGATAGAAGATCTGCCAACTATGTCTAACAACATATCGGCAGCTGTATTATCACTCAAACATAACATAAGATTAAAAATCATATTATAATTAATATAAGTTTTATCTGGGAAATCTTGAAGAATTCCAGTTTGCAGACTTACCATAGCTGAGTCGATCTTTATAATCCGATTGTCAAAATCAGAATAATTTTTCTTCAAATCCAAATACTCTCGAGCAATAAATAATTTAAACAGTGACGCAATTTGCATTTGAGAATCGACTCTATGATTTTGTACCTCTAATCCATTTCTTGTAATCGAAAAGGAAACACAATCACCGAAATCTCTAATTTCATCACAAATACTGTCGATACTCTCGCATACGTCCATCATAGAGATAACACGAAGATCTGATATTTTCATCAGAGCATTAACAACGATGCGAACTAGGAGCACCCGAGTTCTAAAATTGACTCTCCAGAGGTCTCCAGACGGCTCAACACTCAATAATTTACCAGACATCTGTAGTATCTTTTCCAGTTTCTCTTGTATCTCTATCACATCAACAGTGGTTTTGGTAGCATTAGAAAAAAAATCTATTATTCTTTTACCTGAAAAAATCTCATAAAGCAAAGCCGCCTCTCCATGCTGCGTCATATATACAGACTAGTGCCCGACATGATTTTTGTCAAGTCGGGCACTAATATAGCAAGAGTTCTACAAAAACTATATAGAATCACCAATTACTACTTGTGATCTCTTAAACAATCAAATATCCTCAAAATCGACAATTCCACCGCCACCACCACATGAAGGAGGATAGGTCTGAGTACAACAACGTGAGCACTGATATGTCACACTGCCAACTGGGCGGCTAAGTACAACATTTTCAGGCGTACCTCCATCAGTTTTAGCAGAGTCAATGAACGATGTCAGGCTGAACGTAAAATCACTCGCTAAGGTCTGATCTTCCATGGCTTCCTCCATGCTCACAACATCTAAGATTTTAAATTTTCTTAGACATATCAATTCTACAAACACTCCAGCATAGATGCGGCTCTCATCAGCTTGACATGAGTACAAACATCTGCTAGGTTCTGTCCGCAAAGTGTCATCCACAGGCAAGAATGACTTGTGGTACGACGCTATGAACTGACGGACGAGCAGTGGAGCCAACTGGCTCCACTGCTCCCACCTCAACGCCAGGGTTGTGGCAAGTTGGTGGCGTAGGGTGATGCGATGCTGAGCGGTCAGAAGCTCCCCGGCTACCGGTTTCCCCTGGCCGTCATCGGCTACGCCGTCTGGCTTTACCACCGCTTCACGCTGAGCTACCGAGACGTCGAAGAACTGCTGCTGGAACGAGGGATTTGCGTCACCCGTGATTCCATCCGCAGCTGGTGTATCAAATTCAGTGACCCGCTCGCCCAGAACCTGCGCCACCGGGAACCCCGCCGGGGTTCCCGGTGGCATCTCGACGAAATGCGTGTGGAGGTCGGGGGCATTACTCATTGGTTGTGGCGGGCGGTCAACGAACATGGCGTTGTGCTGGATGTGTTCCTTCAGCGGCGCCGGGACACAGAGACGGCTAAGGCTTTCTTCCTCCGGCTCCTGGGTGAGCATGACGTCCCAGCCATCATCCACACCGACAAGCTGTGGAGCTACGGTGCGGCGCCTCGCACGCTTCCCGTGCTCCACAGCGTGGAGCACGTCCAAGTCGTGTCTACGGCTCGCTGCAATAACCTCGTGGAACAATCCCATCGACCCACACGCCGACAAGAGCGGCAGCAGCGAGGATTCAGGTCACGACATCGAGCCCAGGGATTCCTTGACCTACACGCCAGAATCACGAATCTACACCACTCGGCCCGCTGTACCGTTCCCGCGCATCATCGTCGTCACCACCAACAACGGGCATTCGCGCTCTGGCGCGACGTCGTGAAGCAGGTGGCCTGAACTTCAGGCCACCTGCTTCACTGGGTCTCCTTCATTGCCCTGGCGCCAACAACTTGCCACAACCGGTGTAGTCGTAGGGGCCGGGCGGAATAAAGTACACTGAAGGTATTTACTCGAAGCACCTGCGTTCCTTGAACAGTGGACAGGTGCTGATCCTCCCCCATTGCTGATAGGAACCCAACTGCGAAGTCAGTAGCATCTGACCCGACCGTTACACTCAGAGCTGCGCCAAGAGTCCATCGCGCTCGGCCACCAGTTGCTGTACCTCATGCTGCGCCAAAGTGTGAGCAGCCTGACCCTCTCTGATGACGAGTTGCAGACGACTGGGGCCATCCGCCAGCTGCTGTCTCAATTGCTGGAGTTCGAGCGACACGGCAGTGTGGAGGAGCGGATCACCTGACCAAGTGGGCAACGTTGCCTCAATTCTTCTCTCGACCTCAGCCCGCCACTGCATCAGATCTCGGATCGTCTTCTCGCCGATGCCCGGGACGCGCGCCAGCTTCCCCCGATCCATGGCATGGGCCGTCGAAAGACCACGCTGCCGGAGTGCATCGACACGTTTGACGCCGACTCCCGTCACCACGCCGGGCTCCAACCGGGTTCGCCGCAACTCCCACTCCAGATCAGCCGCCTTCCGCTTGGCGCGGGCCTCCTCCTCGCGGCGAACAAGCAGTTGATCGGCAGCGTACAGCTGGTCACGGATGCCCTCCAATGCGCTCAGCTGGGCATCAAACCGTTGCCATACACCTTCATGGTATTGATAGCGGTTCACGCGCTGCGCGATGCGGTGATCGACCGCCTCCACCTGGGCGATGAGACGTGACTCAGGGGATCCCTGGTTCCCCGAGGAGATCAGGGCAACCACGATCAAGCCCAACAGGCTCAACCCCACCGAGGTCAGACTGAGGGTGCCGAATCCCCACGCGCAGCCCCCCAGCGAGAGCATCAGCCCGGCCACCGTGACGTAGGTGCGCACCGAGATCTTACGGGGCGGCCGTGGCAGCGGTGGAACCGCCAGTGGGATATCGACGGGACGCGGCACATGCATGATTGCCGCCCACAGGTGGCGGATCTCGTCGGGAGCCGGGAATGGAGCTGGTGAGGGGGGTGGTACTGGAGACTTGCCTGACGGAGGGGGCGCTGGCACCGCTGGTTGTGGCGGAGGTACCGGTCGTGGAGCCGGTGCGGGTGTTCGCGGAGATGGCGGGGCAGGCTGAGGTTTCGGCCTGCTGGGTGCTGGTGGAGAAGGCGACCCCGTGGGCTTGGGGGGCTGGGCCTTCGGCACGTTCCCCCACGCGTGGCGGAAAGTGAGATCCCCTGCGGCATTGATCCATGACATGCGGAGCAGCTCGGCGCGCACCTCAGGAGGCAGTTCGCTGATCTGAATGCGGCCGTCCTCCAGTTGATTCATGAAGTCGTTGGGGGTGAGCCGCTGGTGCTTCAGATAACCGATCAGCGGCTTCGGTCCGAAGTTGGGCCACTTGGGTGGTGCCGGTGCCTGGGGTGCCGGTCGTGGGGCTCTGGGGGCAGGTTGGGGCGCTGTCAGCAGGCTCAGGAAGTCATCGGCCGTCTGGGGCCGGTCGCCAATATGCATCTGCAGGGCCGAGTCCACGGCCTGCGCCAGACCGGCAGGCGTACCGCGGGGAAGGGGTGGCAGTGGGGTGCCGGCCGCGCGCTCCACGGCGGACGGCGGCATCTGCCCGGTCAGGGCATGATGCAGCGTCGCGCCGAGAGCGTAGAGATCCGCAGGCGGCCCCGCCTTGCTCTGCGCGAGGTACTGCTCCAGCGGCGCGTACCCTGGCGTGACCAGCTGGGTCATCCGGGTGGTCTGGCCCGCCCGGAACTCCCGGGCCGAACCGAAGTCGATCAGCACAGCACGCCCAGTGCGTTCGAGGATGACATTCTCCGGTTTGATATCTCGGTGGAGCTTGTTCGCCGCATGCAGGTGACGGAGGGCCCGGGCGAGTTCCCTGGTCACACGCAGAAGATCCGCAGCAGGCATGGTACCCGTGCGACCGAGCCGAAATGCCATCGACTCGCCCTGGAGGTACTCCATCACCAGGTAAGCGGTGTTGTGCTCGGTGAACTGCGCGTACACCTGCACGATCCCAGGATCCGCGAACTGCGCCAGCACCCGTGCTTCGGCCAGGAAACTGTCACGGACGTCCTGGAACTCCGCAGCCGTCAGCTTCCGAGATGGCTGGACGACCAGGCCCTGACGCTTCCAGTCACTGTGAAACAGTTCCTTGATGGCCACCGAACGCTGGAGCTGAAGGTCTGTGGCCAGATAGGTGATGCCGAACCCGCCCTGGCCGAGCGTGCCTTCGAGGCGGAACTGGCCGCCCTGGAGCAGGGTTCCAGGTGGCAGCGTCTCGTCGACTGGCACGGGCCAGCCACACGTTGGGCAGGCGGTTGGTCCCTCAGGGAAGTCGGACAGACAGACGGGGCACTTCATTCCAAACCTCGTGGTGTGCTCACACCCCTGACCTGGGTACAACTCCGAATCACATCAGTGTGGCATGCAGCATGCCGCCGTGCTGTCCAGATTGCAGGGATTCATGTCGAGGAGGCGCTGCACCCTGTCCGCTGGCAGGTACTGTCAACGTGGAGCGTAGGCCCCGTTGTCAGATCGTCACCTCCACCTGGCCAGGGTCGTCCACACTGCGGTCGTGAGCTCTGCCGACTCCCGGCCCCTGGTGCGCCTCGTCACGGACGGCGCGTGTTCCGGCAATCCCGGCCCCGGCGGCTGGGCGTGCCTGCTGTCCAGCGGCGGGCACACGAAGGAACTCTCCGGTGGGGAGCACCCCACGACGAACAACCGCATGGAACTCACCGCCCTGCTCGAGGGCCTGCGCGCGCTGAAGAAGCCCTGCCGGGTGCACGTCGTCAGCGACTCGAAGTACGTCATCGATGCGTTCGAGCAGGGCTGGCTGGAGAAGTGGATCGCGAAGAAGTGGAAGAACGTCAAGAACCCGGATCTGTGGCAGGCTCTGGCCCAGTCAGCGCGACCCCACACCCTGACCTTCGAGTGGGTGCAGGGACACGCCGGTCACCCGGAGAACGAACGGGCCGACCAGCTGGCCGTGCAGGCCCGAGACGCGGCCGCACGGCAGCCCGCCACCCCCCGCTCAGGGCCGGAAGGCGGCCTCTTCTGAAGGGAGAAAGTCTAGCCCGGCCAGAGTCGTTACGGGCACTGTCGGCGCGCCCGCATCCCCGGTCGGCCCCTGAACGGCGGCGGCCCCCACACACGCGAGGGTGCCCATCACCCCGGCTGGGTGGACACAGCGCACGAAAGCCGACCAGCGCGACGGCTGGGACCTCGCGCAGGCCCAGCAGGTGCGGCCCCCGAGGGTCGCCTGCTGTCGTGCGAGATCGGCCCGTACCCCGGTGAGCGTCTCCAAGCCAGGGCGGCCCTGCAGGCCATACAGCCGGCCGTCCAGCACCTCCCCGTCCGCGAGCACCAGCGGCAGGGTCGTGACCAGGGCGTGGGCCCGCTCGGCCCGGAAGGCAAACCGCAGGATCTCCCGGGCGACGGTGGGTCGCAGTTCGGCCCAGTCGGCGCGCAGGTCGCTGCGCCGCGCCACCTGCAGGGCGAGGCTGGGCGTGTCCACCTGGGTCAGGCGCTCGCGCGCCACGCTGTCGAGCGTCTGGGCCGCGAGGAAGGCGGTCGCGGCACTGGTGTAAGTTCGGCCTCCCAGACGCACCGGCACTGGATGCCAGGCGTCCAGGAACGCGTAAGTGCCGGTAAAGGCTGTCAGCCTCCGGGGAGGCTTGACCCGAGGTGTCTGCGGAACCCGCGGTTCCGACCGGGCCGGTGTGTTGATCGCCTTCAGAGGAGGCTGGGGGGGGAGGATCACCGGGACTGGGGGAGCGGCAGGGAACAGCGGGGTCCCATCCCCGACCGGACCCAGGCTTCGGGCCTTCCGTAGGGCATCGACCGAAGGGTCACCGACCTCGCCGTACAATTCCACCAGGGCCTCCGTCCAGCCTGGCTTGATCACCGGTGAGGCCGCGTGCCACCGGCCGGCGGTCAGCCACTGGGCAGGGGACGCCTGGCTGGGGGGCACGATCCGCAGGGCGATGTGCACCTCACATCCCACCTGAGCCAGGTGGTGAAGGGTGGCCGTCTGGCTCAGGGTGAGCCGCAGCGGATCCCCCTCTCGGATTGGACGGCGGGTGCGCCGTTTGACCTCGACGATGACCGGACAGGTTTCCCCTGCGGCGACCACATCGATGTTCGTGAAGTCGCCTGGGCGCGCCGCCGCGACCTGCTCCACATAGGTGGCCTCCACGAGTGCAGCGCGCAGCCGTTCCCGCGACACACCCGGCCAGCGGAGCTCCTGGTCGGCCGCCGGCCAGGAAGGGAGCGGCACGGTGCGGACAGGGGCAGGACGCCCCGGTACCAAGTGCGGCCGGCCGCGCAGCGTGGTGGTGCTCAGCGGCCAACTGGTGAAGGTCAAGGTATTCTCCCCGGCCATCCACTGAATGGCACTTACGCCATGCAGGCGGTGAACAAGATCCGCAAGCAGCGTCGCATCTGAAGGGAGCAGATCATGGGGCGACGCGGCCATGAACGCCAGCCACGTCCAGTCCCGCGTTTCTCCGAGGACGCGGGCCACCACATCGCGTCGGCCGGCCTGACGGCGCAGCGCCCACAGCCCGAAACCGGCCACGTGATGCCCACCTTGACGGACGGCGTGCTGGACAGCCGATTCCGTCACCAGCGCGTCAAGCTGTGCCGTCACGCGATCTGAATGTGAATTCGAGGCGTTCGACACCTGAAGCCATGATGCACGGCGTAGAGGCCAGTGTCAGCGCAGGTACGGCATCCAGGCCACGGCCTAGCATGTGCTGACCCGTCCTCCCAACACAGCCGCTACAGAGTAGATCAGTGCCTTCCTATTTGTAGGCAACGAACATCTTGCGCCTCGCGACGCCACGACGGTATGACAGACTCCAGGCGACGAATGAACGTGGACACTTTTATCCAGCGCTGGGCCGGCTCCGGCGGTGCCGAGCGTGCCAACTACGGGCAGTTCCTCAGTGAACTGTGCCGCGTGCTCGGCGTGCCTGAACCGGAACCGACCCGACCTGACGATCGGGATAACGCATACGTCCTGGAACGCAGTGTGGTTGAGGCCCACGATGAGGGGCAGCGCAGCGTCCGGCGCATCGACCTCTATCGCCGGGGCAGTTTCGTGCTGGAAGCGAAACAGGGTGTCGAGCGCGAGGTGGCCGAGGAAGAGGCGCTGCTGACTGCAATGGGGAAGAAGCTGCGCAAGAAGGGACATGGGACGCGGGGTACTGCAGGGTGGGACACCTTCATGCGGCGCGCGCGCGAGCAGGCCGAGCAGTATGTCCGGCTCCTGCCACCCAGCGAGGGCAGACCGCCATTCATTTTGGTCGTGGACGTCGGCCATGCCATCGAGGTCTACGCGGAATTCACCCGGACAGGCGGCGCTTACCTGCCCTTCCCCGAAGCCCGAACCCACCGGATTCTCCTCGACGACCTCCGACGCGAGGACGTACGTGAGCGGCTGCGACGAATCTGGCTCGACCCACTCAGCCTCGATCCCAGCCACCATGCCGCCCGGGTCACCCGGCAGGTGGCCGAGACGCTGGCCACCCTCAGCCGCAGTCTGGAACGGCAGACTGATGCGCAGGGGCAGTTCCTGAGTTCCGAACGCGTGAGCGCCTTTCTCACGCGGATGATCTTCACCATGTTCGCGGAAGATGTCGGCCTGATCTCCGACTTCCGGTTCCGCCGCACGCTGGAGACCCTGCGAGGACGACTGGAGGCCTTCGTCCCGACCGTCGAGGAGCTGTGGAGCAAGATGGCGACGGGTGGGTACAGCGTCGCGCTGCAGGAGCAGGTGCTGCACTTCAATGGCGGACTGTTCGAAGGGGTGGAGGTGCTGCCGGTCACCGACCCGCAGTTGAACCTGCTCATTCAGGCGGCCGAACATGACTGGAGTCAGGTAGAACCTAGCATCTTCGGGACGCTTGTCGAGCGTGCCCTGAACCCGGTGGAGCGGCACAGGCTGGGTGCCCACTACACGCCACGGGCGTACGTGGAGCGTCTGGTGAATCAGACGGTGATGGTGCCGCTGCGTGAGACCTGGCGCAACACGCAGGTGGAAGTTCAGAACACCCTGGACAGAAATGAGGGCAACGACGCGGCCCGGAGGAAGGCCCGTACCCTGGTCGAGCGCTTCCTGGGGCATCTCCAGGAAACGAAGGTGCTTGATCCCGCATGTGGGACGGGCAATTTCCTGTACGTCAGCATGGAACTGATGAAACGCCTTGAGGCCGAGGTCGTGGAAACGCTGGTCGCCCTGGGCGGACCCGCCCCCCTGATAGGTGTGAGCCCGGAGCAGTTCTTGGGCATTGAGCTCAATCCCAGGGCCGCCAGCGTGGCCGAGCTGGTGCTGTGGATCGGCTACCTCCAGCTGTACGCCCGGGAACATGGGAAGGCCCGGCCTCCAGAGCCGATCCTCCAGGCTTTCCATAACATCCGCCAGGGAGATGCGGTGCTCGCCTACGACGACCGACGTCCCCGGGTCACGAGCACCGGCCTTCCCGTCACCCGCTGGGACGGCGCGACCTTCAGGGTGCACCCGGTCACTGGAGTCAACGTTCCGGATGAGGCGGCTACACGTCAGGACGAGGACTACCTCAATCCTCGGCCGGCACCCTGGCCACGGGCGGACTACATCGTGGGAAACCACCGTTTCTCGGTTCGAAACGCATGCGCGAGACGCTCGGGGACGGCTACGTGGATGCCCTTCAGGCGGCGTGGCCCCAGGTGCCGCAGGCCACCGACTTCGTACTGCGGTGGTGGGATCGGGCCGCTGAGCTGGTTCGGGCGGGAGCGGTGCGTCGCTTCGGTTTCATCACCACCAATTCCATTTCCCAGGCCTACAACCGGCGGGTTCTCGAAGGTCATCTCCAGAACGAGACCACCCCCCTGTCGCTGGTGTCCGCTATTCCCGATCATCCCTGGGTGGATGCCGCTGATGGGGCGGCGGTGCGGGTGGCCATGACCGTCGGCGAGGCCGGCCGGACAAGTGGCGAGCTCACGACGGTGACGCGTGAGCTGGACACGGCCGGTGAAGGCGACACGCTGGTCGGCGAGACCTCCAGCGTGACCGGCATGATCCACCCGAACCTGACGGTTGGCGTGAACCTGACCGACACACTTCCGTTGAAAGCCAACGATGGACTCTGCGCCGTCGGTATGAAAACCATTGGCGCGGGATTTCTGCTGACTGAGGACGAAGCCGCAAGCTTCGGAGCGATGACGGATCCCGTGGTGGCCAGGCACGTCCGCCCCTACGTTAATGGGCGGGATCTGATGAGCCGGACACGTGGAAAGTACGTCATCGACTTCCACGGTCTTCCTGAAGAGGGAGTACGCTCCGAGTTCCCCGCCCTCTACCAGCACCTGCGCAACCACGTCTATGACCTGCGTCAGCAAAACAACAACGCCCTGTTCCGGGAGCTCTGGTGGGTGCTGGGTCACTCGCGGCCCGTGTTCCGGGCGTTCACGGCAGGGCTGACCCGCTACGTGGTGACGCTGGAGACAGCGAAGCACCAGGTCTTCCAATTTATTGACGCCAGCGTTGTCCCCGACAGCACGCTGGTGACCTTTGGCTTCGAGGACGCGTACCACCTCGGAGTGCTGAGCAGCCGACACCACGTGGTGTGGTCTCTCGCTCAGGGAAGCAGGCTAGGGGTGGGCAATGATCCCCGCTACAACAAGACGACCTGTTTCGAGACGTTCCCGTTCCCATACGCCACCCCGGAACAGCAGGGCCAAATCCGTGAGTCCGCTCAGGCCCTCGATGACCATCGGAAGGCCAGGCAGGAGATTCACCCGGCCCTGACGCTGACAGGGATGTACAACGTCCTCGCCAAGCTCAGGAGTGGGGAGCCCCTTGATGCCGCCGAACAGAAGATTCACGATCAAGGCCTCATCACGGTGCTCAGGGAGCTTCATGACCGGCTGGATGAGGCAGTCGCAGCTGCCTACGGCACCGCATCGCGGCCGTCAGACCAGGACATCCTGGCAACCCTCGCTTCCCTCAATGCCGCTCGGGCTGCGGAGGAACGCGCGGGCACCGTTCGCTACCTTCGACCCGAATACCAGGATCCAGGACGCCGTGTGCAGGAGGGCCTAGGAATTGCGGTGCCCCCTACCGTGCCGAAAGTGGCGGCACTCCAGCCCTTCCCAACGTCCCTGCCGGCGCAGGTTCAGGCGGTGCGTCAACGTCTGCAGCAGGCAGGACAGCCGCTGACCTCACGTGAGGTTGCGTTGGCCTTCACAGGCGCAAGGCCCAGTCAGGTGGAAGAGATCATTGCGACACTGGTGATGTTGGGGCAGGCACGATTGACGACCACGGGTGCGGCAGACGTACGGTATGCAGCATAGAAGAGGAAAAAGCCATACGCGTATCGTTACTACCAACACCGGATCCGAGGTTTTCAGCGACGTTTAATCCAATATTCTTTTCAACGTTGTTTTCGACGTTCCCGTTCCAGCTTTTCCTCGATGGCATCGACCAGCCAGGCATGGCGTGACTTCGGCCGCCTCCCTCTGGACGCGGCCTGCCGGAGGCGGTCAATCTCACCCAGCGTGCTCTCGTAGAGTCGGAGCTGGACGTTCTTCAGCTCGTCGACCTGAGCGTCGGCTTCCCTTGCGGTGGGCAGGGTGAGATCCGCGGCGACCGTGCCCCCGCGGCGAATGACTTCCTGTACCCGGTCTTCCGGGATGGCCGGCGGAGCGGGTGGCCGTTTGGGGGCACGCGAGACGGCCATGCCTACTCTCCCCTGCCCGCTGCGAACTGCGGTTCCCTGCCGGTGACCTGCCGGTACAAGTGCAGGAATTCCTGGGATGCCTTGCGGTCGTCCGGTCGGAGCTCCAGCACACCCAGGCCCTGCGCGGCCGCGTTGGCGTAGGCCTTGCGGTTCCCGAGCGGCGCGTCGAGGAAGGCCAGGGCCTCCGATTCCTTGAGGGCCTCCGCCGCGTCGTCGTTGTCGCTGCCACGGGGATCGGCCCGGTTCAGGAACGCGTGGGCCTTCAGTTCCGGGTTGACTGTCCGGATCTCCTGGATCAGCCGCGCCACCTTCTCCAGGGTCCACACATCGAAGCTGCGGGGGTTGAATGGCACGAGGTACAGGTCGGCCACGGTCAGGGCGGCCCGCTGGCTGGTCGTGTCGCGCCCCCCGGTATCGATCACGACGTCTTGGAATTTGGCCGCCAGTTTCCTGAGTTCCTCACGGGCCGCCTGCCCGGTCAACTGGACGGCGGTATAACCCGTCTGTCCACCCTGGCGTTCGTTCCGCCACGCGGAGAAGTCCGTCGCCGTTTCCTGGTCGTCGGCGTCTACGAGCAGGACATCCCGTCCATCCAGCGCCAGGGCCACCGCCAGGTTTGTCGCCACGGTCGTCTTGCCACTCCCACCCTTGATGCCGCCTACCACATAGATCATGTGCACCTCAAATCAAACGTTATTGCTAACGTTGAAATCAACCTGTGAAGTAACCTAACAGATTCACTGGTCGAGCATGTCCTGCAGTACGGCAGCTGACTGTGGGAGCTGCAGGTGGGACAACGCCGTGGCCACATCGCTGCTGGTGAGCGTAGGCTTCTTAAATGGTGCCATGAGCCGACGCAGCACCCGATCAGTGGCCTGCGGGTGCTACGCGAGCACCGGGGCCAGCCAGCCGTCAGGATGCACCACCGCCAGGGCGGTGCCAGGCACGGCGGCCGCCGGGAAGTCGGTCAGGTTGAAGGTGATCAGGGCAGGGGCACCGCTGTGAAGGGCGGCAGCCAGCACATGCCGGTCGTCGGGATCCGGCAGGTGCAGCCCTGGCATGAGGTGCTGGTAGTCCGTGACCCGGGCGTGGGGGACGGCCGCGTCCATCAGCAGCCGGGTCTGGTCGAGGGGTGCCCTCGGCAGGCCGCGGTCACGGACGAGCGCGTGGATCCATTCCTCGTTGACCTCGTCCGACCACCGCAGGCGGCACAGGCCCTCGATGTCCAGCCGGATGAGCAGATCACGGAGCAGCGAGGGGTAGAGCACGTTGGCGTCGCAGAACGCTTCTGGAAGGTGGGGTGACGGGCCGGCCGTCACTTACTGTGGGTTCCCTGCTGGCTGCTCGTACAGCTGGAGGTCTTCCGTCAGCCGCGTCAGGGCGTCCGCCGCGGCGTGACGCCGGTCGCGCTCGTCGCGGTAGGCGAGCACGTCAGTCAGGGCGATGCGGTGATGGGTGCCTTCCATGCGGTACGGCAACTGGCCGGTGTGGAGCAGGGCATTGACGAGGTGAGGGCGGCTGACGCCGAGCAGCCGGGCCGCGGCGGCGGGGGTGAGTTCCTGCTCCGTGGCGACCAGGGCGACGGTGTGGCCGTCCCCCAGTTCCTGGACGGAGGCCTGGAGCAGCTGGGCCACCAGGGGCGAGAGCGTGATCCGCTGGGCGTGATCGCCCTGCCCGAGCACGAGCTCGAGGGGGCCGTCCGCCTGGGAGAGGCGCTCGGCCAGGACCTTGAGCTGCTCCAGATCCTGCTGGGGAGGGGTGAACGCCACAGTCATGCCCGCAGTATACCGCAGTCAAATGAAATAAGTGAAATTCAGGTTACTCCGAGAAGACACTTCAGATTTGACCTTGAAAGTAACGTTATAAGTTATGTTAGACTAACATCATTAAAAACGTGATCTCCAACGTTCTTCATCTTGTGCCCGGTAATGACTGGAGCGGCCTTCACATGCGACACTACAAACGCTACATCAGAATCAGAGACACCCGCACCGGCCGTCGCCGTACGCTGCACCGCGTCCTTGCCGAACAGCTGCTGGGCCGCCCCCTGCTGGCCGGCGAAGTCGTCCACCACAAGGACGGCAACAGCACCAATAATGCCCCGGACAACCTCATCGTCCTGCCCAGCCAGCGCTACCACGCCCACCTCGAATATCACCTGCGGTGCGAAAGACGTGGCATGCCGTTCCTGTTCCCGGAACTCCTGCAGGGCAGTCAGCAGCCACGTCCCGGCACGCTGTTTGAACACGTGTTCTGATCCTGGCTCTAAGGCGACACAACCCTTCAAAGTGTTGCAGTCGCAACTGGGCCGCGCTGGGACATGGGTTACGCCATACTGTTCGCGATGCCCAAATTCAACGTCGCCTTCGTGACGCAATCAGCTCGATGAAGAACGTTGGGGGGCGCTTCCGGCCACGTGTCGGGTGGTGGACACGTTCCACCGCTCCCCAGTGGAGTCGCCTCGCATGAGCAGCAAGCGGGTATCCCGTATTCCTCCGGATCAGCGCAGGAACCCCAGGGCGACCCGTCCTCCACCGTCCACCATTGACGAGATCGGGGAGAGGTTGAACCCGTACGACCTCACGGACCTGCTCACCCTCAGCGCCCTGTTCAACGTGAGCGACGAGCCTTTGCAGGGCAAAGTCCCAGCGGCGCGGACGCTGCTGGTCTTCGCACTCCGGCGCCTGTTTCTCCTCGCCGTCCTGCGCTCGAAAGCCGCCGAGTACAAGACGCAACGGATCACCGCACGTGAGTTGGATCAGCGCTGGACCGAGTGCATGACCGTGGACGGTCTTCACATGCCCGAGGAGCGAGACACCCTGTTCACGCTTCTCCTGCCGTTGATGGCCAATCAACTGAGGCACCAGAACATCACGTTGGCGGCCCGGGCCCAGCAGGTGTACGGCCACCTGATCGCTTCGGCCCCACAGGGAAAGAAATACCTCGATGTCGATCAGGTGTTCGCCGACCGCTACGGGCTGTCCCTGGTCGACCTGCTGCGCTTCATCATCCTGCTCGAAGCCTGGCAGCTCTCCTGTGGCGAAGGCGTCGATCAAGCCCTGCACCTCAACTCTCAAGTTGAGAGGATGGAGGTCTGGTTCGCATTGGTGGAAGGTGGGCGACCCTGGCGCCTTCAGCACCTCCAGTTCACTGCCGAGCGGTTTACGCAGGCCTTACGGATTCCCCGGGCGGTGGTGGACGCAGCGCTCGCCTGTCTCTCGGCCACCGTACCAGAGCTACGTGCCTGGCAGGACAGCCATATGCATCTGGGGCTGACGGACACCCCACAGACCATCCCCTTCGCACTAGACCACCGCCCCCTGGTGCGCCTCAAGAACGGGCAATACGTCCTTCCAGAGGGCAGCAGCCTACGCATCGCGGTATCCCACACGCTGCTCACCCTGCTTGATGCAGCCATACCGGCAGATAAGCAGGACGCCTACAACAACACCCGCGGGAAAGCACTGGAGACGTACCTTCTGCACCTCTTTCAGGACGCCTTTCCCCCGCCAGCGCGGGTCGTGTCTGAACGGGAGTACTGGCGTACTACAAGGGAGCGGATTAAGGGGCCCGACCTCTTGCTGCTGGATCCTAGAGACGACCGCCCCATCCTGATTGAGGCCAAGGCCACGCGAACTCGACCCACGACCGCTCCCGATCCGACGGCACCGCGTTTAAAACGCAATTACGGTGCGGCCTTCGAGGCCCTTCACCCTGACAAGGCAGGACGGAAGATCTCCGACCTCCGGGCCCATCTTTCAGAGTACAAGGACGTGCAGACCCAAATTGATGCCGCGTCAGGTCGTCCTCTGGTGATCGCGCTGGTTCACGATCTGCCCCCCCGAGCTGGGCGGCTGTTGGGCCGTCACCTGCGGCAGTACCCCGCCGATCCTTTAAACAACGCGTCCTACGACATGCTGCTCATGGACCTGATTGAGCTGGAGATGGCGGTTCATCAGGCCAAGACCACCGGGCACTCACTTCGGGCAATCCTAGAAAACGAGATTCAGGGGGTGGCGAACGAACGTTGCCCGGAGACACACGTCATGTCCCTGGACAAACTGCCAGAGGCAGACCCCGAGATCCCGCTCTATTGCATGCGATACCCCTTCCTGTTTGAGCCCTGGGCCGTGGTGGAAGACGAAGACCCAGACCCTTCCAGCGCTGAGTAGGCGGAACCGCAGAGGCTGTCACGTAAACAGGGCTTAACCTAGCGAAGGCCAACATTTTGGCCAACTCGTCTGCGCCCGCTAGAACTCCAGGGGCAGCCGCTCGTGCATGTCCAGCGTGAAGGTGCCGTACGGGTTGATGTGCTGCCACTTCAGCGGCGTCAGCGCCCGCAGGTCTGCCCCGGTCAGCCGGCCCTGCCACTCCGGCTGGGCGAGTACTTGCTGCATCATCAGGGTGTTGACGTAGATCAGGCTGACCTGCAGCAGGTGCAGGCCCAGCATCTGAAGTTCCTGCTCGTCGATCCGGTTGCTGGTGAATTCGCCGCCCTTGCCGTACAGGATGAAGTCGTTCGCGCTGTTCCACGATTCGATGACCTGCAGGCCCTCGTGAATCTCGCGGCGCAGCTCCTCCTGGCGCAGGTAGTCGCATAGGAAAGCGGTCTTCACCGCTTTCCCCAGTTCGGCCAGCGCCCGGTACGTCGGGTGCTGGACGTTCTGGCGCGTGAAGCGCCGCAGGATGCTCTCGGCGTCCGCCGTCCCCAGCCGCAGGGCGGTGGCGAGCTTGATCATCTCGTCGTACTGCTGCTCGATCAGTTCCCACTGGATCGGCCTGGTCAGGATCGCCTGGAGCTGGGCGTACTTCTCCGGCTCGCCCCTGTTCGCGCGGTACAGCTTCTGGCGCCCCATGTTTTTCAGGCGCGGCAGGAGCTGGAAGCCGAGCAGGTGGCAGAACGCGAAGCCCACCTCGCTCTGGCCGTGGGTATCGACATAGTTTTTGTCCACCTCCATCTCGGTGTCGTGCCTGAGCACCCCCTCGATCATGGCGGCCACCTCACTGCTTGAGCAGCGCTTGAGCTGGCTGTAGATACACACCGAATGCTGCTCCACGTGCCAGTACACCATCACGCCGGGGCCGCCGTAGCGGGCGTGCCACTCGGTCATCAGGTTCTGGTTCCAGGCCCCGAACTTCTTGCTGTCCGAGGCACAGGTGGTGGTGGCCTCGCCCCACAGGGCGGCGTCCCTGGCCTGGAAGATGGCGTTGCACACGCGGCTGATGGCGTCCCGGAGCTGCTCTTTCTGAACGTATCGGCGGCGGATGTACTGGAGGTCAGCGAAGCTGTCCTCCCCACCCCCACTGCACATCCGCTTCAAACCGGCGTTGGTGCCGATCCCATGCAGGCACAGGAGCAGGCGGCGCTGCACCACCTCACGGCTCAGCACCTCACGGGCAGCCACCGTGTGGAAGGCGTCGGTGAACCCGGTACGCAGTTCGGTCTCCTTCAGGACGTCCAGCAGGTTGGTCATCGGCCAGCGCTGCACCAGCGCCGCCGCCAGCCGGGTGATGTTCTGCGGTTCGGGGAGCGCCGTGAGCGGGGAGACCGACAGCCGCCCCTTGCCTTTCTTGGACGTGATCAGCCTGACCCTGGCGTTGTCGGGAAGGTCGGTGTTCAGGGCGTCCAGCGCGCGCTCCATCCGGGTGCGGAGTTGAGCGGTGAAGGTCTGCGCTTCACCCGGTTGGTTCAGGGCCGAGTAGTACTCGGCCCGTTTCTGCTCGAAGTCGCCCGGGAGGTCCTCGTCGGGATTGCGGAAGCGCCCGGCCCCCTCGATCCACACCTCCTTACAGCGGATCTTGTCGCGCAGCGTGGTCAGCACGCACATCTCGTAGGTGACGCGGTTGATCCTGCGCCCCTCGGCATCATCGAGCACCAGGGCCTGCCAGTCGTCCTTGACGACGCCACCCAGGGGGACGTCCTCGCCCAGGGGAAAGGTGCCGATCCGGCGATCCCGGTACTTCGTCAGCAGGGCAAGCGCCCGCATGATCGGCTGGTGACGGTCGTTGTTGCAGCGGAACGTCAGGACGCCGAGCAGCAGCGAGATCGCCCGGCGGTAATGGTGACCGTACGAGTTGCGCGTGACCAGGCGCACCTCGCGGCCATAGGTTCCCTCGGCCTCCATCTCGCGGATCAGGTCGTCGAGCACCGTCTCCGGAACCACCGGGTAGATCACGTCCCGCACCGCCCGTTCCGGCTGGGCGCGGGCGGCCTTGGCGAGTTTGAACAGCAGCGCACTCTTGCCCTGCACCCGCCGGAGGTGCCGCAGCACCTCCGCCTCCACCTTGCTCTCGGCGCGGGTGCCGATGTGGTGGGCCACCGAGATCAGCAGTTCCACCAGGTCGTCGGTGACCTCGACCAGCCGCTCCCAGCACAGCGCGGCGAGCAGGACGTGGCGCAGGGGAGCGGGATGGCGGCGCAATTCGCGGGGCGGTTCACTGGCGGCCCGGCGCCGGTACTGCTGGAGCACTCTGGGAGGAACCCCCTGAAACAGCTGCGGCGGAAGGCCGAGGGCGCGCAGCTCGGTGAGCTTGGCGAGTTCCGCCAGGACGGTGTCGACCTTGACCCGCCCGGCGGTGTCCTTGAGGGTGGCCAGCGTGGAGCGGACGACCAGCAGCGGTTGCAGGTCATCCGCCGCCGCGTCGGTGCTGATCAGGGCGTCGAGGGCCCGACAGGTCTGGGAACTGAGCTGGCGCTGGACGCGCTGCATCCAGTGCTCTGCCTGTGCGCCCACGGCCGCGCGCAGGCAGCGTCCGAACCGCTGTGCCGTGGGCGGAACGAGACGCTGTCCCCGCAGAAACTCCCGGCCGCGCTGCTTCAGAACCTCCGAGTCCGTGTTGAGGTCGGCGACCAGGGGCGTGAGGTGAGCGATGAGGGCGGCCTCATCGGAAGCTTGGAACCCCCGGAAGCCGCAGAAATCCGCCACCTCGTCGCGGTAGCGCCGCGCGGTTCGGGTTGACCAGTCCACCTCCGCCCACAGGACTGGAGAGAGGCCGAGTTGCTGGGCCAGGACGTCGATGACCGCCGCAGGCACCGCCTGCGGACGATCCAGAAACTCGCCCTGAAGCTGGAAGGTCTTGAGCAGCGCGGCTAGGTGGAGCGTGGCGGCCGCGCCCTTGTGGCCCAGAAAGGCCTGTTCCCCAGTGGTCAGGGTGAAGTGGTGGGCGAGTTCCTCGGGCGTCCAGGGGCGGTGCATGCGGCGCTCACCGCTGGAGGAGCCGGGTGATGGTGCTGGGATGCACGCCGAACAACCGGGCGCACTGTGCTGCCGTGCGCCGCCCGGCCTGCACCGACTCGCGGATGTCCTGCTCCTGGTGCGGGAGGAGTTTGCGCCGACGTCCGCCGACGCGCCCTTCGGAGCGCGCCTGCTCCAGTCCCGCCAGGGTGCGCTCGCGGATCATGGCGCGCTCGAACTCGGCGAAGGCGCCGACCATCTGCATCATCATCCGGCCGGCGGGCGTGGTGGTGTCGATGGCCTCGGTCAGACTGCGGAAGCCCACGTTCCGCTCACCCAGCAGCTCCATCAGGTGCAGCAGATCTTTCAGGCTGCGGCTGAGCCGGTCGAGCTTCCAGACGACCACCACGTCCCCGGGGCGCAGCTGGTCGAGCATGCGGTGGAGTTCGGGGCGATCCCAGCGTCCTCCCGAAGCGTGTTCGGTGAACACGCGCTCTGCGCCGGCCGCCTCCAGGGCCCGGAGCTGGGCGGCGGTGTCTTGGTCGTGCTGCTTGCTGACGCGGGCGTAACCGATCTGCATGGGGCCTCCGGGGTTGCGAAAACGTAGTGCGGATGCTGCTGATTATGCAACAGTGTTTCGCAACCCCGGAACCTGCTCGCCATCACCTCATCAAAGTCCTTGCGCAAACGTTCGTTATCCCACGATAGGTGCATTCTCAACGCCGACCTGTGGTGCCCTTCTGCTTTCTTCTGACGAACTGAACTGTCCTCAACAGTCCCTGAACCACGATGACCTGCTACTCCACGCACTTGCTGTTCGGTGACTGGCAGAAGGTAGAAAGGCCGTTGTGTTTCCCTCCAACAGCCAGACACGCCTGTAGGCAGGCCCGAACCGTCTTCAGGTTCCGCCTGGCCCAGCATCCGTGGCGTTCTGCGCGGTGTGCTGCAACAGGTGCAGGAACGCCCGAGCGGCGCGGGACTGCTGCTCTGGCGGGGGTGTGACCTGCGTCAGCGGCCGGCGCAGTCCGGGGAGCTGCACGGGCACCTGCGTGAGAATCCCTGCTCGCAGTTCACGCCGCACCCGCAGATCAGACAGGAAGGCCATTCCCAGGCCACCGATCACCGCTTCCTTGACGGCCTCCGTGCCGGGGAGTTCCAGCAGCGTGATCGTTGACAGACCGGCCCGGGCCAGCGCGAGTTCGGCCACCTCCCGCGTGCCGGATCCGCGTTCCCGCCACACCAGTGGCAGGGCCGTCAGGTCGCTTCCAGCACGCGCCAGTGGATGGTCTGGAGACGTGACCAGCACCAGGTGATCCTCAGCGAAGACCTCGGCCTGCAGATCAGGGCCGAGGGGGCCTGCCGAGCCCTCAATCAGTGCGAGCTCGACCTGACCACCGTGCAGTGCGGTCATGACCTCGCTGGTGTTGCCCTGGCGTACGTGAATGGTCACCGCCGGGTACTGCGCGTGAAAGCGGGCGAGAACGGCCGGCACGATGGCCGCCGCGACGGTGCTGCTCGCGGCCACACTGAGCGTACCGGAGGCCAGCCCATGCAGGTCGCGCACGTAGCCCTGAGCGCCGTCGAGGGCACGTGCAAGCGCCAGGGCGTGGGGCAGCAGGCCGTCCCCCGCTGTGGTCAGCGTCACGCCAGCGCGGTGTCGGGTGAACAGCGGCTCCCCAACCGCGTGCGTAAGTAATTTCATCTGGCTGGACACCGCGGGTTGCGTCAGGTTCAGGGTCGCTGCCGCCCCGCTCAAGCTGCCGTGCCGCACCACCTGTACGAACGTGAGGAGATGCTCGGGGTTCAAGGCCATGCTCGCGATATACACTAAATTTGGGTCTCTACAATGAGATGCTATTTGAGTTTATAGCTTAGCCTCCCTACCCTGTGGGAATGATCATGACGCACCCGCTGAATCGGCTGGCGGCCCCCACGGAGGCCATCAGGGGCTTCACGCCCAACTGGTTTACCGCCTGTATGGGCACCGGCATCCTGTCGCTGACGCTGCCCAAGCTGCCCCTCCCAGGGGCAGCAGCCACCGGTGAGGTGCTGTGGATACTCAATATGGCGCTGTTCGCGCTGTTCACCCTGCTCTCGCTGGCCCGCATCGTGATGTACCCGGCCGACAGCCGGGCCACACTCCACCACCCGGTGCAGAGCATGTTCCTGGGAGCCGTCCCGATGGGACTGGCCACCATCGTGAACGGCCTGATCACCTTCGGTGTGCCGCACTGGGGGCTGGACGCGGCGCGGCTGGCCCGCGACCTCTGGGCCTTCGACGCCCTGCTCTCGGCCGGAGTCGGCCTGCTCGTGCCCTACCTGATGTTCACCCGTCAGGATCACGCGCTGGAGAAGATGACGGCGCTGTGGCTGCTGCCCGTGGTCGCCTCGGAGGTGGCGGCTGCCAGCGCCGGATTGATCGCGCCGCACCTGGATATCGCGGGCGCTGGAACGCTCGTGTACTCCGGCTACGTGCTGTTTGCCCTCTCGGTACCACTGGCCCTGATGATCATCACGATCCTCGTGCTGCGCCTCGCGCAACACAACCTCCCAGGTGCCGAGCTGGGCGTGAGCATGTTCCTGCCGCTGGGGCCGCTGGGCACAGGCGCACTGGCGCTGCTGCAACTCGGGGAGGCCGCGCCCCGTGTGCTGCAGGCCCAGGGGCTGAGTGCGCTGGCCCCGGTTGCCGTAGGCCTGGGCCTGATCGGCGGCGTGATGCTCTGGGGGTTCGGGGCGTGGTGGCTCGCCCTGGCGACCCTGACCACCCTGCGGTTCCTCAAGGGCGGCCTGCCCTTCAACCTCGGCTGGTGGGGCCTGACCTTCCCGCTCGGGGTGTACACAGCTGCCACCTTCGCGCTCGCTGCCCTGACCCATCTGGACTTCTTCACCACCCTGGGACACGTGCTGGTCGTCATCCTGGCGGCCCTCTGGATCCTGGTCACGGCCCGCACGACCCACGGCGCATGGCACGGTCACCTGTTCCAGAGCCCATCCCTGTCGAAGGAGACCGGCCTGCCCTATGCGTGAAGACGGTCCCAACCTCCGTGCACCCTCTTACCCTCTTCTGGAGGCCCTATGAACGACGACACCGAATTTCGTCCGCTCCTCACCCGCCGCTCGGCCCTGGCCCTGCTGGGCGGAACCGGGGCCACCCTCGCCCTGGGCCGCAGCGCCCTGGCTCAGCGCAGCGTACCCACCAGCGCCGCCCCGATCTTCAGCGGCCCCGGCCCCCTCGGCACCTGGAACGGCCTGGGGCCGTTGATCACCCTGCCGCAGAAGGTGCCGCTCATCCGACTGGTCGACCGACCGCCGCTCTACGAGACGCCCCGCGCCTACTTCGCCAGCGCCCTCACACCGACCGCCGCGTTTTTCATCCGTTCCAACCTCTCGATCTTCCCATCCAGCATCGACCTGAGCACCTGGAGGCTAAAACTGGAGGGCCACGTGGATCGAAGCGTGGACTTCAGTCTGGCTCAGCTGCTGAGTGAGTTCGAGCCGGTCACCGTGAACGCCGTGATGCAGTGCACCGGGAACAGCCGCACCCGGTTTCAGCCGCGCCGCCCCGGCGGACAGTGGGGGAATGGGGCGATGGGCTGCGCCACCTGGACGGGGGTGCGGCTGCGCGACCTGCTGGGGAAGGCCGGTGTGAAGGCGGGCAGCGTGCAGGTGCAGTTCCAGGGCCTGGATCGGGGCGCGGGCGCACCCGGCAGCGGCGGAGCAGAATACAAGAAGAGCCTGAACCTGGACGACCCGGTGCTTGACCGGTGCCTGGTCGCGTATGCCATGAACGGTCAGCCCCTGCCCCTGGTCAACGGCTTCCCGGTGCGGCTGGTCGTGCCCGGGTACTTCGCCACCTACTGGATGAAGACCTTGAGCTTCATCCGGCTGCTGACCGAGAAGGACAGCAACTTCTGGATGGCGACCGCCTACCTCCAGCCCGACAACCTCCGGGGGACGACCACGCCGCAGGCGGTCAAGGACAAGGCGGTGAAGTTCCGGCCCGTGGGCAGCATGCCGGTGCGGTCGTTCATGGTGACGCCCGATGAGACCGTGAAGGTTCCCGCCGGGCTGCCGATGACCGTGTCTGGCCTGGCATTCAGCGGGCGCGGCGCGGTCACGAAGGTCGAGGTGTCCACGGACGACGGCAAGACCTGGAAGGAAGCGAATCTGGGTGAAGACCACGGTGAATACGCGTTCCGGCCCTGGAGCTTCGCCTGGACGCCAAAAAAAGCCGGAACCTACACCCTGGCGGTGCGGGCGACGGACGCCAGCGGTGCCACGCAGACGGACGACGCCATCTGGAATCCATCCGGGTACCTGTGGAACACCACCGAGCGCCAGACGGTCACCGTCGGCCGTGCCGGGTAAGGAGCAGCATGAAATCACCGGTACTGACGGCCCTGCTCATCCCGCTGGGGGCGCTCGCCATCGCCGCGCCCCTGTTCGCACTCACCATCAGGCCAGACGCAAACCCAGCCAGCTCCTCTGGAGGTACCTCGACCACCGCTGCTTCTGGGCGCGGCGCATCAGGTGCCATCACAACAGCGTCCCAGAACGGGCAGGCGACTGCCGCCACGCCAGCCACCACCGTTGCCCAGTATGTCGATCAGCGACGCGGCGTGATTGATCAAGTGGCCAGGACGCCTTACACCGCCGACGCCAGTTACGCCATCGGCACCATTCCGCAGGACACGCCGCCGCTCGTGCCCGGCCAGGACGTGGAACTGGTGCAGACGAACTGCAGTGTCTGCCACGCCACCACTTTTATCTCGTCCCAGCCGCCTCTGCCGGGGAGCACGTGGCACGACGAGGTGTACAAGATGAAGGAGAAGTACGGTGCGACCTTCATCAGCGACGAGACTGCCGGGAAGATCATCGCCTATCTGACCGCCCATTACACGCCTGAAACCCACGCGCCGTGACGCTGCGGTCGTCAGCCGTTGTGGGGCCTACCGCGCTCCCGCCAAATGGCTGGCGGCCAGGAAGCATTCGCGGACTTGCTACCTGCGATATCGAAGGGCATCCCCAGCGTGTGCAGGTCAGCTCACGCCGATGATGACCAGGTACCCGCTGGGCACCTCCGCCGTCGGTGTTCCCTGGGTAAACACCAGCGCGCGTCCATCCGGACTCCAGGCCGGAAAGCTGTGCGGTGCGCCAGAAGTGACCTGTTGCCGTTCGGAACCATCCGGGCGCATCACCCACACCTGCGCCTGGCCCCCCCGGGCCGAGGTGAATGCGATCCACCGGCCGTCCGGCGACGGGAACGGGGTCACGTAGGCTGTCTCCTCATCCGCATCGCTCAAGACTACGGGCGCAGCCCCGGCCTGCACGGACTGGAGGCACACCACATGTCGTCCATCCTCTTGTGAGTGATAGACGAAGGTCTGTCCGTCCGAGAACGGCCACGGCTGATCCTGTACGCCCATCGCGTGGGTGAGCCGGGTCACCTGCCCATCCTGCCCCAGCGCGGAGATGTGCATCGCATCTGAACCGTCAGACTGGAAGTACAGCAGCGGCCAGGTGCCGGCGGTGCCCAGGGCCGGCCCGTAACAGGGCTCCCCACTGGCGTGCAGCCGCGTCACCTGGCCCTGAGTTTCCCGGAACAGGGCCGTGCGGCCCAGGCGGTTGCTGACGAAGACGACATCGTTGGGCGTGAAGAACGCAGGACGGCCGGTGCTGTCTGAGCCGTCGGGTTCATCGAGGGCCAGGGCTTCCAGATCAGAGCCATCCGGATGCACACGGTGTAACCGCCGACGACCATCCTGCAAGCGTTCGAAGACGATCCACTGGCCATCAGGTGTCCAGTTCGCACGCAGATCGGTTCCTGCACCCTGCGTGATGGGGTGCGGAGCATCGAAGGTAGGCATGGCTGAGCGTACCGGTTGCCCGGAGCCGGCAGATCAGCGGGACGTCGCGCGACCTTCACTTCGAGGATGCCGGCACGTGACACCGTGAAGCTTCGGTGAAGTGCTGGGGGCATCCAGGAGCTGGAGGCGGCGCATACGGGTGATGAAGGCACCCATCCAGCCGTCCGTCGCTCTCCCAGTCGCAGAGCCATCCCCCTGGTTTCCGAGGTCAGCATGTTCCAGCGTCCACGTCCATCCCGTCCCGCCCTCGCCGCCCTCCTCACCGCCAGCGTGACCGGCGCCCTCGCCCTTGCCCAGTACGCCAGCGGCGGCGGCGCCCAGGGCATGACGCAGCCGCCCACGCTGAATGGCCCGGCCCTGTCCTCCCGTGACCGGGTGTACACGGCTGACCAGACCTCGAACACCGTCACGGTCATCAATCCCGCCACCAATACGGTGGTGGGCCAGATCCCGCTGGGTCACCCCCGGCCCGGGGTACTCGGAGCGCTCGACGACATGCAGGTCAACGTCCACGGCCTGGGATTCTCGCCTGACGGGCGGTACCTGAGCGTCATCAGCAATGCCTCGAACGGCGTGACCATCATCCGCACGCGCGACAACCACGTGATGGGCACGGTATACACCGGGCGCGGCCCGCACGAGGGCTTTTTCACCCCAGACGGCAAGCAGGTCTGGGTCACCGTGCGCGGTGAGGACTACCTCTCGGTCATCGACGTGGCGAGCCTGAAGGAGACCGGGCGTATCAGGGTTGCCCAGGGGCCGGGCATGGTCGTCTTCAGCCCGGACGGACAGCGCGCCTTCGTGGACTCCAGCCGCACCGCGCAGCTCGACGTGATCGATGTTCCTACCCACAAGGTGATCGCCCGCGTGCCGGTCGTCAGTCCCTTTTCGCCCAACCTGGTGGTCACGCCCGACGGTAAGGAGGTGTGGCTGACCCACAAGGACGTGGGCAAGGTCACGGCCATCGACGCCCGCACCTTCAAGGTGCTGCACGTGCTCGACACCGGCAAGGTGACCAACCACGTGAACGCGGTGAGTACTGGGGCCGGCGACTTCATCTATGTCACCGTGGGCGGTGAGAACGTCGTGAAGGTCATCAAACGGGGCGCGAAGCCGCAGATCGTGGCGACCATCCCCACCGGTATGACCCCGCACGGGATCTGGCCCAGTGGTGACAACACGCGGGTGTACGTCGGCCTGGAAGACCAGGACGCGGTGGACGTGATCGACACGGCCAGCAATGCGGTCATCAAGACCATCCCGATCGGGCAGATGCCACAGGCGCTGGTGTACGTGGCGAATGCCGTGCCCAGCGGAGCGGGCACCCAGAACCTGAAAACCGTGCGGGTCGGCCTGCCGTCGGTGAAGATCAAGCTGGGCGTGCCCGACAAGCCCTTCGCGTTCCTGCCGGCAGCCCTTAAGGGCGTCGCGGGGAACGTGGTGATCCGGTCACTGGAAGGAACGGACGACCTGACCCTCAAGGCCGAGGGCCTCACGCCCGGCGCTCAGTACACCCTGTTCCTGACCGAGTCGCCGGTGGCTCCCTTCGGCCTCATGCAGCACGTGATGGACTTCAAGGCCGACAAGAAAGGCAAGGTCGAGGCGAGCGCGATGGCGAGCATCTTCGACGCCTTCACATTGCGGGGCACGGCCAAGGACGGTAAACCTGACGGCCCGGCCATCAAGTCCAGCAAGGTCAACCTCGACCATCTGGTGGTCTGGCCGAAAGACCCCCAGACGACCGCCAAGCTCTTCACCGATCAGGGTCAGCCCTACGCCGTATCTCCCTTCGACACCGATCTGAACGCCGGCCCGGCCATCCTGAGTGACAGCAACGACGCGGCCGCCACCAGCCCCCTCACGCGCTAACAGGACTCCAGATGTTCAGATCCATTCACTTCGCGCTGGTGCCCGCCCTGCTGTTGACGCCCGCCGTGGCCCAGACGCAGACCTCCCAGGCCTTCCCCTTGCTGGCCACCGGTACAGCGGCTGGCGCATCTGGACAGCTCAGTGTCCGCACGGTGTCGTCCGCCCTGTCGCTGTCGGTACTGACCCTGCGTGGCTTGACGCCCAACACGGCCTACGCCGCCCATTACCATGCCCTGGGTTCGGCAGGCGGGGCTCCTTGCGCGTCTGGTGGCCCCATCACCCTAGGCTTCCCGGCCTTCAGAACGGACGCGCAGGGTCAGGCCACGGTGACTCTGCGGGCCAATCCCACGCGCCTGCGCGGCCCGCTGGGGGCATATGTCGACGTCCACAGGGCGTCCGACCTGACCGACGTTCCCCTGTGTGCTGCCGTCCTGAAAGGTGCAGTCACGCCGGTCACCGCCGCGCCCACCACCATCGCCGGCGTGACGGTGAACATTGCTGACAACCGCTTCCAGCCGGCCACGCTGAGCATCAAAGCGGGCACCACCGTGACCTGGCTCCATACCGGGCAGGTCACCCACAACGTCCTGTCCCTGACAGTGGCCGACCTGAAGTCGCCAGACCTGCGGCCAGGGGACAAGTACAGTTACACCTTCAAGACCCCCGGCACCTATACCTACTACTGCTCGTACCACGATGGCATGAGCGCCACGATCACTGTGACCAACCGCTGAGGCGGAGTCAACGCAGGACACGCACCATGGAGGACAGTATGTTCGTATACAAGATCGTTCTGGGGATGGCCACCACCGCACTGCTCGGCTCGTGCAGCATGATGATGGGCGCTGGCGGCACCACCTACACCTTCAAGCACAACGCCAACACGGCCGATCCCGCTGCGATGGGCAAGGCCGTGGCGACCATGAGTGGCGGCATGGTCAGCACCACCCTGACGGTGAGCGGCCTGACGCCCAGCAAGGCGTATATCGCGCACTACCACGCCTTCGGGCCTGCGTCGAGCACGGATCCCTGCGCGTCCAACGGGCCGGTGACGCTGGGCTTCCCGAACTTCATGTCGGACGCCAGCGGCAACGCGACCGTCACGGTGAGCGGTGACATGGCCAAGATCGCGGGCGATATGGGCGCGTACATCAACGTCCACTATGCCAGTGACCCCAGCGTCGTGCCGATCTGCGCCCCGGTCAAGATGACCAAGGGCTGAGCGCCCGAGGCGGGGCGGCCCCCACTCTCGTGGGGGCCGCCCTTGTGATGAGTCCACTGGCCGCCTGTGGCCGTGCCCATCACCGCCTCGGGTCTACACGCCGGGCAGCGCCACCCGGCCGAGCGGGCGGGTCGGGGCCGGGCTGCCCCCGGCGGGTTCCACGCTGATGCCCACGGACGCGTAGCCCCGCCAGCCCACCTGCAGGACGGTGCCGCCCGTGAGCCCCAGACTGACCGGCACGCGGGCGCCCGTCCCACTGCCTGTGCGACCCCACGCCTGGTAGACCTGCCCGGCCGGCGCCGGCCGGGTGAGAATCACCAGGGCCTGTCCGTCCGACCGCACCAGCATCGTACCGAACGCCCGACCGTCCGGCGACGCGAGGGTCAGCCGGGACGCGCCCTGGGCCTCCCACCGCTCAGCGGTGGTCTGCGGCGACGGTGGCGTCATCAGGCGGATCGTGAGGGGGTTCAGGGCCAGCACCAGGACGGCGGCCGCCGCCAACCACGGCCAGCGCGGGCGGTGGAGGCGGGGCACCACTGTGGGCGTCGGCTGAGTCGGATGTTGGATCGCCCCGGCGGTACGGCGGGCCTGCAGGCGTTCCCAGGTGCCGGTGGGCACGGCCGCCTCGGGCAGGTCGTCGGCGAGCGAGAACACGGCGTCCCGCAGCCGGGCCACCTCGGTGCGGCAGGGGGCACAGACGGTCAGGTGCGCTTCGACACTCTCCAACTCCGGCGCGTCCAGGTCACCCAGGACGTATTCGGGCAGCAGTTCCGTCGGGTGGATCATGGGGTCATCCTTCCGCGGAGATTCAGCAGCGCACGGCGCAGGCGGCTTTTCACAGTGCCCAGGGGCAACCCCGTGCGGGCCGTGAGTTCAGCGTGGGTGTACCCGCCGAAGAACATGTCCTCCAGCAGCAGCCGGTCGGTATCCGGGAGCGATCTCAGGGCGGTGCCAAGCAGGGCCTGATCCAGGGGATCGCGCGGTGGGGAAGGCGCTGGCAGGTCGAACGCCGGATCGTCGAACGCACCGTCCTGGGCCTGTGGCCGGGCGCGGCGGGCACGCAGCCGCTCCAGGCACAGGTGATGGGCGATGGTCAACACGAAGGTCTGCACCGTGCCGCGCGCCGGATCGTAGCGTCCGGCCTGGGCCTCCAGGCGCAGGAAGGTGTCCTGAAGGACTTCCTCAGCGTCCTCCGGGGACACCAGCATCCGCAGGCACACGCGGTAGGTCACGCCAGCGAGCGCATCGTACAGGGCCTTCAGGGCACCCTCCTGTCCATGCTGGAGCTGCACGATCAGCCGCTGGTACTCCAGGCCGGGCGGCAGGGTGACGGGCATGACTGCAGTCTGCCGCACCGGCCGCCATTCCGGGGCATGACACCCAGGGAAGGCGGCGGGGAGGACAGGCATACCTCCCGTATGCGTGCAGTAGGGCATCTGGATGCACCTCTCAGGTAAGGAGTGTGAACAGGAAGCACGCTCTACCTGCTGCTGAAGGGAGCTGTCTCGGCCTCCGGAACCACTTCCTCAGACGATCTGGACAGAATTTGGGCCTTCGCTAGGTTAAGCCCAAACAGATGTGGGCACGACGTTCTTCCTGACGGGTAACGGTAAGCAGGTACGCAAGCTGGTAGGTCAGGTTCCTGGCCGCAGCAGCGTTGTCCAAGTTACCCACTTCTGTTCTGGCCTTTCGACATCACACGCCATACTGCCCTTCATGCACCCGCACGAATTCGCACTGAAGTGGTGTGCCTGCGCATCTACTCCCTCCAAGCGCGCCGCCTACTTGAAGCACTGGCACGGCCTGTCCACCCTCCTCGGCGAATTCCCCCCTTCAGGGAAGCGACGGGAGATCAATACGCCTTTGAGAAGCACGTTAAGAAGGCCAGTACCAGGGAAACCGGCTTCGCAGACGTATGGGGGGAGAGGCCGTTGAAGGACGAGGTGCTCTCGCGCTTGCTGGCGTTGAATCTGGAGTGGATGGGGGAGACCCAGTGAAGGGGAAGAAGGGCAACACGCCCCGCCGGCACCACTATGTGCCGCAAGGGTATTTGTACCAGTTTGCGGATGAACGTCAGCAAGTTCACGTCTACTGCAAGGACACGGGCAAAACCTTTAGCACCAGTCCCCTAAACATTGCCCAGCAGCGAAACTTCTACGCCTGGCGCGACGGCCAGGCGCTGGACGTTCAGGTGGAGACCGCCTTGGCGAACCAGTACGACAACCACCTCGCCACCCTGCTGCGCATCGTGCCTGCCGCCCTGCAGCACGTTCCCACCCTGGCGGTCGCGCAGTTGGATCCGCTGCTCCGAACATTCACGGCCCTCCAGTTGGTGCGCACACCCCGCATCCGCCGACAACTATTCCAGCGTGCGCGGCAGGAAGTGGGTCTGCCGGGGGTAACCCTGAGTGAAACCCAGTTGTCAACGGGCGCGCACCTGCAAATGCTGACGGGCCAGCTCATCCCGCAGATGGCCGAGCACTTCGGCACCTTGCACCCGGGACTGCTCGTCAGCCCGCCGGAAACCTTTTTCCTGACGAGTGATCACCCGGTCTGTACCTGCCTGGAGACGGGTGAGGGCGGGAAGGTGATCGTCACCGCCAGCCAGGGCCTGGGCCGCAAGGGCTTTCAACTGGTGTACCCGCTTACCCCCCGCGTGGCCTACACCTTGACGCAGAGCCGCATGAGGTTGCCCCCGCACCGTGTTGTGTCCCTCGTCTCGCCCGCCATCCAAGCGATCAACACGCTGACCTGGCATAACGCCGAGGCCCAGGTGTACAGTGCCCGCTCCTTCGAGGATCCAGGCGTTCGCCAAGCTGGCCACGTTCACTCCCTTCCTACCGAATGAGGCCAGGGATGCCACCGCAAGCTGCCCAGTTCACCCTGCCGTACGGGGGTTGCGTCACTTACTTCACCGAGACCGCCACTTGGTCACCCGAGTGGGAGGAGTCGAGCACGACGGCAAACTTTTGCCCAATCGGGCCTTGATACGTGCCGTACGGCCCAGGCCCCCGACCCTTCCCCGTCTGGACGCAGCGGCGAGAGCGGTGGGTGTTCAGCTCATGTGCCTCGCCCGTCCACGCTGCGTGCAACCAGCTTCCCCGCTTCAGGAGCTCCCCCGCTCACTGATACTTCCCCCACGACCCGAGTACGGCAGCCTGACAAGTTACCTTTGCCACACCTCGGAGGCCCGGCAGGCCATCCGCATTGCCCTCACGTACCCCCTGCCCCGTCCACCGGAAACATCCCTCGCCTGCCCACCGCTGGGTGCCAACCCCGATCTGGCCGGCACCACTTTCGACCACGCGCTGCGCCTTTTGCTGCAGAGCCTGCATTCATGTGGAGGTCCTTCCAGCTGATGACCAAGTGCAAGACATGCAGCTCAATGTGGTGATTGTCTACCTGATCTCTGGCGGCCATCGACCATGAGTGAATATGGTGGCGCACGCAAGACGTAACCGTTGCAATCAGCGAAGTGCTCGTCATCTGGGATCGAGAGGTTGACCCGCGGACCTGACCCCTCCAGGATGGTGAATCAGCTGATCTACAGGGGCTGCTTGGCCTCTTCAGGAACGCTCTTGGTCGACTTCTGCAATGAGCCTCAGACGCTCGAGTATCAGTCCCTCCCTGGCTTGACTCGCTGAATCGGGCGGTAGGTGGTAGGAAAGGGTGTCCGTGAACGCCGGTGTCGTCAGGAGGTCGCGGGCCGCCTGAGCTAGAAATACCTTGATCTCGTGGCCGCTCTGCCCAATCTCCTCGACCACTTCGGGCCGCCCATCGAGTACGGATACAACGTCACTGATGTCGTGGCTTAAGCCATAGTCCCCTCCACCCCGCCCTTGAAAGGCAACTAGTTTGGTCGCGAGAAAGTAGGGCGCGGCGATGGTTCGCACTTGCAGACCGTCCGCTAGGTTCATGGTCTCAGCATGTTCAATCGCGGGGAGATACCAGGGGTTACTAAATCCCAGAACCTGTGCATCAGTCGGCATCACATCAAGGATCAGTTCGCCACTGCGGAACCGGCAGATCGGTGCGCCCTCAGTGGTGTCCTCGAAGAATCCCTGCTTGTTCAGTGCCTCAGTCAAGCGGCTGTACCCGGCCCGGGTGGTCTCGACGATGGCGTCGATATCCAGGGTCTCCCGGACGTCAGCGGCCGCAGAATCAGTCATGAAGAGGGCCGTGGTGCTGCCTCCGACGAAGACCAATTGCTCGGCGAGTGAGCCAAGACGGCGCAGGGTCTCGGTGAGCCGCTCAACGTTCGCTGCACTGCTCATGAAGCCACCGGGGTCTGTAGACGCTCATCCAAAAGCTTGCCGGCCAGTTCGCGCTCGCGGGTGCTTCCGCCCCGCAGGGCATCGACCAGCGCGAGCCATTCGTAAAGCGCTGGATCCTGCCGGGCTGCAAACGGCACCGAGCGGTAGAGGGGGATCATGGCTTGGCCGCGGACAGAGCCTTCAGGGTCGGGCCAAATGGGTGGCGGGTCGCTGCCCTGAACGATGTGGGCGCTGAGGGGCGGGGCGGCGTAGGCCGTGGGCATGCCCCGGGTAAGTTCTCCCCTCACAGCTGGGAGGAAGTATGGGACGCCGTAGCGGAGAACCTCACGGGCGGCGGATCGGATAGGCGAACCATCACTTTTGACCAGCCGGGACTGCTTGAGGCGTTTCAGGCCAGCGTGTACTTCAGACGAGCTCGTGCCTAGGCTCGCTGATAGCTGCATGTGCGAGGTGTACCCGGACTGAAGGAGCTTGAGAAGAAGCAGAAGATCCTGGGGTTTGAGCATACATTCAGTGTATTCGCCGTTCGCGATTCGCGAACAGCGAACACGTAACCCATAGTTAAGGTATGTTATCTATGGGGTGTGGGGATGACGATCGAGCGTTACCAGCTGGGGATGTTCGACCGCGCCCGGGGATGGGCTGACCTCAATCCCGAAGAGAGGAGACGCCGTGCAGCCGAGGCGAGCCGGGATCGCGACGTCGAAGCGCTGTGGTCACTGACCGAGTCATACCTCACCCTGCATGGAGCAAGCGGTACCGCCACCAGCCCCCGCACCCTGAGGGCCTACCGCTGGGCCGTGAACCGGTACCTGAACTACGCGGGTACCCAGGCGGTGAACCTCCTGCGGGCCACCTCCAGTGACGGCGTCCGCTTCGTGCGCTCAGCGGAAGCGGGTGGGCTCAGCGCGTCAAGCACCCGGGTGCAGCTCGCCGGCGTTCGCCTGCTGTATTCGGCGCTGCGCTGGGCAGACGCGACTCAGGCGACCCCCTTCGCTGATGTCAGACCCGTCCGCGAAAAGACTGCTCCCTGGGACAAGCGGAGTCCGTATACCCATGATGAAGTTCAGAAGCTGCTTGAGCATGCCGATACGCGGATGCAGGCTCTGCTTCTACTGTGTGCTCACGGTGGCCTGCGCATCAGTGAAGCGCTGGTTCTAACAGGTATTGACGTCGACCTGGACGGCCAGGAACTCATCGTCCGGCGCGGAAAAGGTGGCAAACAGAGGCGAGTGGTCATTGGCGAGACGCTTGTCAAGGCCTTGAAAAAGGTTCCTCTGGGGGAATCACCAGTTGTTGGCGGGAGTTATACCGCCTCTGTAGAGCGCTTGCATCGGCTTTGTCATCGAGCAGGCGTTTCGTACCGTGGCTATCACGCCCTCCGGCACTACTCAGGGACGCGCCTGACTCAGGAAGGAGCTTCTCTTGATGACGTGGCGCGACATCTCGGTCACTCAGTACTGGATACGGCAAGAATCTACGCCAAGTGGAGTGATCAGGGCCTAAGGCGACGCATCAACCAGTGGTAGTTGGAAGATCCATTCCGATGACAGACCCTAACCCATTGCGCGTAAAGGCTATTGAACAGACAACAACGTAACGATCAACTGTTTTGCTAATCGCTCCTAAGTGCGTTAATCTTTACTACCAGCTCGGATCTGAATCATCTTGAGGCTGTTCTTCCGGGAGCGGCTGCTCGCCGTATGGGCGCTCGTGCTCTTGAGGGTGACGATCATCAACAATAGGGGGGAAGGGCTTGTCGGGATCGTCGCGATCACGGCGTTTCTCAGTATGGTCGAGATTACCCCTGCGGTCATCCACGGCATGCCTCCTCGCAAAATGTGTTGTGCCTCGACCAAAATAAGCTTACACTTGAATCAACATTACACGCGCACTGGGCTATCCACACCTTGCGAGCCTCGGCATAGCAGGCAGCCTAAATTCTATACGTTAACAGGAGGTAACAATGACGTCGTCTTCCAGTTCACGTCCATATGACACACCTCAGTGGCGTCGCCTCCGGGTCTACGCCCTTGATCCCAGCCTTGATCTCGGTATTGATACCGCGCTGATCAACCAAACCTTTGTGCGGGTACCCTGGGAGCACGTGACTCCTGGACCCGTGGACGAATACTTGGAAGTCATCGATATAGATCCAGCAAGCGGCTGTTGTTATGAGCCAGTGAATCTCGACCATCCGTCGCTTCTGGCGCAGGATGGTCTGCTGCCATCAACGGGCGACCCCCGATTTCATCAGCAAATGGTGTATGCGATTGCCCGCACCACCATTCGTCACTTCGAGCGGGCATTAGGCCGCACAGCGTTCTGGGCCGATGATCATCCCCCAGACTCGGACGAACCCCAGTTCGTGCAGCGTCTGCGGATCTACCCGCACGCTATGGCCGAAGAGAATGCCTTTTATGACCCAGACCGGGTCGCACTGCTTTTCGGTTATTTCGCTGCCCGTCCACGCCGTAGCGCACAGGTCATGCCGCGAGGCACAGTCTTCACCTGTCTGTCCCATGACGTGATTGCCCACGAAACCACACACGCGTTGCTGGACGGCATGCATCCGCGGTTCACCGAGGCAACCAATCCAGATGTTCTGGCCTTTCACGAAGCCTTCTCAGATCTCGTGGCCCTCTTCTTGCACTTCACGTTCCCAGACGTTGTGAGGAATCAAATTGCCCAGACCCAGGGTGACCTCGGGCGCAAGAATTTGCTCGCAGATCTTGCCCGCGAATTTGGCCAGGGCACGGGCCTGTATGGCGCGCTGCGAAGCGCACTCGATGGTCTCGATGAACCCGGATCTGGAGGAAGCACAGACACGCCGGAGTATGAAAACCTCCTTGAGCCGCATCAGCGCGGTGCCGTCCTAGTGGGCGCCGTTTTTGACGCGTTCAACATGATTTACAAGGCCCGCACCTCTGATCTTCTGCGTCTCGCGTCGGGAGGGAGTGGAATCCTGGGACCAGGCGCACTGCACCCCGATCTGGTCGCACGCCTGGCGGACGAAGCGTCATTGGTGGCTGAGCGAGTGCTACATATGTGCATTCGCGCTCTCGACTATTGTCCCCCAGTCGACCTCACCTTTGGCGAGTTCCTCCGGGCAATCATCACAGCCGATTTCGAGCATACCCGCGAGGATGGCTGGGCCTACCGTACGGCCATGATCGAAGCATTCCGCCGGCGCGGAATCTACCCCTCCAACGTCAATAGTCTGTCCGAAACCAGCCTGCGCTGGCAGGAACCGACGGATCAGGAGCAGCTAACCCTCAGTGGCATCCTGATGAACCTTGACGTGCTCAATGCGATCCGGCAGCAGGTCCAGGGCTGGGCCCTGGGCCACAATAGGGAACGCGCCTGGCGGGCCATGGCAGCTGCCAAAACAGTGCTGAGCGACCACCTTTCAGAGTTTCTCAGCCGGGAACAGGCTGATCAGGCGACCTCACTCCTGCCTGGAGGGGTGGCAGCTGCACTGGGCCTCAACTTCCAGAAGCGTGGCCTCGAGGTTCATTCTGTTCGGCCGGCGCGACGGATCGAACCCGACGGCCAATCTCAACTCGATCTCGTGATCGAGTTGACCCAGAGCTTCCATTACAGTAACGATGCTCTTCGCCAGGCGATCAATACAGGTACACCACTTCCTGCCCAGGCAAAAGACGGGGATTTCGTCTTTCGCGGCGGTTGTACCCTGTTGGTCGATCTTGAAGCGTTACCGCAGGAAGCGAAAGACGACGCCTCCAGGGAAGCTCAAGCCACCCCGGTTAAACTAATCCGGTACTGCGTCCGCAAGCACGTCGATAGTGTCAAGCGACTCGAACGGGTGTGGCGGTATGTCAACGGCGACCTGAACGCTGGACTGCGCGCTATGTATTTCGGACTTTCCAATGGCACCGTCCTAAATGAGCCATTCGCGCTTGTTCACCGGCAAGCGTCGGAGGGCCGCTAATGGCCGGGCCGGCAGTCCCCAGCGTCCGGATGTACCGCAATGGCCTGGACGGAGAGACCCTTGGCGGCCTGGGCGACTGTTTCCTGCTGACTCTCCCAGGGGAGGATGAACCGCGGCACATTCTGATTGACTGCGGGCTATTTTTACACTCGGAAAAAATCAAGAATCGGCTCCATACAACGCTACTCGATATCTATACGGCTACTGGGGGGCATCTGCATGCCATTGTCCTGACCCATCAGCATTACGACCATCTTTCGGGTTTCATCCTGGGCTTCGATAAGTTCAAAACATTTAAGGTGGATGAGGTGTGGCTTGCATGGACCGAGGATCCTGCCGATCCGCAAGCTGCGGTGCTCCGACACAGTCTCGCCGTACGAACGACAACACTCCAAGAATCGACGCACGCACTTGCCGGTATGTACCAGGGTGACAAAGACCGGACGATGGCATTGCAGGAAGTACAGAATCTGCTGGGATTCGCAGGTGACACAGCTCGCGGCGTAAGCGCGCCCAGCGTGTCCGACATTATGATGCAGGTAGCCGCCCACGTCTCGGAGCAGGGCGGCCGAGTACGTTACCTAAGTCCAGGAGAAAGTTGGGTACTCCCCGCTTCACC
This sequence comes from Deinococcus sp. AB2017081, assembly GCF_034440735.1. Classification (NCBI taxonomy): domain Bacteria; kingdom Thermotogati; phylum Deinococcota; class Deinococci; order Deinococcales; family Deinococcaceae; genus Deinococcus; species Deinococcus sp. AB2017081. Next base: position 132,570 of record NZ_CP140099.1, on the reverse strand, counting down.
CACCGCAACCCGGGTGTTCGTTCTCGGACCCCCACGGGATCCAGCACTTCTCAGGCGCTCAGATCCGCACTCCGGAGCAAACAAAGAGGTCTACCTTTCCCAACTGCTTGGTCATGCCTTAGCTTCCGCTGCCGGAACCGCAGCACCGAACGACCCTCCCCTCCCTTTCGATGAGCGGCTGCGCATCGACTTGAAAGCTGGAATCGAGACCCATTACCCGGCTTACAACGCACAGGACGCAACATGGCGTACACTCGACGCCTCGTGGATCAGCATGGCAACGGATCTTGCCTTGAATTTAGATCAGGACACCAACAACACCAGCCTCGTCCTTGCCTTCGAATTATCCCCAGGGGGGGATGTGCTCCTCTTTCCAGGCGACGCCCAAGTCGGTAACTGGCTGTCCTGGTTTGATCTGCAATTTGCTGTCACCGACACAGGACAGCCTGAGGCACGCTCGGTAGACGCACGCGCTCTACTCGCACGGACTGCCATATACAAGGTCGGCCATCATGGGAGCCACAACGCAACCCTGAAGGCCCAGGGGCTGGAACTGATGATCCATCCAAACCTCGTCGCGCTGATCCCTGTCGATGAAGTGTTCGCCCGCTCGCGGGGCACGAAAGGCTGGGCCATGCCTTACCCGGAGATGTACGACGAGTTGCGGCGCCGTACCTCATTCCGCGTGCTGCGCGCTGATCAGCCGATGGCTAGTGAGCCGCCTAATGGGGCCACGCCGGAAGACGTGGCGAAATGGAAGGAGTTCACCAAGCGCGTCACCGAGACGCCACTGTATTTCGAATACCGGCTGAATCTGGAGGAATCGCATGACCGACCCCGCAAAAGCAGTCGTCGACACCGCACTCCGAAGTGATACCTGGCCAAAGCATGGGCTCAGCGCGGCCCCGGACACTGACGTGTTGCGCCGTGAATACGGACAAGACTGGAACGCCTTCGCGAGAAGCGCCGGAACGGCAGGGACGCCCAATGCACTAATCGCACCCGGCTCGGCCATCGTACTGGGTGCGGAACTGACGGGCGATGAAGCCCATCTTGTCGCCACCTCAACCTACTTTGCACAGTGCAGTGCAAATGCCGAGGTGAGCGGACGCCGCCAGAACGCTGATCAATGGTTTGACGCTTATCTGCGAGGCCTGTCGAGTCTAGGCTGCTGGCAATCAACCCGCCATATTGACCAGCCGTTTGAAACCCTGCAAAACGACTTCACTATTGACCAGGCCGTAGCCGACCTGCTTCGTTCAGCAGCAGGGTATGTAGGCACGGCGGACACCCTGTTGAGCCAGCTGGTCGACACCTTGACTCAGAAAGGCAATACCGGCAAGGTCAGACTTCTCGACGAATCTATCAGGGTCGGGAACAATCTCAACTTCATGTATGCGGTGGGTCGGAAGGTAAACCAGGAAGTGCGCCTTGGCTTGGCACACCTCGACCTTGATATTGATGACCTGAAGTCAAGCTTCCTTGGTCTGCACTTTCACCGTACGCGCGCACGAGGCGTCGCCCGCATGAACGGGCTTACGCTCAACCTTGAAGCGTCCCGTGGCATTGCTGCCGCCCTGTACACCCGGATGGATAGCCTCGTACTCGATCATCTCAAGAACGTTCCCCTACAACCTTGATGTTAGCTGCGGCCTACGGTTCGAGGATCAGACGGAGCTGCTGATATGGCTTCGGACGGTTATCCATCGTCGCGTCAATTTGGCCAATTTCACGCAACTTGGTGGAGATATCATTGAATTGGGCGGCTTCTGAATCTGCGAATGAATAGCCAAGGTCTTCACCGGCCAGGACAGCGTCCCAGGACATTGTCCCTTCCGGTGACGCGAATGCAGCTTCATATTCCCGCCCTACGTCAGCAACCGCGCACAGCAAATTCACGAGCCGTACCCTGCGGTGCCGATTCCACGCGTCGGGTGAGCTGAACTTGTCGATCAGCGCCTGGGCAGCAGCTTGCCCCCGCTTCACGAGCCTCTGTACGACTGTGTTGTCCATGCTCAGATTCAGACCACCCTCCACGCGCCCGTCCAGATGCACATGGACGATACGGTCACGGTAGCCAGGGGCGGTGATGTAGATCCCATCCTTCCAGTTTCTGGATGTATCGAGAATACCTTCCCCGAAGCCAGACAGATCTTTTACCGGACGGAACTCAGGTAGACGCCCCTGAACCGAGCGCTCTGGCAACCAGACGTTCTTAGCTTCGTCGGGATCCGGGACTTGTCCTTCCGGGAACGACCGCAGGTTCACTGCAAAAGTCGGATATTCAGGCAGCGCCGAGTCGAAAAAATGCAGTGGCAGGTTAGAACTCAGGCCGCCATCGGTAAAAAGGACTGGCGTCGCGTCATAGCCGCCCGGAGGCATCGGTCTGCTGTAGTCGACCGCATGCAGTTGGACGGCACTAATCAGAATGGGAAAACTCAGACTCAGACGTACTGCGACGACCACTGGCAGATTCTTCCCTTCAGGCAAGGGATAGATCTCACGCTGTGCAAGCGACGCGTACAGTTTTTTCTCATCTAAATTAGCGGGCTGCCGTCCGTGGTTCACGAGATGCCTCACGACCGCATCTGGGAACAAGGCTCTCATTTCGTCTTTCTTGAAGTAGAACAAGTTGTTGGCGAAGGGCAGAGAATAGGGCCGCCCCAGCGTCAGGCAGGTGGTGATCGTCCTGAGCGTAACGCCACGTCCTTCCAGATCGGCGAATGTCAGGGGAGCTCCATCACGTGGCAGGCCTGCCACCTCATTGATGGCCTGGCTGAGCCAGTCGGTCAGGGCAGGAGGGGAATAATCAGGTGGCATGTGGCCCGGGCAAACGCCGTATCTCGACGCTTCCAGTGCCTGACGGCCGCGCAGCACTCCGCCAGCCAGGGTGGCGGTCACAGCCCCCACGACGGCCAGGACGCCGCCCAGGGCGAGGCCCCCTGCCTGAACCGGTGGTCGCCCGGCTGCCTGGGTGAGTCCAACCACGCCAAGCCCCGGCAGTGCGCCCAACAGGCCCGCAAGGGGCTGCTGGGCCAGGGCCTTCAGGGGAAGACGGGTCAGGCGATCGGACGCGAGAGTGGCAGACAGCAATTCGAACGTGCCGCGGGTCTGGTCCGTGGGCTGAAAAAGCGCCTGTAACAGCAGAGGAGCGCCAGGTGTCTGTGATATCGGCTTCCCGAGGTCTGCGGCCAGACGGTCAATGACTGCCATCCCGTCGTAAGGGATCGTGCCACTCCGCGCGTATTCGGCGGCCGCCGTGAAGGCTGCACCGATCGCACCGGCGCTCGTCCCACCCACGTGCCGGAAGCGGTACGTTTCGGCCAGCGTGGTAATAAGCGCGGGATACACGATCCCGCTGGTAATGCCACCCTCGAGTAGCAGATTGCACGAACGCTGAGGCGGAACGGGCATCATGGCGACCTCTTCCAGCTGTAAGGGAAGGTAAGCGGTGAGGGCTCTACTATGACATGTCCAGGTAGGGTGACGAGGCGCATTCTTTGCATCCCTGCTGGGTTGAGAAGCGCTCGGTTCCGTCAGGCTCCGGTATATGAGTACCGACCAATGTTGCATGTGCTGCCGCACCAGTATGGAATGCCTACTTGCCGATCATCAGCTGTGGCAGCCTTAAACAGGGGTGCCTTCAGATCGACGACGTTGATTCAGTCTTTCTCGTAGCAGCCACCTGAACGCTCTATTCCGAATGTGATCCCAGTCGATCAGGGCACCTTGGCTGTGAGGGCCATGAACAGCGTGTAGATGCTAGAGCGCCGTTGAAGTGCAAAACGCCGGTATCGACGCCAGAACACGAACGCCAGAATGAGAGCAGCAACCGTGATGGCGATGGTTGGGCCTCTGTCAAGCATGGTTTTGGCGGCGTCGATCCGGAAGGCCAGGCCACCGTTGATCGCAGCAGCCACGCCGACGACGGACCAGAGGACGAAGACACCCAAGGTACTCAGGGCAAAAGCTTCTCGCAGCAGGAGGCTCTCGCGTTCAGCAGCCTTGTCCTTGGCCACCACGAAACTGTCCGCGAACTTGTAGACCGCCAGAGTCTCGAGTTTCTGGTTGTCTAAGGTGGACACGTCGATACCGAAGGTCAACACGACCCGGTTCCGGATCTGAGTGAACAGCCTGTCCGAGAGGGCCCCGCCCCGCGGCACCCGCAACCACTTCACTCTCTCAGTCAACACGGTTCCCACGCTGTTGGCGAGGTGGCCTAGAAAGTACGCGCCGATCAGGAACGGCACGGCCAGCTGCTTGAACTGGGAGAGCTTCAGGGTGCTGCTGCTCAGGAAGGTCGCCTCCCCAACGCTGAGCAGCACTAGGAGGAGCGTGCCAGGAAGGAGATACGCGAAGATATCGAAGACCGCCAGAGTGAACTTACTCAGGTCCATGAATTACCTCGGTCTGCGGAGATTGAACGAGCCACCGCTCATCGTGTTCACCGATGATCAGCATGACGCCCGGGAAACCAGATGGCGCCATAATCCCGTGCAGCCACGCCAAGAGCGTCTGATCATCACGGCTAGGCTGAGCCGCGAACCCTCTGGGATGCGTGTGCCACTCTCCCAAGTAGGTCAACGCGCCTGCGCTCCGGGCCTCGATGTGCTCGATTTCGCTACGTAGGGCCTCCACGCCGCGTTCAAAGGCCGCGGGATAGTGTCGACTATCCGTGGGCGGCGGCCGCAGCCCCGTTACGAAGAGGTGCTGCCGATCCAGGTCGATCGAGCCCACGAGGGTGCCGCCCGTCTCCACTGGAAGCGACTGGCTTAGAGCCGTGTCCCGGTGCGCCCGGGCCGTGGCGATGACCTGCGGGTCGACGTGAACGATCCAACCACTGACCTGCGTTTGCACGTATGGGCCCGTGGGCAGGGGATGAACCGTGACAGCACCGTCATCGTCTGTCCGCCACAGGACAGCCGAGGCAGCCTCCTGCGCTAAGGCCCGGCGCAGGGCCCGGCTGACTGTCGCCGCGTGCAGTGCCAGCAGATCCTGAGGCAGCTGGGCGCTGATGTCGCGGCAGCCGCCCCCGTAACGCAGGTGTGCCGGTACCGAGCCGTAATGGCTGGTGTGCTCGTCGCGATCCACCAGAGCCTGGAGATAGCTGTGCTCCAAGTGGTCGAGCCGCACCTGCCGATCACTGGACTCCACCAAGAGTACGAGATCCTGGCCAGTGGGATTGAGGAAGGCGCTGGCACGACGGCCCCGCTCCGGCGAGAGGGCGAGTCGGCGGCCCACCGGCGAACTGGCGGTGAAGTCGAGAATGACGTCCGCGGCATCCAAGTGCGCCTGAAGGTCCGGGCGAGGTTTCAAAGCGTCACCAGAAAGACCTACGACCTGCGTGTCCTGGAAGGTTCGGTTGAGATCGTGGCTGAGGACCTTGGCCTTGTTCCACCCGGCGATATCATTGAACAGGGCATGCCGAACCAAGTTGTGGGGGAGGACAACATCGTCGTCCGCGACGACCCAGGTGCCCTGGCCGGCCCGCACCAAGTTTGTGACGACCTGCGAACCCAGTGCCCCCGCCCCCAGAGCCACGAAGCGCCGGTCGTCGGAGGGGAGGCCGCTCATGGCGGCTCTGCCCTGGCGACTGGTGTCGAACAGCACCGTGATGGTATCCAGCGCGACCGAGCTGCATTTCTCCGGGTACGGCACGGTGCCCAGCAGCATGCCCATGCCCCCGGCGCCATCTGGCTCCCACACGTCCAATACCTGACCCAGCTGGCTCAGGGTCGTATCCCGCATCATGAACGCTAGATCCTCGGTGCTGCTGAACGGCTCGCCCGCCGTCCGCGATTTGGGGAGCCGCAGGTGCAGGATCACCAGACGCTGCCCGTACCGGGACACATCACCGTAGTGGTCGCGCAACTGCCGGCCGAGCACCGAGAGCAGGTCGGTGCCGACTTCCGTCAACAGGAGGGTGTGCAGGTCTCCCAGCGTGCGTGGTTCCCGACGGATCACCCCGTGGGTCATAGTCTTGGTGATGACCTGCAGGAGTGCGACCTCGGTTCCGCCTTCCCTCGGCACGATAACCTGGAATGGGCTGTTCGGATCGTCCCGACGGCTCACTAGGTCAAGGGGCTGAAACGCTCCTGTCCGCATCGCGGCTGGGAGCACCAGGAAGCCTGCACGGCGGTGCATCAGCGCTTCCAGCGGCTGATCCTCCCCGTGCAGCGTACCAAGCGCGGTGAGCTTGAGCCACAGCAGCGTGCGTTCCACGAGGTGCTGGCCGCTGAGCCGCGCGCGGTACTCCGCATACGGCCGATCGAACAGGCACAGTTGCCCTGGAAAGGCCACCCGGGGCCGGATCAGGTGGGGAACGCCGGGGAAGTCCTCGCGAAGGGCGTAGACCTCGGGTGCCATATCCGGATCGTCCGGTATCAGGAATGCGATGGGTTCATCGCGCTGGATGGGATGGACTGGGTAGGTAGGAATCTCCGGGTGAAGGGTGACGATGATCAGGTCCGCGATGTCGGTGCGCCGAATCTCGGTAACGGTCAGAAAACCAGACCTATCGGCCGCTGCAGTCAGCAGGAGTTCCCGGCCAAGGCGGGTGCACAGCTGCTCGAGCGACGCTGAAGTGGTGAGCAGGGGAAAGTGAACCCCCATGATCACCCAGCGCGGGGAGCAGTGCTGTCGTAAGGCGTCTGCGTCAGGCTTCCCCGGAGTACCACGTGGCCGGTGCCGCTGATCTCGACGACCAGCGGTGTGGGCGTGCTGAGCGAGGGGTGCTCCATGGTCACGATGTACTCGCCGTGGAGATCACGGGCCTTTTCCCGGTAGTAGGCGGCAGCCTGCCGGTGAGGCGGCTGATCGGTATCGACGGTGGGGATCGGATCGCTGGTGCTAACGATCATGCCGAAACGCTCGCCGTAGGTGCCGTACAAGCGCTCGATCTCCGGCGTGGGCTGAGTCTTGTCTTTCCCCTTTTCGGGACCGATAGACTTCCAGCTGCTGTGGTGCGGCAGTTTGAAGACATCCCACTTCAGTCGGTCGGTGTTTCCCTTGAGTTCGGTAACCTGCACGATGTTGCCGAGAACCTCGTAGGCGATATCAGCGGTGAACATGACCCGGGTGACGCGGCCGCTGTGCTGGAAGGTCGCCTGGAAGGCAATGGCGTCGTCATTTCGAACCACCGTGGAGCCGCGGTCGTTCAAGTGGGACGCGAAGGGCGAGTGGACGAAGAACTCGACGTTGTCACGGGCCAGCGTAAAGCCGGGAACGAGCGTGCCTGCGGTGACGATGAGGTGATCACGCGTGCTGGGATCAATGTCCTGGTTACGCAGCCACTCGTCAAGGCAGTCGGGCTGGCTGAAGACTAGGATGTCGCGGCCCTCGCGCAGGCGGTACCGGGCCTCGGCCTGAACGAGCTTTGCGTCGTCGCATAGGTCGTTTCTGGACTCGGTGATGACCGCGGCGGGTACCCACATCTGCGTCATGACGATGCGGTCGCTCGCCTGCCGCGCATTGCTGTGCTGGAAGAAGAAGAATTCGCCAGCGCCCTGGCAGTGGTCGAGGTCGAGGTGGCTGAACGCGACCACATCATAGTGCTTACGCTTAGCTTGCTGCAGGTCGGCGCGGAGGGCGGTGGGCAGATCGATGTACTTGTCGCCGCTGCCAGTGCAGTGGGTGTCGGCGTAATCGATCAGCAGCTTGCGACCGTTGTCCAGATCGATACGGGCGCAGTCAGCATTGCCAAGAGGATGAAATGTGATTTTGGTCATATCAAGTCTCCTGCAAAATGGGCGAATGAAATGTTGAGATCCAACGTGAATAATATTACGTTTTCAGCGAAATTCGGCCAATAGGCTATTTAGCCTAAAGTGCATAACTGGCGCATATTGGGCTCCATCGCATGAATGGGTTCTGACATACGCAGAACAGAGCGACTGAGCGTGACGGCGTATCAGTCACCACGCTATATGGTCGGCCTACCCACCGCAGTCATCCATCCACACTCTTCAAGCTGTCGGGCGAGCCAAGCTCCTGGCCGGTGCAGGTACAGCTCTCGGTTGGCGACCAGTGTACGCTCTAGAGCGAAGGCCAGCTGTGCGAATGCCGGGATGCCCTGGAATTCTGCCTCAGTGGCACGCCAAAGGACGCGGTAGTAGTGTTTCTCCCAGCCCTCATCTCGGAGCACCTCGACCAATGCCGCCGCTCCCTCTTGCACGGCCTCGCGGCGGTGCTGCGGGTGGGTGCTGACGATCCGGCTGAGGCTCCACACCAGCTCCTGCGGGGTGGTGGCATCGGCAAAAAGCGAAGTGCGGGAGTCTTCAGTACCCAGGGATTTCTTTTCTTCTTCTGGTAACGACCACCGTAATAGGGGGGCAATGTCAAACTTATCTCCTGAAAGGAGTAATGACTCCCGCACTTCCTGGCGTGCCTCCTGCTGGGCCTGCCAAGCGGTGCGTCCGCATTTACGGTCGGCCGTGAGATCCCGTGGGCATGGGGGCAGCTCGTGCGCGATCACCCTGGCTGTGAGCCCAGGCGCCGGCCGCAGCACGACGGCCACCCACGTCCCGGCGCAGACCCGCGCCTCCGTACGTACCCCCGTTTCGGCATTCACGAACGACGTCGTCGTCCAGGTGCCGCCCTTGTAGACCTGACGCTCGACCTGATTGCCCTGGGCGTCCCTGGAGGTCACCCGCGTCCGCGTGGGCAGTGCTCCGGAGCTCTTGTGAATCAGGCCGATCTCCTGCAGTTTCCGGGTCGCCCGCTCGCACTGGTCGCTGGAGAGGCCCGTCACGACCGGGAGCAGATCCATCACGGTGAAGACGGTGTACGTGGTGGTGCGCTCCTGGCTCTGCCCGCGCACCTCGATCAGGGTGTAGATCGCCTGGGTCAGTGCCCGCATGACCATCAGGGCGTTGTGGCGGGCCTCCCGGCGGCGGATGTGCGCTTCGATGATGGGCCGGTAACGTTCCACGGCCGCCACCGCCCGTGCGGCGGGAGTACCGGGCCTGGGATGCCGGATGCGTTCCAGCGTGGCCTCCAGGGAAGCATGAATGGTCTCTGCTGGAGCCGGTCGCAGCGGGTTGGCGTCGAGGTCATGAGACAGCCGGGGCACAGAGTCGAACAGGAGGTACGGACTGTAATATCGCCAAGTCGACTGGATAATGATTGGGACTCCCAGATATATGCAAGGCTGGCATCACAAGCGGTCGGAGTTGCCGTTCCACACCGAGTCGTCTGATCGAATTGCCAACAATAAGGCAACATTTATATACCGGCCTCGGGGCAGACTACGAATTATCCACTGCTTCTCGATTCGCCCATGTCGTCACAGTGCGTGCCGAGTCCTTGTCCTGCTTGAGGCCGATCAGCTCCGTTGCCGAGACGTGTCCACCCACGAACAGTTCGGCAGCCCGTTGCACGAGCGGCTCCGGCAGACGCACGCCAGTGAGAAGTACCCGAGCCCCAGCAATCGTCCGTGGCGGCTCCAGAAGGGGCTCAGGAGCCCGAGGAGTGACTCGCCTGGGTACTGAGTCCGGCGCAGGTGCCGCCGGCCCGCTCTCGGGGTACTTGGAGGGATTCCGGATCACATCGACGAGCAGCGCCGCCCGGTTGCGGGCCCTGTACCCGCCTGCCAACAGCGCATCAAACTTCGCGACCTGCTGCTTGACGTGTTCATGCCCGAATTCCGCGGCGAGCTGAACCGAGATGGCGTGACTCACGCCCCGCTGCGTGAGCAGGGACACCGCCTCGGGATTCGCCGGCGGGAGGGCGAATTCAGCGAAGGTGTAGATCACCTCCTGCTTCTCCCCGCGCCCAAGGTAGTCCACACTCTTGAGGAAACCCTGGTCGATCAGCTGTGTGTGCGCGGGGTCGAGCGTGCGGCGGATGCGGTAGGCCCGGTCGTCCAGGATGCCGAGGTGTTGTCCCCATGCCCGCAGGCTCACCTGATAGCTCCCCACGGGCGGCTGGTCGTGGGGATGGCGCTGCTCACTCAGGACGCGGAAGAGCAGGCGGGGGAGGGGCTGGGAGAGCTTGCGCAGGAACTGCAGGTCAAGCGGGCGGATGAAGCCCCCGCGGATGCTGGCCGTGAGGTCGCTGTCGAGGGTGATCTCCAGCAGCGAGTCCGCCTTGAGCTCCCTGAACGCGTCGGGCTGGCGATCCCGGTCAACGACCACGAACTTCATCACCAGGCTCGTGTTGACGCTGCGGAACTGGTACTGCTCGTTGTCGTACCAGCTGTCGGTGATCTTGTAGATGGTGCCCTGGAAGCGCCGCAGGCTCTCGGCCAGGGAGCTGTAGTGGAAGCCGGAATCCGCCAGGCTGGAGTACTGCAGCAGGTTGTAGCTGGTGGTGCGGAGCACGCCGCTGATGGGCATGCCGGCCGAGATGTAGGCGTTCACAAGGCCCAACAGAACGTCGTTGTCCATGCCGTGCGGCACGACGTCGTGCCGGGGAGCCGTGCACTCGACGCGGAGCGTGGTGCCGAGGTCGTCGGGAGAGACAAACTCTTTGATCCAGGACGTCTGGGTCTTGGGGACGCGGTTGTTGGCCAGCACCAGTGACAGTCGGGCGAGGTTCCGCTCGTCGTGTCCATTGACTGGGCGCGGCTGCCTCACCGGTTTTGACATGTACCCATGGTATGTCATGCCCTCGCGGACTACGGTCGCTCCTGTTGTTGATCATGATCTTTAAAAAACAAGAATAAAAAGAATGATGAATCATCATCAGGGATCCGGCAAATCTGCGATGACAACGTCATTTTTGAGACAGATCCTCCAAAGTCACGGGGTGAATCCTCCAAAGTCACGGGGTGCCCGACGGCCAAACCTCCAAAGTCACGGGGTACCCCAGGGCAACACTCCTCCAAAGTCACGGGTTGAATCCTCCAAAGTCACGGGGTGCCCGACAGCCAAACCTCCAAAGTCACGGGGTGCCCCAGGGCAACACTCCTCCAAAGTCACGGGTTGAATCCTCCAAAGTCACGGGGTGCCCGACAGCCAAACCTCCAAAGTCACGGGGTGCCCGACGGTCAAACATCCAAAGTCACGGGGTGCCCCAGGGCCGTGATGGCTCGTCAGGTGCCCGTGTGGAGTGATCGACGACAGAGTCTAATCGTCGACCACCAGGCGTGACATCGCCCACGTTGGCCGGCACAGCCGCCGGTGCCGTCATGCCTCACCCTCTGCCCCCTGTATCTCCGCATGGGCACACACTCCGGCGTACGCGCAGGGGCCACACGCCGCTGGCGACGGCGTGGGTGCCAGGTCGAGGGCGACCATGCGGTCGACCAGCCGCCTCACCTCCTGCCGCCCCGCTGCCAGCTCGTCCGGCCCGAACCAGTGCACGTGTCCGTGCCGCAGATACACCAGGCCTGCCCGGGTCGCCTTCAGCTGCGCGGCGTACACCGCGAGCTGCAGGCGGTGCGCGGACGGCTCCATGTCCCGGTCCGTCTTGTAGTCGACGATCAGTCCGCGCGCCCGGTCGACGGCGTCCGCGATCCCATGCAGGACGACCCGACCGAACTCGGCCTCCAGCGGCACCTCGCGCGCCCACGTGCCGCTCCGCAGGTCGTCGTAGGCGGGGTCGTCCAGGGCCGCGAGCAGCGCCCTCACCTCGGCGAGCTCGGCGTCGCCGAGGCCCGGCAGCCTCCGGCGGAGTTCGGCCGGCGTCCACCCGCACTCCAGGGCGCGGTGCACCGCTGTGCCGACGTCCCGCCCGCGGACCGGCACCGGGGCGTCCGCGGACTCGGCCGACCACAGCGGGGCCAGCGGCAGGTACCCGTCCAGGTGCCGCCACGCGAAGGCCTGCGGGCAGCGGGCATACGCCGCGAGCGCCGTGACGGGCAGGTGCCCGGGCAGCGACGCGCCCGGGCCGGGCCGCGCCGCGAGCACCCGCCGCCCGCCCCGCTCCACCAGGGGCAGCGCCCGAACCGGGGGCACGCTGGCCGCGTCATACAGGGCCCAGGGCGCGTCCGGGAAGGCCGCGCGGACGGCGGACGGCCCCACGTCCCCCACCCCCGCGGCCAGTCCCAGGATCACGTGGTCGGCCGCGCGCGTGAGGGCCACGTACGCGAGTCGCCCGTGCTCCGCGCGCCGCTGCCCGTCGGCGCGGGCGGTAGACGCGGTCCAGCGGGCTGCGCCGGCCCCCTCGCCGCGCACGACGAGGCCCAGCTCCGGATCGAGGCGTACGTGGTGGGGAGGGGCGTGCCGGGGCAGCAGCAGCCCGAGATACGCCACGACCGGGAACTCGAGCCCCTTGGCGGCGTGCACCGTCATGACCTGCACGGCGTCCGTGACGGCGCTCGGGGCCTCGCCGGCCGCCGCGTCCACGCTGATGAGGTCGCCCAGGTGCCGGGCCACGGCCGGCACGCTCCACTTCCCGTCCTGCGCCCACGTGCGTAGCAGCGCATGGAAGCGCCGCAGGTTCGCCGCGCGGCGCTCCCCGTCCGGGAGGGCCGCGTGCACGGCCGGGGCGAGCGACTCCTGGTCGGCGAGCAGCAGCACCCGCGACGCGCTGAGGGTGCCGGCCGCGTCCCGCCAGGCGTGCAGCCGCGCGGCCGTGGGACGGACGTCGGGCGACGTGCTGGCCTGCAGGGCCGTCCACAGCGCGGTGCCGGGGGGGCGGGCGTCGGCCAGCGCGAGCAGCGCCGCGTCACTCCACCCGCCGTAGGGGCCGCGCAGCGTGGCCAGCAGGGCGGCGTCGTCCAGCGGATCGGCCAGCGCGCGCAGCAGTGACACGCAGTCCTGGATCTCGGGCCGGCGGTACAGGTCGCGCCCGCCGTGCACCGCGTACGGAATGCCCGCGTCGCGCAGGGCCTGCTCCAGAACGCCGAGGTGCGTCCGGGCACGCAGCAGCACGGTCATGTCCGCCCACCCCGCGCCCCGCACGCGTCCCGCGACCCGGTCGAACACCGGCCGCCCCAGCTGCGCCTGCAGCGCCCCCGTGACGCCCCGGGCCAGCGCGGCCTCGCGGTCGGCCGTGTCGCCCAGCACGACGTGTCCCTCCACCCGCGGGCCCGGCGGCAGGTTCACCCGCCGTCCGGCCGTGGTGGGGCGCTGCGCGGGTGCACTGTCGTCCTGGGCGAGCAGGCGGGGCAGTGCGTGTTTCCACACCTGGACCAGCGCTGGATCGCTGCGGAACGAGACGTCGAGATCGACCACGCAGCCGCCCCGGGCCACGACCAAGTCCTGCGCGGCCGTGAACACGGCGGGGTCCGCGCCGCGGAACCCGTAGATGGACTGCCGGCGGTCGCCGACCAGCGTGAGCACGGCGTGCCCGCCCGCCAGCGTCCGCAGGATCTCCCACTGCGCCGCGCTGGTGTCCTGCACCTCGTCGACGAGCACGTGCGCGACGCGGGTCGCGGCGTGTGCCCGCACCTCGTCGTGGGTCAACGCGCGGAGTGCGAACCGTTCGAGATCCGCGAAGGTCGCGACCCCCTGCGCCGACCGCAGGGCAGTGAACGCGGCATCGACGTGGATGAACAGCCGGCCCAGCGCCACCGACGGATCATCCGCGGCGGCCGTCGCCTCCGCCCGCTGCAGGGCCACGGCCGCCCGCACCGGGTCGTCCAGCAGCGTTTCGAGCGCATCGCCACGCCACGCCCCCGGCACGGCGGTCACCACGTCCGGTGGCAGGGCCGCGAGCACCGCGCCCAGGTGCGCGCGCCGCCACAGCCGCTCGGCCGTGTCGTCGAGCACCTCGAACGCGGCCCCCGCCCCGCTCAGGACGGGGTGTGTGCGGGCGATCACGGCGCACAGCGAATGGATGGTGCCGATGGTCATCAGCGGCAGATCGCGTAGGATCACCGCCCAGGTGGCCGGATCTGCCACCGACCGCAGCTGCGCCCCGTCCACGACCCGGTGGTACAGTTCACGCGCCGCCAGGTCGGTGAAGGTGACGCAGACGATCGCCTCCGGACGCACGCCCGAGCCGAGCAGGGTGAGGAGCCGCTCGACGAGCACGCGGGTCTTGCCGCTGCCCGCGCCGGCCGACACGAGCACGTGCCCCGGCGCGTCCACCACCTGCCGCTGCGCGGCCGTGAGCGCCGCCCCCGTCACGCGGCCACCCGGCACACGGCCCGACCCGGACACGCGCCGCAGACGCGGGGCTCCGGCGTCCTCGGCCGCACGTCGCCCGCCGCGAGGGTGTCCAGCACCCCGGCCAGCACCCCCCTGGCCTGCGCGGCCAGCGGCGCGACCGCCTGATTCTCGTCCGGCAGCGGATCCACTGCCCGCCCGGAGGCCAGCGACACGTAGCGGCCCGCCGCGGCCCCTGCCGCCTCCAGGGTCAGGGCCAGCCGGTGGGCCCCCGTGAGCGCCGCGGCCGTGTCCACGGCCCGGGGAGCGTCGCCCGGCCGGTACAGCGTGACCCGGGCCTCACCCGCCACGTCGTCGAGCCGGTCGATCCGGACGTTGAGCGTCACGGCATGCGCCCCGGCCTGCACGGTCACGCGGCGGGTGTGAGTGCCCCGCCGAACCGTCATTCCGGGCGGCTGCCAGTTCGGGTGCCGCAGCACCCGTCGCGTGCCGGCCAGCAGTTCCGAGCGCCGCACTGGCCACAACCGGCCCGGGTGCCAGCCGCTGCGCCGCAGCTCGGCCGCCCGGACATCCACGGCGTGCCCGGCCGCTGCGAACTGCGCGTCCGGCCCGTCTTCGCCCACCCCCAGGGCACCGTCGAGCGCCACTTGGGCCAGCTGCGTCCACGCGCGGCCGGGGTCGCGGACACCGAGGCCATGCTCTAGAAACCACCGCATCCGGCACAGCGACGCGACGTGGAGCTCGCTCAGGGACCACGCGCGCTCCGTCACGGCCACGCCATTCGGGAGGAGGCCGCTGTGGGCCGTCAGGTGCCCGGCCACGCGGTCGCGCTCGTAGGCCGCGCGGCGCGCCACGTCGGCGCTGGCGTGGCCGCGCAGGGCGCGGCGGATCTCCTGCTCCAGCGCCGAGCCGGGCGGCGGAGCAGCCAGCGTCTGGCCCGGCTGGAACCGCGCCCAGAACGGACTCGGGGCCAGGGGGTCGCCGGCGTCGTCCCGCCGGGGGCGGGTGATGACCAGCTGCTCGCGCGCCGTGGCGACGCAGCCGAGCAGCAGCGGTTCCTCGACGTCCGCGAGGCTCAACACGTCCGGCAGCGCGACCCCGCCGGCGGCCCACCGGCGGCGCGTGACCGTGTCCACCAGCGCGTGGTCGCGGCGCCGGATGGGGAAGGTCCCGTCCGCCAGCCCGAGGATCACCACCCGCCGGAACGAGCGGCCCAGCGCGCCCAGCGGGTTGAGCACCCGCACCCCGCTGCGCGTGTTCAGGGCCGGCTGGGTCACCGCGCCCAGCGCGAAACCCAGCTCCGCGAGCACGGCCTCGCGCGCACCGGCCGCGTCGTCCGCGCTCCACGGGCGGAGATGCCGCAAGGCGGCAGTGACCCACCGGTTGAGCTCGGGATCGCGCCGGCAGCGGGCCCCCACCCCACCCTCCCGGAGCAGCCGCTGCACGGCACGGAACCCCGCCGCGCGGGTCGTGACGGCCGGCAGGGCCAGCCAGCGCAGGTCGGGATTCCACGCGTCCAGGCCGGCCGGCCGCGATCCCTGTAGCGCCGCGGCCCGTTCCAGCGTCCACGGCCATTCGAGCAGCGGATCCGTCAGCAGGGCGCGCGTGTCCGCGTAGGCCCATCCACTCTCCTGGGCGCGGATCCACGCGCGCAGCAGCCGGCCCAGCCCGGCCTCCCGCAGGGGCCGCTGCGCGCCGCTGAGCAGCGGCAGGCTGTACTCCGCACCGATGTCCGCCAGCGCGTCAATGTAGCGGCCCTCGAGGCGGACAATCACCGCGATCTCCTCGGGCGGCACGCCCGCCCTCAGCCACCGCCGCACCTCCTGCAGGGCGAGCCGGACCTCACCGTCGAGGTCGGCCGCCTCACCCGCTATGAGCTCCGGCACCACATGCCCGTCCAGAACGCCGGCCGTGACGTGGTCGCCCGCCGTGACCGGGCCGCCCGGAAGCGTGAACGTCATCCAGCCCTGGGTGCCCAGTGCGTCGGCCGTCTCCTGGGAACGCCGGGGCAGGCCGGCCCCTCCCGGCAGGGTCATGAGCGACCCCGGCGCGGCGAGCCGGCCCACCAGGGCGAGCTGCGACGCGTCCAGGTACCAGAATCCGGTCACCGCGACCACATGGGGCGCGAGATCCGGGAGGCGCGCGGCGTGGTGCTCGGTGCCGGACGCGTCGTAGACGCGCTGCGCCGCGCAGGCAGCGTGGTAGGCGGCATACACACGCGCGATGTCCGCGTCCCGGGGACTGGCCACCACGGAGGAAAGGGCCGCGGGATCGACGTGGGCCCGCTGCAACTCGCCGATCAGACCGAGCAGCACGGCGTGCGTGGACGGCCGATCCCGGATGCCCTCCAGCCACTCGAGCGCGACGTCCTCGAGCACTTCGCGTAGCAGCCGGTCGCGCTCCCCGCTCCTCATCGCCCGCCATCCCGAGCGCCGCAGGACGTCCCGGGCCAACTGCGTGAGCGTCACTGTCCGGGCGTGTTTCCGGAGATACCGGGTCACAGCGATCCCGGCCTGGACGTTCGGGACGACGATCGTCATGCCCGGAGTGCAGCGCTCGCCCAGGGCCCCGAGCATGCGACCGGCGTAGGGCCCCGTCAGGAGCGTCCGGCCGGTCATGGTGCTCCTCCCGCCTGGGCCCAGACGACCTCGAGCGCGCGCGGCGGCTCGTCGTCCTCGACCCACGCGCGGACGACGAGCCGCTCGGTGGAGTGACCGACTGTGATGAGAACGGTGTCAGCAGACACCAGCGCCTGCGCCCGCGCCCGCTGCCAGACGGGCAGGTCGGCCGACTCGGGCTGAGCGAGGCCGTCAGCTCCCATCACCCACGTGCCGATCCAGTCGACCGGGTGCGGGGAGAGCTGTCGGGCCGCGGCGACCGCCCTGAGCGTATTAGGAGACATGACCACTGAGGAGTTCAATCGGGCTGGAGTGATAGCAGTATTCGGCCGGGAACGTGCTTGCGAAGGCACGCCACATCGTTGATAGACTGTCAAGTGATCCACCTCAACTTGGATTCCGTGTGAGAGCAGCCCGCCCTACGAAAGCGCCAGCCCTCACACGGTGCGAATATTGTATCTTTTTAGGATACTTGTGTCAATATATGGCACAAAATTTAGAAGTGGTAGATTCGGGGCGCTATGAACAAGCAAGTGCAAGAGGCGGTGAGGCAGGAGTTGAAGAGACGCAAGATGACGCATGGCGACCTTGCGCATCTCATCTCGGTAGAGCGCCCTAATCTCACGCGCGTGTTGACCGGCAAGAGCGGCAAAGTGCCCAAGATGTGGCAGGAAATCTTCGACGCTCTGGGATTGGAGATAATTGTGGTTCCTAAATCTGGGAGCGTCTCCACCACCCATCCAGTGGAGCGATGAAGGTCATTCCTGAATAGGTAGGAGTAATTCGGCGAGCGGGAGTCCAAGCGCTTGGGCTAGAGCGTCCATGTTATCGACGCTGATGTTGCGAATGCCCCGTTCGACTTGGCCAATGTAGTTCCACGACAGATTCGCCAGTTCTCCCAATCCTTCCTGGGTGAGGTTGCGCGCCAGCCGTTCCTCCCGTAGTCGGCGAGCAAACTGCCGCCGTGATGGGCTGGGAGACTTTTTGTCGTGCAGCATCTCCTCAATCTCGGTGTGCCATCACCATCCGTACAGTTACGATAAGTGTGATAACGATAAGTACGTTAGTCTGACGGCGTATGGATACCTTCACTGGACGTCGTCGGATCTGCGTAGCCGCTGTCACAAGGGGGATGGCCGCTCTCATTACTGTTGGCGGTCTCACAGCGGGTGCTGGGCCGGTAGACTGTGCCACCCTGCAGGTACTGAGTACGTGGGATATCCAGTACAGGGAGCAGGAGCGCTTCCCGGAGCCGGTCAAGACGGTTAAAAAAGACCTGTACGTCCTGAGCACGCCCTATCGATTCGTCGGGTGCGGCGTGACGGTAAATGCTACCTCCACGGAGTTCGCCATTAAGGCGTCGTCCACACGAGCGCTCCTTGATGTGATGGGTGGACAGTGGAGTTTTCCCTTCTATGGGGTTGAGCGACGGGCTGGCCAGCTCGCATATACCAACGCGGCCCGGATCCTCATCAATCTGCCGGATGGCCTGATGAACACAGCTGTCAAGGTCAGCGGGTACGCCGTTCGCCCCTACCTCCCTCGCGACGCCATCATGGCAGTGAGGGCGGACGCCGGCAAGCTGCAGCCGTTGCTCTACGACGGACGTTTCCGCAGCGTGACAGTCGATTCGAAAGTTAAAACGTTGGAAATCACGGTGAAGAGCAGCCGAGGGGTGTTGTGGAAGCGGATGCGCCTGGACGTCGCGAACAGCACTATAACTTTTACAAAAGAGTCTGATTTCCCAGTCAAGTAGAGATTGGCCGACAAGGTCGAAGCGTTACTGATCAGTGACGCTTGACCATTGATTGGGTGGGCGCGAATGAGCCCAGCGTAGGTCAGCCAGCCATGGGGAGCGCAAGCTTCTATGGCGTGAGGTTCGCAAGTAACCTATGTGGACGGACGACGCCTTCGTTCCGGCATCAGAAGGTGAGTCTCAGCACCGTCTTGACGGCCTGCCACTGCGGGCTGAACCCTGCTGCCCTGAATGCCTCCGCCCAGGACTACCTCGACCACGGCGGCCTGGCCCTGCAGCCGGACAGCAGTGGCGATGTGCGCGTCCGGCCCTGCCTCAAGCCCCTCAACACCGCGCAGACGCTGCTCGACGGACTGCTGGAAGGTTCGACGACCCTCGTGTCGTTTCCCTCCGGGTACGACCGCGTGACCGTCACCCCAATCGCCCCCTACCTACAGCACTGGGTAGGGGAGGGCCACATCAAGCAGTTCTGCTTCGGGAAGCTGTCCGTGATCAGCGCCACCGTGGTCCGCGACGCTGCCCCCATCACCGCCGGGGCCGAGCAGCCCTACCTGGTGCCGGGCATCACCGCCCGGTCGGTCACGGTCACCTACCGCCTCACCGACCTGCCGGACGCCCGCGTCATCCGCGACCTGCAGGCTCACCCGGTTGTGCTGGCCCCGAACGCGATCCCGCCCGAGACCTTCGACCGCGAGCACACGGTGACGGCCGTGCTGCCCCTGACCGTGGACGGCTACCGCGTCCGCCCATGACGACCGTGCGAGGTGACGTATGAAGGCGATCCTGCTTCTCATTCCAGCCCTGGTGGCCTGCGCGCCACTCCCGACCCGCGTGACCGCCCCGACCCGGGTGACGGTCACCCGCACGTACCGCACCCCGGCCCCGGGACGGGACAACCCCGTGCTGGCGGCGGTGGTGGCGCTGGCCCCGACCGTGCGGGTGGAGCCGGGACGGCAACCGTGGCGGGCGGAGGAGATCACGACCAACGGCGTGGTGCTGCGCTCCAATGCGACGGTGGTCGACGTGACGACGTTCGCGAGCAGCGTGCGCACGGCCCCGCACGAGATGAGCTTCACGGTGATCTCGACCGCAGACACCACGACGCTGACCGCCACGTACAGCAGCGCGTACGCCGCCAGTGCCGAGGCGATCTTGAAGGGGCTCGACGCACGCTTTGTAGCCGTGCCCTGACCCCGGCAACTGCGTGTACTCCCTGCCTGGCCGCAGGTCACGTCCCTGATGCGGGGTTTTCGCAGGAGGCCCAGTTGTCGCTGCAGGCGTCACCTCCAGGGTCCGCACCAGACGACACGCACCGAACGCGTGCCCACAACCGGCCACCCAGTCCATCAAGGTGGAGCCAAGCGTGTCCAGTTCCCAAACTATCGGGGCGGGATGAACCGGCAGGGCGCACACCTGGCGAGGGCAGCTCTCCTGACTGACGGCCAGCGGAGTCTGGATTCCGGCATGCGGCTCGAATCCCCAGCCACGGACAGGGCACCCGGAAATGAACGCCGAGTGCACCATTATTCCGTGATGAACAGGAGAGGCGCGGCCACGTCCTCGCCGCATGCCGGCACGTCAGGCAACCTGTGGTGCGCGGCCCAGCCTGCGTGAGTTGACCAAGCCACTGCACACCTCCAGACCTGCCCTCCGCAGCGTAGATCGCCAGGACCGATCAACCGGGAATTGTCTGCAAGCGGCACCCCGCGCGCTCCTCGGTGACGCTGACCTTGGCGGTACGCCGGCACACTGGCCAGTCCCGGCGCAGCTAGGATCGTCATCGACCGGCCGGACGGCCTGATGGACATGGCATTCAAGGCCAGCACAGTCATCATGGCCGTGAGGGCCGATGGCTGCACCCTGCGTCTGCCGCTGCAGGACGGTCGTTTCACGTCCCGGTGAGCATCGGCCCGAGGGTTCCCGTACGTCGAGCGCTGTCAGGGCACCGCAAGGCTCCGACTTGTACGCTGCTTCCATGGCCCGCCTGCGCTTGACCGACCTGACACAGGTTCAGGAGGCCGTTGTTCAGGACGTGCAACTCCGCGGTGCCGTCACGGCCCGCAGGCTCGAACGTGATCACGGCCCGATCGCAACGTGGGAGAGCTTGATTGAATCGCACTGGCTGACATCGCATGACTCGGTGCACGGCACCCTGGTCACGCTGGGAACGCTGGGCAGAGCGCATTTCACTGACCAAAAGGTATACGTCCCTTATCTGAGCGGCCCGTCGGCCGTTCTTGACCGTGCGTACCAGAATGATGCCCTGGAGTGCATGCAGGCAGAGGGATACACGGTTGTTGATTGTGTTCATAAGCGGGCCACGGGGATCACGCAGAAGACGAGTGGCCGGAAAGTGACCGCGCAAATCCTGTACCACATTCTGCGCGCGCCGAACTTCTCAGATTCACAGCGGTATCACCGCACACCGCCCGACTCAAGGGATCGCGTCAAGGGTCACCCCTTCCTCTATGCCATGGTGTCCGGTGGCAGCCCGGAACAGCGTCTGCGGCACCTGGTTCGCAAATACACGAATAATATCCAGTCGTGGGACAGCCCACTTCTGCTCGCCGTGCCGGATCTCGCGGCAGTCTGGAGGGTGGAGCGCGAGATCAATCTGCGGCAACAGCGCGGCGTCGAGGAGCACGAACGCAGGTTTCCCTACCAGAGCGGCCGACTGGTACGCACCCTTGTGCGCGTCATCCATGTCCCACATCCTGAACCGGTGACGGGCCGTTACGGCCAGTGACGCTGATGCCAGGGCGGGCGCAGCACCTCAGGTCGACCTGGACGTCCGGCCTTTCAGCCAGGGCCGCGCCTCCAGCGTGGCCGTGGCATATGCGGCTCTGAACTGCACCTCAGCGTCCGGTAGGGCTACCGCGGCCTTCATCGGTTTGTGGCAGCGACGCCGGTCGTGGTAGGGATCCCGGACATCCCAGAAGTTGATGTACCGGCTGATCACCAAAGTGACGCCCGGCAGTCTGTGCGTCCTCATTAGCTCCGTCGCCATGCGTGCCACCGTCGGAACCCGTGCGTGGATGGTCACGCCCCACATGATCGTTGAGTAGCCCAGACCGGCGTAAGCGAGGAGCTTGGCCTCGACCTTTGCCGGGGCGTAGCCCGCGTCGACTTCAAAGGCTGCGCTTAACCCGTTGACCGGCATGATGAACTCGGCATCTGGATAGTGTCCACGCTGACCTGACCGACTGTCGACCAGTGTCCACCTTCCGGTCGGCGGCAGGATGTTTGCCACGAACAGCTCCGCGGTGGCGGCCCAGTGCATCAGCTCTCGCGCGGACCTCCGCAGCCAGTAGGGTTCGAGCACCACGAAACGTATCGGCACGGCGCTATGTGGTTGGGTCGTCCGCGTCCGAACGGTTCTGCTGGCGTGAGTCAATTCCAATTCCCGCGCCGCCGCCTCCAACCCCCAGCGCTGGAGCTGCGGGCCGGTCACCACCCGGCAGGCCTCCAGGATCTCACGCAGGGTACGCCGGGCGTCCGCGGATTCCAGCGCTTCTGGGAGCGGCTCACCGGACATGGACGCTCCGGGGCTGGCGCGGCGGCGTGGCGGTCGCAACTTTGAGGAGTGGCAGGGAGGATATCTGGTACATGTCTCTACAGATAATGGTTTTGTCTGACAATTCTCTTGCTACTTCTGGCCTTGGTTGACGTTTATGGCGATTATGGTATGATTCGTTCAGTAGGTAAATACCGAGTCTGACGTACCTTAAAAAAATCAACGATATTCTATCTAGACAAATGTCTCTGTCTTTTGTATCGGCGGTTCATCATCCGGCCATGTTACCGTCAGAGCTGGCCCGTGATCTGTCAATAGATCAGTCTGTCCTGTCAAAGATCCTCAACCGGTATTACCAGATCAGCGGTGGACACCGTCCCCGTACCCTGCCCCCGGAGGTCGTGGCGCATATCAGGGAAGTCCGCCGGCTGGTCGAGACCGGTGAAGCGACGAGCATGCCTCAGGCCGTTGAGATGGTCCTGGGAACGTACGTGGCACCCATTCCGCCGGCCTCTGCGCGCGAAGTGATGCAGTCCATGGCCGCTGTCCAGACCCGCCTTGACGAGGCATTGACCCGTTTGGAGCGCATCGAAACGACCCTCATCGGCATCGAAGCGTACGTTGAGCGATCACGCGCCCAACGGGCCGCACGCATGACGACTGACGGCACAGATGCAGCGTCCTGACTGTCCAGGGTTGCTGCTTGCGACTGTCATCGTGGACAGTACATTCCACGACGCAGGAACCTGTCTGTGGCTCCCGCTGTTCGGTCTGACGGCGGGCTCACTGCCGTCCTGGTCGGCCCGGAACGACGGTTGTGCCGCGCCGTCAGTTCCGTAGCGTGGCGTGAGCCGTACGGTGGACTGGTCGGCCCAATGACGGTCACACTGTGGGAGCTTCCCGATTCGCTGGGGCTTGCTTAACCGGTTCCCACCATTCGCGTCGCACCATGCTGGCCCTTGAAGCGGACTGCAGGATGAACATTGAGCGGTCGGTCATACGTTAGCCTGAACACCTCCGAACCCTGGTGCTCCGGGAGGGTGACCTCGCCTTTCGTGACGGCCATTCCTGCGCCGCCTGCTCGATGTCATGGATCGTTGGTTCACCTACAAGCTGGATCAGCGGGCGCATGCGCGGGCCAGGAACCAGGCCGCCCGGCAGCACAGCGAGGTCGTGGACGAGAAGCGGTAAATCGAGTTGTCGACTCTGGATCGGGCTCGAGAACTGCTGACTATCTCCAACGAGAACACCTTCAGAACGAGCCTAGTGAACTGGTTGTATGGGGCGTCGTCCAGGTTCGGGAGGATTCAGCACAGCAGTGGGACTATACACCGCAATTCGTACCTCGGAGTTGAAAATGGGGGACGACCTCAGAGGGTGTCCGGAGGTGGAGCTTTCTGCGACGACGCGCCGTCCCCTTCTCTTTTGGGCCGCTGCGTGTCGCGGTACTGCCCATCATCTGCGCGCATGTCTCGCAAGTAAGTGGGGGTCACGACACGGATTGGCCCTGGCTGTACGCTAAGGTTGCGGAAACAGGCGTTTCCGCAACAACGTCGATCTCAGATCCTCCAGAATGACTGGAGTCAGGCGGTCAAAGGAGTAAGCGGCCTCCGCGCTGTTCGAACTCCTGCATCGCTAACGTGCGCATCGATATCTGATTCCAGCGCAGATCTAATTTCTTCAATTGGGGCGCATGGAAAACTGCATCTGGAACCTCTGTTAGGTGGTTAGCTCTGAGATCCAGGAACTCCAGCGAAGCCGCTTCCCCTAGAGAGTCAGGGAGCTGAGTCAGCGCATTGAACCGCAGATCAAGGTGCTTCAAACCCCGCAGATTGCCCACTCCCTCTGGCAGAGCCGCAAGCTGGTTGCTGCTGAGATCGAGGAGTTCGAGATTCAGGCAATCACCGAGAGAATCAGGCAACTGCCTCAGGTGGTTCCGCTGGACATGCAGCTCACGCAGGTTGATCCATTCTGCGATCCAATCTGGCAGGGTTTGAAAAGTGTTGTTGTACAGCCGAACTTCGACGAGGTTCTTCAGGGCTGCCAGTGTGTCAGGTAGATCGGTGAGCTGATTGTCGGTCGCATTGAAGTATTGCAGGGCCTGCAGAGCGCCCACACTCCCCGGCAGTTCTCGCAAACCGTTGTCCCCAACATATAGGTATTCCAGGCCCGTGAGCGCAGCGAATGCGTCTGGAAGGGTCGCAATACGGTTGTGTGCCACGTCCAGCATCTTGAGGTTGATGAGCTTGGAAATCTCTGGTGACAACGAAGTGAACAGATTGCCTGAAAGGTTCAGTACCTCCAGTTCGATATGTGTCCACAGATGATCAGGGATCGTGGTCAGCTGGTTGTTGTAGACCGTCAGGTATGTGACGTTACCGTTCAGGGCGTCGGCTGGCCACTCCGTCCAACTCAGACCTCCAAAGCTGCGAAAAGCAGGGTTGTCACGAAGGTTTTGGTGCAAAGTGAACAGTCGGGATGTTGACATAAAGAGCTCCAAGAAGATGAGAAGAAACAGGATCTGAATGTGGCGAAGGGAATGCTCGTCAGCGGCGGGCGCTACCGAGGAGCGCTGACCGGTTCTGTGATGGCCGGGTGTGCCACTCCGGACCACGTCCTGAAGTTCATTGCGACAGTGACAAAGACGGCTAAAATCACGTACAGCACAGCGTACAGTGAGGGAAGCGCAGAGAAGTCGTCATATGAGTCGGGGATCACTCACTGCGCGTTTTTCCTGCGGAAACATGTGTTTCCGCAAGCTGGATCAGATCCGCTAAGGTTGCTCCCAGAGGTAATCGCCAGTCAGCCCGATATGCTCCCAGGCCAAGGGTGAGACGTGTTGCATCAGGTCGTCCGGCACGTCTTCGCCTTGTTGTCGTAGCTGCTGAACTGCCCGCTGAAGATGCACGGTATTCCAGAGCGCAATGGCCGCTACAACGAGATTCAAACCGCTGGCCCGGTTTGCCTGTGCCGTGGGCCGACAGTCCCGCACCTCTCCGTTCCGGTGAATGTACACCGCCCGCGACAGCGCGTTCCGCGCTTCGCCCTTGTTCAGGCCAATCTGCACCCGTTTGCGGAGTGCGGGGGACTGCAACCACTCCAGCGTGAACAGCGTCCGTTGTGCCCGTCCCAGCTCCCGAAGCGCATTGGCCAGTCCGTTGCGACGGCTATACGAACCCAGCTTTGACAGCATCAAAGACGCCGTGGTCGTGCCCGACCGGATCGATGCCGCCAGGCGCAGGATGTCATCCCAGTGGGTCGCGATCAGCCGTTCATTGAGTCGGCCAGTTGTGGCAAGTTGGTTTGGTAGGTTGGGGCGGTGTTGAGTGGTCACAAGCTCCCCGGCTACCGGTTCCCGCTTGAGGTCATCGGGTATGCCGTGTGGCTCTACCACCGATTTACGCTGAGTTATCGGGACGTCGAAGAACTCTTGCTGGAACGAGGAATTGCCGTCACCCGCGAATCCATTTGCACGTGGTGCATCAAGTTCAGCGATCTGTTTGTCCAGGGACTGCGCCACCGGGAACCCCGTCGGGGTTCCCGGTGGTATCTCGACGAAATGTACATGGACGTCGGGGGCGTTACACACTGGTTGTGGCGAGCCGTCGATAAACACGGTGCAGTGCTGGACGTGTTCCTTCAGCGCCACCGGGACACTGAAGCGGCCAAGTCCTTCTTCGTCCGGCTGCTGGGTGAATATGGCGTCCCCGTCACGGTGCACACCGACAAGCTGTGGAGTGACGGTGCCGCTCTTCGCGAGCTTCCTGTGCTCCACGCTGTGGAGCACGTCCAGGTTGTGTCCACGGCCCGTTGCAACAACTTGATTGAGCAGTCCCATCGTCCCACACGCCGACAGGAGCGTCAGCAATGCGGGTTCAGGTCACGACCACGAGCACAAGGGTTCCTCAACCTGCACGCTCGCATCACGGATCTGCACCATCCGGCCAGTTGCACCGTTCCCGCTCATCATCGTCGTTACCAGCAGAAACAGGCGTTCGACATCTGGCGCACAGTGGTACAGGAAGCGGCCTGAACTTCAGGCCGCCTACGTTTCTGACGCTTCTCTGCAGTCTTGAAGCCAACAACTTGCCACAACCGATGGCGCTGACCTTGGTGGCGGTGCTGGTGCTGGTCTGGCAGTCGTCCTTGTAAGAGCAAACGCTGCGGATTACATTGGATTGGATATGAACACCGTGGGCTTGTGCAAGGAGTGGCTTCTGGGTGCACAGACGTGCCATCTCCTTCACAACCGTGCAATCGCCTTAGACCGGTGTAGCATCTTGGGCGCAAGCGCCAGCCTCGGCCTATGGACGATGGTGCGTTACAGGTGCGCTCTGCCTACCGTTCGGAGGTAGAACATGCTGTCTGCCGGGTTCCTGCATGACCAGTGAATAGAACAGAGGGATGGAATGGTCGTTTCATATCTATTTATTGATAGAGGCCGACCAGGACGGGGCACTGTCGCATTCCCAGGTCACGGACAGTCGTCACCGGGCAGCGCAAACGCCAGGAGGAGCACTCTCAGTTGGTGAGGGTCACCAGCACGGTGCCCACTCCGCCCAGGGCGACGCACAGCACACTGGGAGCTTCGAAGCCGCCGGAGACCAGGAAACGCGATGGCCCGCCGGACACCTGACGCCAGCAGGTGGTGAGCTTCGCGGCACTGACCGGGGTGCCCGAGGCGGCCGTGGCCAGGAGTACCGCCGTGCGGGCGCCCTGGGACGTGACCGGGCCCTGGGCGCGCACCGTGACCACGCGGCCGTCGCCGGGCTGACCGGGCAGGTCGAAACGGGCTCAGCGAACCCAGCGCTGGGTGTGGCGCCGTGGCCATGGAGTCTCGCGGCACACAAACATCGTCGTGACGTTCACCTGTTGAACGGATATTCGTGCAGACGAAGGCGCAAGCGGCACTCAGGGCACCGGGAAGAAGCCGGGGCGAGCGCCTGACTTCTCCCGGCTGAACTCAATATGGTTCAGCCGACCCCGCACGTCGTCAGAAATCTCTGTGTTTTCCAGCACAATGATTTGGTGTCCCTCGGGCGACGCCAGGAGATCTGCCAAAAAGCTCGCATGTACCCGGTCGCTGTCCTCGGCCAGAAATTTTCGATCTTGTCGAAACGTCGTCAGGGGCGAATCCAGGATCAACACCCCCGGGTGCGGTAATCCGCGGCCGTCGCAATAGCGCAGCACGCTCAGGACGAACGCGCTGTTGAGGAGCGCGCGGTACCCCTTGCCGTTCGCGCTCCGGCCGCGACCAGCCACACGGAAATCAAGGCTCTGGTCGTCCATTTCCACCACACCCTGCAATGGGAAATTCCAGCGCCGCAGTGTGCTGCCCACTACGTCAGCAAACTGACGCAGAACCGCTCCGTCGATCCCATACCGCTGCTGCGGGCGCGCTGACCGAAGTGGCCTGGTCAACTCATCTGCCCGGATGTGGTACGTCGCCCGCCGCTGCCAGGCCGCCAGGGCCTCCTGCTGCACCATGCGGGCCCGGGTCAGCCGAGCGATGTCGCCCTGGCGCACTTTGTGCTGCGCCGTGGCGGCCCGCAGGGTCACGTCGAAGGCTTCACAGGCTGCTTCGATCTGACGCACCGCCTCTTCTTGCGTCGCGGCCTGCGTTTCAAGGCCCGCCACAGTGCCGTTCAAGTCCTGCAGGTACCCTTCGACCTTGTGCAGTTCCTCAGCGATGGCGAGTGCGTATGTCTGCGCTTGCGGCGCTTCTGCCGCGTGCTCATGCTCGGGCGTCATCGGCGCGCCACACGTGGGGCAGCGGGTCAGGCGGAGTTGCCCGAAATAATGGTCACCCTCGCCCAGGAACCGCAGCCGCCGCAGGTCGGATCCGTAATGCTCGCGGAGCAGACCAAACCGACGCAGGGTCTCACGCGTGGTTCGAAGTGCGGCGCGCTGCAGCTCGCGCTCCCGCAGCAAAACACGTTTTTCGTCTTGCAAGGCGCGCATTCCTTCGGTGCTGCCGGTGAGGGCGGCCGTCGCAACTTCAAATTCAGCTTCAAGCGTGACCACGGGGAGTTCGCGCAGCACGGCCTCATGCTGCCGCATCTCGCGCTCGACCTCCTGCGCGACCTGCAGGTACGCCTCGCGCTGTCCTGCACGGTTTGCCTTGGTCTCTTTCGGATCCGGCAGGCCGACCAAACTGCTGTCATCAATGCCCGTAAGTACGAACTTCAACGCAGCCTGCAGGGCGGGCTTGCGGACAGCTGCGCCGGGCGGCAGGGAGGGTGGGTTCTCACCGATAATCCGCGTTTCGTTCAGGATGTACAGGTGCGTGAGCGACCGCCACGTCAGGTTCTGGGTCTTGTTCCGCGCGTTCATCCTGAGCCTGGCAGGTGGAAAGCCACACAGGCGCAGCAGCAGTGAGGAGATGTTTTCGTCGGCGCTGGCGGAACTGCTGCTCAGCACCTGGGCTTCTGACGAGAGGCGGCGGTCTTCCGTGTATCCGCGAAACAACCGAAACTCGCCTCCAGGGTGTAGGGGCCCCCTTGCCGCGCCTCGAACTCGAGTGAGACGAGGGTGTACCCGCGCGCCTCTTCAATCTCCTCAGGCCGTTTTTTGCCGCCCAGCATGAAGTCCAGACACTTCAGGATGAAGCTCTTGCCCATGTTGGACTCGCCACTGATGTAGTTGACGCCGGCCCTGAAGGTCAACTCCGCCGTCTTTTTGCCTGAACCGCTGACGAACAAGCGGTGGAGCCGAATGCCTTGGGGAATCACCGCCCCGCCTCGCCAGCGTCAAACTCGGCGCCCCACCGACCCAGGTGGGTGGTCATGAATCCTTGCAGCTCGGCGTCTGCCATTGTTTGGAAGGCCCTGGCGATCCAGGCGGCCACCTCCCGCATGTTCTGGGCGTAGGCACTGTTCAGGTACTGCAAAAAGGGGTGTGTCAGCTCGGTGGCGGCATAGTGGATTCCAAAGGGCGTGAACCGCTGGTCGAGCAGTTCACGGGAGGACATCAAAGCAAGCCCCTCGCTGACGAGCTGACGGCGCACGAGCCATTGGCCGCCGCGGTGTGGCATCCGGGCGTGCAAGCTGGCCGGGCCGTCCGGCACGTCGGCGGAATGCACCAGCAGGTAATCCAGGTAGACCAGGCGCTGGACGTCACATGTGGCCGGAGCCATCGCCTCCAGGAGAAACAGACAGCGCAGCCCACTTTCCAGCGGCGTGTTGAAAGGCCGCCGGGTGGTTGGAAGCTCGGGGGTGTCCAGAAGTGTCACCTCTTGACCCACCGGACGGTTTGTCGGTTGGCGAGGTGGTGGCAAAAGCCCATCCGGTCGAGCACGCTGATTTCCTGATGCAACAGGCTGTTGCTGTACGGCAGGTTCAACACGCGCTCCAGGGCCGCTGTCAGGGCGGCAAAGCCGCTGGCGTGGGTCTTGGCCAGGAGGAGCCGCAACCCGTGGTTTGTTTCCCCGAGAAGCTTGTCGAATTCCTTGTCGGCTTCGGACGCAAGGTTGTCGCGTGCGAACTCTTTGAGCGACTCGGCACTGTAAAAGCCCTCGCGCCCCTGTTGAAAGGCGACGGTGAGCTCCGCATCGTGCCCGAAGTGCTCTGGTGCCGTGATGGCCGCGAGGTCACACGCGAGGTGATCGGCAAACGCTTCGTACATGCTGTGGATGTAGTTGTTCTCCCGCATCTCAATGGCGGCCGGCGGCGCCGCCGGGTCGGGACGGGGCTTCGGTACAGATCCCACACCCGGGACTCGGCAGTGTAGGCGGCGACATCACGCCCTCTATCTCCGGCGCCGGCCAACAGCGACACTCGGGCGTACTGGCCCTTCAAGTGGCCATGCACCAGTTCGTACACGAACGCTTCGAACTCGGCAGGAGAAAAGCCGGCCAACTGCTCAAGCTTTGGTTTGGGTGTGCCAGCCTGGAGCAGCAGCTGCCGGTTGTAGTCCGGCGGCGTGACCGGAACCGGAACATCCATGGTCGTGAAAAAAGGAGTGGGTGGCGTGTTGGTCATGGTTGGGTGGGCCGGCTGCCGCTCAGCATGTGTCTCGAGAGAACGCGCTGCACGTTCTGGACGCCTTGAATGTACACCGGCATCCCCGATGACGTCCCTTGATTTGAAAATGAACCTGGTGCATCTAGAGCGCACGCTGTACCGGGTTCACCAGGCAGCACACCCGCGCGACCTTGGCCATGCTGGGCACATCCCTCGGGCGAGCCTGCCCGAGGAAATGTGCCTGCGTGGGGACGGTGCGCGGTTCCGGGCGCACCGCTGCGAGCCTCTGTGCGGCCGTCTGGCGCCCAGGTGTGCTGGAAGGCAGGGCCAGGTGTACCAGCCCCTGCTGGACGCCCACCAGATCTGCCACAGCATGTCCAGGCGGGCATCTCCGGGTGACCATGCCAAGGTGGAGAGCCTGTTTCGCTCGGTCAAGGTAGAGAAGGTCTACCGAAACGAATACGTCAATCTACACGACGCCTGGCACCACCGGAACCACTTGCCGGACGCCGCCTGGATCGTCAAGCGGCTCGACAGCGCATGAGGTAGCCGCCCGCCCCAGGAATTTGAGACCGTCGAGCATCCACATCAGGTGGGTATTGCCCCGCTGGCCTAATCCACGGGTGTCACTCCAGTACGTCGTCATGGGCCGCGACTGCGTCGGCCGATGGCGCAATCTGAGCCTGCCACGAGGAGCTTACGCTTGCGTTGTGCGGGTGAATTGCCGCGGCTTGACGCAGCTCCGCTGTTTGGGTGACGGAATTGGTGACCCGCTTCGGCGCCTCTTGCTCCGCCGCTCTGACGGCGTGCCGAATCTGTGCCGGCATGGTGGGCGCAATTGGCGTAGTTTGAACCATTCATGCCCGTGCGCCGCGCCTTTCACATCACGCCCCAGACCACCGGCCTCCCAGCGGTGAACTCCTGGAAGACCCTTACCCTCGACCCGGCCACCGTGCCGCGCCCCGTTCTGGCTGAGTCCATCGCCGAGCACATGATGCTGACGCTGTTCGGTGGTACCCCCGTCATTATCGACGCGTGGCGCGCCAAGCGGCTGCACGGCACCCCCCATCCGACCGCAGGCATCACGGCCCAACTGGAAGACATCCTTGGCCGCCCGATTGGGCTGCCGGCCGGGCCGCCCCGCGCCCTGAATCCCAACAGGGGCCGGTACGCCGGCTTGGAGAAACTCGACCACCTGGAGGGCTTCGTGGCCGAGCACCTCTGGCACCTCGCGACCCACCATCAGGTGCACAGTGCGCCCCACGTCCGTCTGCATGGGGTCAGCTTTCGCGTCACGGACAGCGGGGCCGACGGGTTCGTCATCTATGAGCCGGTTCCTGGGGCCTATACGTACCGCCTCTGGGAGATCAAGAAGAACTCTTCTGGCACCAACCCGCGCCCTACGGCCGTCAAGGCCTGTGATCAGCTGACCAACAACGCCACGTACTACCTGCAGGAGATTTCCAAGGTCGGTGAGCACGAGGCTGATATGAACGTGAAAGCGTTCTACTCGAACATCGTGTTCCACTGGCGAGGGGCCACCCCGGAGGCGAACGCGGGAGTCGCGCTGATCGTCGACCAGGGCGCGCCCGGCGCCAACCCCTTCGACATGCTCGGCACCTCAGCACTCACCGGTCTGGCCGGCGCGGATCGCCTGCATGGCCTCCAGATCGAGGTGCTCGAGGTACGACGCTTTGCCGAAGAGGTCAGGCAGGTGCTGTGGAACGGACTCTAAACCCTGAGTTGCTGCGCGAGCTGATCGGTTCCGGTGAGGGGGCCCTGCCCACCCCGGAGCGCCTGAGCGAGGTCATGGCTTACGGCGAGGTCGGGATGATCACCCGTGAGCGCCGTGACGAGGATCTCGAGCTGCTGGAGTTGGTCGGGTGGTACCTCTTCGGAACCGCCTCCTCCCGCCGGGCAGCGGAGTTCTACACGGTGCCCCTGCGGCGCCAGGCCTTTCAGGTGGCGGCCCACCTCCTCGACCTGGCCCTGCGCACCGCTCACGACGTCGATGACCTGCGCCGCGCGCAGTTGTGCTTTGCCATCCAGATCGCCTACCTGCGGGGCGACCTGCACCCGAACGCCATAGCCATCTACCGCAAGGCATATCCAGCGGACGTCTTTGGGCCTCTGCTGCTGGACGCTCCGCCCCTGGCGGCCCTGCATAGTGCGATCCAGCTGCTGGCGGGAAGGGTTCGGTCGGTCAAGGCCCGGCTCCTTGTGGTCGACCGTGAACTCGCGACCTTGCGCGAGCGGTGGGGCGTCGCCTCTCTGACGAACACCCTGCTGGGCAGCGCGGCTGAGGTGTGTTTCGGGGTGACCGAACTGCTCCTGTTTCAGGAGAGCGGATCACTAGCTGCGCTGGACAGGGCCCGGGCGCGGTTTCGCCTGGGGGCTGAGGACGCGTTCGGCGACCGGGTGTCGAAGTGGGCGGCCTCACACCTGCTGGATCTAAGCGACGATCTGGAGCGGGCCAGCCCCTGGACAGTGCTGCCCCCCAGCGTACCCGAGCAGGTGAAATTGGCTTTTACCCGTCAGGATCCGGCTGTCTTGACCCTCTGGCCACCGCAGGTGGAGTTCCTGGGCGGTCAGCAGAGCCGGCTGTTCGAGACGGACACCAGACGGGTCTTTCTGGCCTCGCCCACCAGCGCGGGCAAGACCCTGCTGGCGCAGATGCTGGTGGCGGCCCACCTGGGCGGCGGGGGGCGGGGGGCCTGCATCGTTGTGCCCACGCGCAGCCTGGGGGCCGAGGTCAGCCGGAGTCTGCGCCGACGTCTGCGGCACCTGGGCGTGACCGTCACCCAGTCCGAACTGCTCACCAACGACGAGCCGCTCGCGGCGCTGCCCACGGGCCGGGTGATCGTGATGACCCCGGAAAAGTTGAGTTTCCTCCTGCACCGTGATGCTCAGCAGGTGCTGGACGCCTTCGACCTGTTCGTGTTCGACGAGGTGCACAACATCGGCGGGAGTTCAAGGGGCTGGCTGCTGGAATCGCTGATCACTTTTCTGCACAGCGCCACGGCCCAGACCCACCACCGCCTCGTGCTGATGTCGGCCGCCATCGGCAACAAGATTCATTTCATCCACTGGCTTGAGCTGGATGGCCATGATCCCTACTCCAACCTGGACAGTGTGCACGAAGAGTGGCGCGGCCCCAGACGGATCACCGCGGTTTACCGGACACGGCCGGAGACGGCTTCCAGCGTCCGGCCAGTGCGTGGCCAGACCTCGGTGCGGCGTGCACAGGCCCTGCGCGGCTACCTGTCCTCCCCATTGTTCGGACGGATCAACCAAGATCTGGTGATCACCAAACCCGTCGGTACCCTCGTGCGGCGGTACCGAGATGCACGGTTTCTCGGTCAAGGCACGAGGGATGCCACGACCACTCCTGCGTACCTGACCGTCGTGCCGCTGGCCCGGGAGTTGACCGCCGCCGGGCTGGTGCTGGTGGTACTCCAGAACAAGAAGCTCGTGGAGAGCTTTGCGCTGGCCCTCGCAGAAACTCTTCCGGCCAAGGAGGCGTCCGGTCAGCTCGAGGCCGAGCTGGAAGAGGTCACCCGGTTCCTGGGCGCCGAGCATCCGCTCAGCCGCACCTTGCCCAGCGGCGTCGCCTTCCACCACGGCGACGTCCCTCTGGAACTGCGGGGCGTCATCGAGCAGGCCGCGCAGGAGGGTCGGCTGCGCTGCGTAGTCTGTACCAGCTCTCTGACCGAAGGGGTCAATCTTCCCGTGCACTCCGTGATCATCGTGCAGCGGCGAAACCACGAGGGCCAACGAGTCCTGACGCCCTCGCAGGTGCTGAACGCTCTGGGGCGTGCCGGGAGAGGCGCCATCGAGACCGAGGGGCTGCTGATCCTGGTCGCCCAGGGACAGGAACGAGACGACGACGTCTTGCAGGACGCGCAGCCTTCCCCGGATGAGCTCCGCACGACCTCCACGCTGGCCGATCAAGCCCTGATCGACGAGCTGGTCATGCTGGAACAGGCCATTCGTGAGCGCAGTGACGTCCTGTTCGAAACAGTCCTCGACCACGCCGAGGGCTTCGTCCAGTTCGTCTGGTTCCTGGCCGCCCAGCGCGGTGAGGGGTTCGGGGATGTCATGGACGTGCTGTCGAAGTCCCTGGCCGGCCAGCAGATGATTCACGCTGTGGTGGAGGGTGCTGGCCCCCTCATTCACTGGCCAGTGGTCTCTGCGGCCGTGCACGCGATTGTGGGTGTGTTCGAGACGACGTCCCCCGAAGACCGGCAGCGGTGGGCGCGGGCCAGCACCTCGCTGTCGACCAGCTACCGACTGGATCAGCTCGCGGAGGTGATCGAGGCAGACGCTGGCCTCGGGGCGCTGGAGGGGCCCGAACTGATCACCCGAATTGTGGAGATCACGCTGCCGCAGCTCCTGGAACTCAGCGAGCTACGCCGCTCGGTGCGCCCCGCCCGGATGGACTGGCCGCATGTGAAGCTGCTGGACGACTGGCTCCGGGGCCACAGTGCCCGCGAGATCAGCGAGGGGGTGGCTGGCATCACCCTGTCGGCGGCCGAACTGCAGAAATACATCTACGACGTGCTGGAATTCACGCTCCCGTGGCTGCTGAGTTCCCTGCTCGACCGCGTACAGTCCAGAGGCGAGGCCGTGTGGGCGGCGGTGCTGTATCTCCCGGATCTGGCCGCCCTCGTCCGCTACGGCATACCGACGACCACCATGCTGCTCCCGATACGGGAGGGGCGGCTCTCCCGCAGCCTGGCCCTCCGGCTCTGGAAGCACGTGGGCATCGACAGCGTGGAGGAGGACGTTCAGACATGGTTGAGAACACGCTCCGTTCCCCAGTGGAGAGCTGAACTGGCGCTGACACCTCTTGATGTTCAGGCGCTCCTGGAGTACGCCGAGCTGCCGCTGCAACCTGTCCCTGTCAACGACGGGCTGCAGGTTCATGTGAGCGTCGATGGGTTGCCCGGCGACGGCGCGGCAGTCCGTCCGGTCATTGCATCGTGGAAGGGGGTGCGGTGGCTGACGCTGGTCAGCGGAGAGGAAGGATCGCCCCCGGTGCCATTCCCCACCGCTTACACCCGACGTGCCCTTGAACTGCTGGACGAGGGGTACGCCCTGAGCCGCCACCCGTTGACCGACACCACCGTGGTCTTGACGGTGCCCTTGACCGGCGGGCATTGACAGTAAAAGTGGATCGGCAGCGGGGTGGCCTGCCCACGTCACCTCAGCCCTGAGCAGGCGTTTCCTGAGCATGACCCGCCCCATTCATTGGAGTTCAGCATGCATGCCGAGCGAGTCCAGGCTCTTTACATCAAACTTCACCAGCTGGGAAGCTCTGTCTCTGGCGGGCATGTCGGAGCCATTGAGCGGCGACATGTTTTCGAGTCTGAGCCGGAGTGGAAGCTCTACCGGGGGGTCGTTGACGCCTTGCAGCGCACTTCCCCATGGCGAGAGCGACTGACACGCACCGAAATCGAGAGCTACGTCAACGACCTGATCTCATTCCAGGCCAGCGGCCAGACCGCCGAGCAGTTCGCCGCGATGCTGGCCACCGTGGAGGAGGCCCTGGAGAGTCAGGGTGAGCGGCTGTTTGTGCTGCCCGTAACCGGCCTGTTCCTGTTCGGCGATCAGCTGCGGCTGGGCTCCGTGACCTTCCTGCAGATCACGCGAGACACGCTGGGAACGCTCACTGAGGAGTGCACGGCCAGGGTCATGCCGTCCCACCGTGCCGGCGCACGGCAGCTGCTCGGCGAGGAGTTGACCACCTGATGGACACCACGGTGGCGTTGCTCAGTGGCCCCCATCTCACCGCTCGGCTGCGTCAGGAAACCGTGCTCGAGGCGCGCACCGCGCTGCATGTCCTGAGGGCTGCAGTGGTCATGACGCACGAGAATCCCTGGGCTGTTCACCTGGCCGTGTCCGGGGACGAGCGCGGTGGCTGGCACCAGGGCATCGAAATCGCCCCGCTGGGCGTCGACCTGAGTGCCCGCCCACTTGATGGCGGATTGGGCGAGGACTTCACGGTGCTCAGCGAGCACCGTCGTGACCTCACCCGGTTTGGCCTGGACGCGGTGGCACACGCGCTTGACCGGCCGAGCGCCGAGAGAACGCCCTGGCAGGTGACCCTGCTGCGCGCCTATCACTGGATCGGCAACGCGCAGCTCCAGCCGGACGCCGACGCTGCGCTGCTGTGCCTGATCATCGCCCTCGAAACGCTGTTTGCCCCGGGGCCTCAGGGCATTACCGGCGTGATCGCCGACAGCGTGGCCTTGCTGACCAGGGAACGTCCCCAGGAGCGGGAAGAGCGGGCCAGAACCGTGACCCGCCTGTATGGCTTGCGGAGCCGCGTCGCCCATGGCAGCAGTCAGGCGCTGCAGTGGGACGACGTCCACCTGTTGAGGATCATTCTGCGGGACGTGATGATGGCACTCACTTCGCTCAGCAAGGAATGGACTGACCGAGCGGAACTAGACCAGCATGTCCGCGCCCTGAAATACTCGACGCCGTGAGGTGTCTCTCAGTCGACGGTGATCCTCTTGACCTGCATGCGTAGGGTCAGTCACCAGCGCGCATCTGGGTCTCCGCAACTCGGTCGATCGTCTCGGCTGGAGGCGTGAAGGTTTCTGGGGTCGCCATCGCCTCAGCTGGGTCATGCTCAGCAGGTAAGAACCGCTGGAACTGCGTCGCCCGCGCACGCGGGAGCCCAAGGGTCGCCAGGAGAAATGCCAGACCCAGCAGGATGCCCGTCAGAATGATCATCGGGAGCACGTCCACCGAGAGCACAACGGCGGCAAGACTGACCGCCATCAGCAGA
This sequence comes from Deinococcus sp. AB2017081, assembly GCF_034440735.1. Classification (NCBI taxonomy): domain Bacteria; kingdom Thermotogati; phylum Deinococcota; class Deinococci; order Deinococcales; family Deinococcaceae; genus Deinococcus; species Deinococcus sp. AB2017081. Next base: position 95,931 of record NZ_CP140099.1, on the reverse strand, counting down.
ACCGCGAACACCAGGCAAAGAACCGTGAGTCCCCTAACGAGGCCGAGCATGACTCGATCGAGTCGGTCGATGCCCTGCACCAATTGGCCGCCCCGGGTTCTCAGGAAGGGCAGGGCCTCCCGGAGCTCTTTCCAGGTAAAGCGAAGCGGCCCAGATTGATGAATAACCCACAGCTGCCGTCTCAGCGCAGCTTTGGCGTTGATGCCGGTCACGAGGAGGAACTGGAGCCGCTCGTCCTCGTCGCGCAGAAGGTCGCGGATTGCTGGCTCTGGGGCTCGCTCCAGCAGGTCATGAATCGTGGCCAGCTTCTGACGCAGCCGGTGCTCGCTGGGGGTCAGGAGGTTGGGTGGCCGTTCACCCGTCAGATACTGCCGCACAAGGGTGAGGAGGAAGAGCACCCCCAACAGTAGGGCCGCCCCCACCGTGACGAGGGGCGGGAGCTGACCCGAAACCAAACCCTGCACCGTCTTGAGCGCCGCCTCGAAGGTCAAGTCGAGCCCCGGCGCCGGCGCTGCCAGGCCTGCCACCAGCCCTTGAGTTCCGCGCGCAGCGTGGCCGGCCACGACCGCACGTCGATGTCCTCCTCGGTCACGCCGCACCAGTAGATCTCATTGCGCCACAGCACGAAGTGGGAGTCGCAGCCGCTGTCGCGCCACACACTGGGCATCAGCGTCAGCTGCTCGCCGTCCACGCGGTGTCGCCACGCGGATCCGGCTGCCGGATCAAGGTTGATCACCAGCACGTCACCACAGCCACACGGACATTGGAAGACGGCGGCGCGCACGGTGCCGCGCTCGACGAGGGCCACGTCGCCGGGGTGTGCCAGGACCTGCTCGCGGGCTTCGTGCTGGCGAGCCACCGTCACGATGCTGGCAAACCGCTCGCGCCTGCGCGGGATGGTGTCAGTCATACGCCGCCTCCACCCTGGCGAGCAGCGTGTAGGCAAGTTCGTATGCCAGAGCGCGCTCTTCAAGGGCTCCACTGTCTTCGTAAGAAGCGTAGCGAATGAGGTAGGCGGCCTGTGCCAGGGCCAGCACGGCCGCGTCGGGTTCGATGGTGCGGGCCCACTGCCGGATGGCCCGAATCACTTCCTGCAGCCTGGCCATCTCCGACGAGCCGTAGGCTGGCGGAAGATCATCAACGAAGTACAACGTCCGGATCTGGTCGTGAATTTCGGGAGGCCGAATGCCTTGCCCCTGGGGGAAGACGATGCTGACTTCCAAGCAGGCGAGGTCGGCGCAGGCAGGGGCGATGGCGCGAAAGCTGCCGAAGTCAATGATGAGGACTTCACTGCTGGTCGGAGCCAGAAACAGGTTGCCCGTGTGCAAGTCGCCATGTACCGGGCCCACACGATGTGGGCTGGGGGGAAGCGCACGCCACCGCCTGTCCAACGTTTCGATCGACCCCAGTTCGGGCACGTGCACAGCGGCCAGATCGGCGGCGGCCGCCAGTGCCGGTGACGTACGAAAAGCCTTCATATCCCGGAGCGACTGCGCGACGTTCGAGTGGCCAGCACGTGCTGCTTCCACGACATGCTTCAGCGTGGTGCCCAACAACGAGGCCAGTACCACCGCAGGGTTAGAACAAATCGCCGCATCGAATCCTTGAGCATTGTTGAAGAAGTCAAACACCATCAGTCCGTGCGTTGCCCCTTCGACGCCCCGATCGAGATGAACTCCCGGGCGGCATCGGCCAGGAATAAGGTTGGCGATGTGGCGCGCATTCGACCGTTCCATCGCGATCTTTTCCACGGACGCCACCTTGACCAACAGCGGCAGTGGCATGGGGTGACCGCCGCCATCATGCCAGTGCACTCGCCAGACCCACGCTCCGCTCTTCCCGCCCTGTACTGCATGCAGATGGAGAGCGCTGGCATCTTCGAAGGCACGCTGGAGGAGAACTGTTGTGTCCTCGTCTGGGACGTCTCCGCTGAGCTGAAGTCTCCGGTTGGCCCCCTTGCCTTCAGGAGGCCTCTGTGCCTCGTCAAGGAGATGGTCGTCGAATCCACCTATTCTGCGCACGCCCTTGACAACAGCGAGTGAATTCGTGGAATGCAGGTACGTCTCCAGCTCATCACAAGCGACCGGCCGATCGGGCACCAAGACGATTCGCAGGCCGTGATTGCGCGCTTGACCAACCAACGTGCCATACCGCAGGGAGGCGTCCGCAATTTCAGGGGCGACGGGAATGATCAACAGGCAGGCCGTCGGCGCGGCGTCGTTGAGTTCGCTGGCGGTGATGGCCCGTGGAACCAGGTTGAGGACGTGACGGTGGAGACCAACCGGCACAGCGTCTCCGAGCCACAGCACGTGCGTGCGGTTCACCCGGTCAGGGGGAAGACGCTCCATCATGTCGGCACCTCGGCCTGCACCCGGCCTGGCCGCACCCATGAGTCGGCGCGGCCGCGAGCGCCCTGCGGGCCACACACCGGACAGTAGGGCTGCGGCGTGACGTCAACAGGCTTCATCAGGCCGTGTTCGAATCGGACGCGCAGATGGCGGCCCGCGAGCGGCATCCCGGTCACGGCCGCCAGGAACATGTTCACGGCCAGGGCAGCGGTGACCGAGTTGAGACTGATCACCGCCGGCTGGGGTTCGGCCGCTCCGACGATGTAGGGGTCAGCGCGCCGGGCCTCCGGGGTGAGCAGATCCCGCCGCACCTCCTCCGGGAGCAGAACACCTGCACAGTTCAGGCAGGGCAGGCCAGGGACGAGCATCTGAACGCGGCCGGCCACCCGGTCGACCCGCCCCGCCTCGGCGTGGATGGCGACCCCCAGATCGATGCCCGGCAGGCGGTACTGGTAGGCCAGTTGCGTCAGCACCGCCCGGCTGCCGTGAGAGTCCGTGCAGCTGAAGAAGAATGTGCTGTCGAGCAAGCGGCGAGCGACCACGGCGTCGCAGACGTCCTCAATGTAGATCTCGATGTGCGCCTCAGGCTGGACGGCCAGGATCATGGCGCAGGCGATCTCGACCTTGGGTCGCCCGATGTCCTCTGCACGCGCCCCGACCACCCGGTTGAGGTTCGTCGCCTCCAGGATATCGGGATCGATCAGCAGATACTCCCGGACGCCGAGGTGCGCGAGTTGCTGGGCGACCAGGCTGCCCGTGCCCCCCAGACCGACGACGGCCACCCGCATCGCCGCGAGCACCTGCTGTCCGGCCTGGCCGAAGGCCCGCACCTGGCGATCGTGGCGCTCGTCGGTCAGTGTGGAAGCTGAGCTGAAGAAAGTGAGGTCAGAGCCGACCCCCGCCACCATCAGATCCATGTCCGAGCCGTCAGGCAGGAAGAGCCGGGCGTGAGCGCCGTGAGGGCCAAGGATCAGGCGGCCGTGGGGTACCGCTGGGATACGGCGCTCCAGGAAGGGCCGCAGCTCGGCCTCCCCAGCCAGATCCCTGGACGAGGGCGCCAGGCCCAGGCCGTCGGGGTGGGCGTGCGCCAGGATCACACTCAAGTGCTGAGCCCGCGCCTGGCTGACGGCGCGGGCGACGACCGCCGAGGGGAGGGTCAGCATCGTCTCCGTGCGCTCCGCGTACTCGTCGTCGGCCACCAAGATGACCTCCTGAACGATCAGCCGCCATGCCCCTGCCGGTGTGGGCACAGCGCGTGCCAGCACGAACGCCGCCGACTCCAGGGGAGCCGCCCGCTCAAAACCGGCACGCAGATCGGCCAGCATGGGTGCCTCGAAGGCCAGGGTATGCAGGGACACGGCGGCGGGCATCAGCGGCGTTCCTGGAAGCGGCGCTCGATGACGCGAGCGTAGGACAGCAGGGTGTCCCGGCCCGGCGTCCAGCTGTGGACGTGCCAGGAGAACCACAGGTGGGGTTCGGTGGACAGTCCGCCCGGATCGGGAAGTGGAGTCAGGTTGGTGTTGGCCGGCAACGCGCCGCCGCTCAGGCGCAGGGCCGGATCGGCCCAGAAGCAGTCCGGGTTGGCCAGGGGGTAGTTGACGGGCGCCGTGAAGTACACCGCCGTGACGGACTGGTTCCAGCCGTCCGGGAGGGCCACCTGGGGCAAGGTGATCAGGACGCTGCCGTCACCCAGACTGCGGGTCGAGGCTCCTGGAAACGCAGCGTCCAGGGCCACGCACTCGAGGTCGACAGGCGACGTGACGGCCGTCAAACGCCACCGCCGAAGGTGGCGGGCGGCACGGTGTAGAAGTGCTCGCGGCCGGGGAGGCTCAGGTCGACGGTCTCGTCGTCGTTGATCGCCTGATCGGCCGCCTGACCATGACCTTCAAGCATCAGTCCGTAAGTGGCGTTGACGCCCGCGACGAGTTTGATGTGCGCGCCAGTCACGTTGGCCTGCGGCAGTTCGAAAGGGTGGGTATCCACGAGAATTTTGAAGGTCTTCGGGCCGCCGTTGCGCTCAGTACCGTGTTCCATGGTCACCTCACGCGCAGTGCCCCGGCGGGGCGCTCACCTGCGCTTCGTTCAAAAATGCTACACTCTTGACATGGTTAAAAGCAAGACTGGAATACTATACTTGGTACAGTCTTTTAGATTGCATACAACATCTGGTACTTCTCGCGGAGTGTGGGGCGAATGGATCTCCGCGAACTGATTGCCGGACGGGTCACGGCAGCGCGGGAACACGCCGGGCTCAATCAGAGCGAGGCGGCCAAGGCCCTCGGCATCGACCGTGCCCGGCTGGCGGGCATGGAGCGGGGGGAGCGGCCGGTCGACGCGACGATGCTGCTGCAGCTCGCTCAGGTCTACCGCACTGCCATCGTGAACCTGCTGCCCGTGTCTGTCCCCAACGCAGCGACGGAGATTCGCTTCCGGGGAGTCGAGCAGGGAGCGTTGACGGCGGGCGAGGCGGCGGCCATCGAGGGCTTTCAACAGTTTTGCGAGCACTTCGCCCAGCTGCTGTCCAGCGCCGGAGCGGCCCGGCCGAAGGCGAATCTGCTCGACCTGGAGCCCGGCACCTCACGCACGCGGCGCTACGCGGTGGAGGCCGACGCCGACGAACTGCGGCACGCCTGGAACCTGGGCGGAGTCGCGCCCATCGGCAGCGAACTGTTCGACCATCTGGAGGATCACGGCGTCGCCGTGTACCGCCGCGCCGTATCGGCGTCCCAGCTCTCCGGAGCAAGCGTGAACCATCCCGGCCTTGGCCCGGTCGTCTTCGTTAACGCCTCCGACACGCCGCCGCGCCAGGTGTTCACAGCTGCGCATGAACTCGCCCACCTCCTCTACCACCTGCAGACCGATGTCGGCGGCCTGTTTGTGTCCCGCAAACTCGACACGACGGCCGATGAGCAACTGGCCAATGACTTCGCGTCGGCGTTTCTGATGCCGGCGGCCGGCATCAAGCTGTTCCTCTCCAAACGCGGCCCCCGCGACGAGCAGGTCGGAGTCGCGGACGTGATCGCCCTCCAGCGGCACTTCAAGGTCAGTTACGCGGCGATGCTCGTCCGGCTCCGGAAGCTGGGCATCCTGAGGGGAGCCCACTTTGAGGATCTGCGGGCGGTGCGCCCCGTGCGCGAGGCGGAGCAGCTGGGCTACGCCGTGCAGCGCTGGGAATGGGCGTATGCCCCCAAGCTCGAGCGCCCACAGGGATTGCCCGACCTCTTCGTCAATCTGGTGCTCACGGCCCACGCCGCACAGACCCTCTCACCGGCTCAGGCGGCCTCGTGCCTCGAAATGACGGTGAGCAGGTTCACCGAGCTTCTGCAGGAATTCAAACGTCAGGCCGATTCACCTTCCTTTGAAGATGAGTTGCAGGACGCCGAGATCAGCGTCGGCTGAGCCAAGGGCACCATGGGGCCGGCGAACTGGGCACACCTCCAGCCCAGGAGCGTGTCCTCCCACTGGGATTCACGGGCTCGAGCGTGAAACCCGGTGCCCTTCCCTGGCGACCCCGAACCGTCGCCCTTGAGCGCACCACTCGTGCTCGGCGGTTCACGGCACGATCCTCCTCTGGCATGGCCTTACGGGTGTCAGACTTCGCCCCGTCACGATGCCGGCACCATGTGGCCAATCCGGCGATGGGCCAGCCACACGCCTGAGAGCAGCGCCAGCGCGAGCGCACCACCAACCCCGAAGGCCTGATCCGGAAACCGGGTGCCCAGGAAGCCCGCCACCGGGTACGCCACCGCCCACCACAGGTGACTCCACGCGAAGTGCGCGCCGTACACCCGGCCCTGCGCAGCCTCTTCAGTGCGCTCGGCCAGCAGCGTCTCGGTGGGCAGGTTGACCCAGTTCTGGCCCATGCCCGCCAGCAGCCAGCAGGCCATCAGGCCGCCCAGCGGCACGAGGTTCCCGGGCAGGATCGCCAGACTGGTCACCAGCGCGCCCAGAGCGATGAAGCGGGTGAGCGGGACGCGCCGGCCTGCCGCGCCCACGGCCAGCGAGGCGGCGGCCGCACCCAGGCCATAGGCGGCCATCACCCAGCCGTACTGGGCTTCCCCCAGGCCCAGACCGCTCTCGATCCGTGAGATGGTCACGGTCAGGATCAGGGCACCGGTCAGAGCCGCCACCAGTTCCATCAGCAGCGCGAAGCGCACCGGGGGATCGCGCCACAGCCGGGCCGTGCCGTCGCGCAGATCCGCCCGGGTGCTGCGCTCCGGCGCGCCGCCCTCCTGCTTCGCCCGCAACGCCGGCAGGGTCAGGATCAGGAGGCCCGAGAGCAGGAAGCTCACGGCGTCCACGGCGAACAGTGAGCGCGTGCCAAGCCAGGCTGCGAGCAGCCCTGCCAGGCCCGGCCCCACGATGCCCAGCAGCTCGGTGGTCGCGCTCGACAGCGCGAACGCGGGCCGGGCCTCCTCGCGGCCCACGACCAGTGGGACGGTGGCCTGATTGGTGGGGGTGAAGAAGGCCGTGAGGGCGTTGAGCACGAACATCAGGATGTAGATCTGCCAGACCTGGGTGACGAAGAACATGACTCCCAGCACCGCCATCCGGCCGAAGTCGCAGAGCATCAGCACCATGCGGCGGTCGACCCGGTCGGCCAGGACGCCGGCCAGCGGGCTGAGCAGCACGAAAGCCGTGACCCGGATCGTCAGGGCGATGGCCAGTACGGCGGGCGCCTGCCCAGGGCCGGCGAGCTGAGCGGCGAGCAGCGCCAGGCCGACCCAGGTCAGCGCGTCGCCGATCTGGCTGATGGTCTGCGCCGCATACAGCCGGGCGAAGCGCGGGTTGCGCAGCGAGGCGAACAGTGCCAGGGCGTTCATCGACGCGCCCTGGAGGGCAGGTCAGCCGGATGGTCGGGCAGGCCGAGCCGCTCGTGTTGGGCGTGACTGAAGGCCTCGCGGGTCAGCGAGACGAGGTGAGCGTCGGTCAGCCGGTAGTACACACGGGTGGCCTCCCGGCGGGCCGTGACCAGCCGGGTCGTGCGGAGGAGGGCGAGGTGGCGACTGACGGTGCTCTGCGGCAGCTCAAGGGCCTCGACCAGCTGCGTCACACTCTGCTCCCCGCCACTCAACAGATTCACGACCCGCAATCGCACCGGTTCGGACAGCGCCGTGAAGACGGCGCACACCCGTGAGAGGTCGTCGGGGTGCGGCTGTGGCGCAAGGGCATGGTTGTGCATGGCTCACCCTATCATCCGTTTATTCGGATATCCGACATTAAGAATGGCTTCAGGCCGGAGCTCATCCTGTCGTCGGGAACGAGGGGGCGACAGGGTGTTGACGCGTCCTCACAGCTCACGAGTAGGCTGCGCTCAATGACCACTGCCCATTCATCAAGATGGCCTGACCCCAGCCGGCTGCCCATGAGGCGCCTCCTGATGGGGCTGGCCCTGAGCGTGGTGACTGTGGGCTGGCCCGCACAGGCGGGCGGCCCCCCATTCAGGCCCATGGCGCCGGAATTTCGCATCACCGATCTGAGCGGGGCGGCGGTGAGTCTCGCCGCGCTGCGGGGCCAGGCGGTCATCGTGCTCTTCGGAGACGTGAGCTGCGCCGCGTGCGTGGAGAACGACCGCCTGCTGCGGGGCTATCAGTTCGAGTACGTGAGTCACGGGCTGGTGGTGGTTAGCCTGCACGAGCGGGCCAGCCTGGAGGCCGTGCGCCGTTACGACGCCGGGTTCACCTTCAGTCTGCTGACCGGCCCTGATCCCGGTCAGGCCGTCGCCCGCCGGTTTCAGGTGCGGACGTTGCCGACCACGGTCTTTATCGACCGGGACGGGGTCATCCGGAATGTCCGCCAGGGGCAGCTCACGGAAGATCAGTTGCTGCGCAGCCTCCAGCGCATCTTCTGAGCGTTGGTTCACGCCTGGAAGTGAGCTGGCTGCCACGTTCTCCACGACTGCACCTTACGGGCCGCTGACGGTGATGAGCGTGTCGTCGCCGTCCCGCACCGCGGTGTAGTGCAGTTCCGCCGGCACGGTGCTGCCCAGGAACGCCGAGTAGTGATCGGCGCCGCGCAACTCGTCCTCGATCAGCACGTAGCCGGCGGATCTCAACAGATCGGCGACCGCGCGGGGCTGCCAGCCGGCCACACGGTACTGCTCGACCCGGCTCTGACCGGCCCTTACCTCCCGGCGGTAACTCTGACTCGGGGGACAGCGCGGCTCGAAGGCCGGCGGCAACGGGGCCAGCCCATTCCAGAGCGTGCCCGGCGCGGAGATGCAGTACAGCGGAGATCTCCAGCGCCCTTCCTGCACCCAGACCAACGTGAGGCCGGCAATCAGCGCGGCCCCGAGCAGGGCCAGCGCCCCAACCACTCGCCTACTCGCGGGCGTGTTCCAGCGCATTGTCGATCAGGGTGGTGACGTGGTGGTCGAGCAGGCGGTAGTACGCGACCCGCCCCTCCTTGCGGAAGGTCACCACCCGGCCGGTACGCAACAACCGGAGCTGATGGCTGACCGCACTCTCGCTGATGCCCACCGCCGCCGAGAGATCGCAGACACACATTTCCCCCGTGTTCAGCGCGCTCAGGAGTCTCAGGCGGGTGGGATCGCCGACCAGTTTCAGGAAGGCACTCGCCTGCTCGACACACCCGGCGTCCGGAAGGGCCTGCCGAGCCTTCTGGACGGCTTCCGGGTGGACGCAGCGCACCTCGCAGATGTCCCCTTGAGAACTGCTTATCATCCGATCAGTGTACGGGGGAGATGGAAGGGTCATGGTCAGCGCAGTACCGTCTGCACGTCAGCCGCGATGCGGGCCGTATTGGTCAGCTGCGAGATGTCCCAGACCACCCGCTGCTTCCCCTGTGGGTCGATGAGATACACCCCGGTAGTGTGGTTGACCTGATATGCCTGCAGCCCGGTGACGTCGGTATACTCGTAGGCCACGCCCCAGGCTGCGGCGGTCTTCCGGAGCTGCGGTTCGGGGATGATCAGCCCCCGGGCCGAGGGGCTGAAGAAGCGGACGTACCCGCGCAGCTTCGGCACCGTGTCCCGCGCCGGATCGACCGACACCAGCAGGGTCTGGAAACGGTCACGCTGTCCAGGCGGCAATGCCTGACGCACCCGTTCGAGGGACGCGAGCGTCGTGGGGCAGATGGCGGGGCACTGCAGAAAGCCGAAGAAGACCGCCACTGCGCTGCCCTTCAGAGCACCCAGGGCCAGGGGTCGGCCGTCCTCCCCGGTGCCCGAGAGTGTGGGCGCCACGCGGCCTGCCGGGTAGGCGGTGCCATAAAACTCCTGCGGAGTGTTCAGGCGGGCAAACAGGAGCGTCGCCACCAGCCCCCCCACGCCCACCAGAACCAGCAGCAGCGACCGGGGCCAGGAGCGGGGGGCCGGATGGGGCAAGTCAGTCACGGATGCAGGGCCCCGCTGTGGTCGCCCGCGTGGGCGTCCGGCCCCTCGAACTGTACCGTGCTGTGCTCGATGCCGTGCCGCTCAGCGACTGAGTTGACCTGTGCCAGTAGGTCGGGCGGCGGCTGGGAGACCACCAGGTGGGCAGTCAGCGAATGTACCCCGCTGGTCACGCTCCAGACGTGCAGGTCGTGAACCTCGGAGACCCCCCTCAGGCTCGCGAGATCTGCCCGCAGGACGTCCAGATCGACGCCGTCCGGGACACCCTGCATCAGCACGTTCACGCTGGCCTTGAGCAATGTCCAGGTGCGCGGCAGCACCCACAGGCCGATCAAGGCCCCCAGCAGCGGATCGATCCAGGTCTGCCCCGTGAAGCGGATGAGCAGCGCCCCGGCGATCACCGCCACCGAGCCCAGCAGGTCGCCCATGACCTCCAGATAGGCCGACTTCACGTTCAGGCTGGACTCGCTGCCCCCGACCAGCAGGCGGGCGCTGACGAGATTTACGATCAATCCCAGCGCCGCCACGATCAGCATCGGCGTGGTCTGCACCTCGACCGGCTCCTGAAAGCGCCGGTACGCCTCAACCAAGATGTAGATCCCGATCGCGAACAGCACCCCGGCGTTCACCGCTGCCGCCAGGATCTCGGCGCGGCGGTAGCCGAAGGTACGCTGTCGGTCGGCCGCGCGCTGCCCGATGCGGATGGCAAAGAGTGAGAGGGCCAGCGCCAGGGCGTCGGTGAGCATGTGCCCGGCGTCCGAAAGCAGCGCCAGGCTGCCGGAGAGGAAGCCGTAAATGACCTCGACGATCAGGAAGGTACCGGTCAGCGCCAGCGCCACGCTCAGCTGCCGGGTGCTGGCGCCTGCTCCGTGGCTGTGGGCGTGCTCACTCATGGGGCATGCCGTCCATCTCGGGCACAGCGGGGGCCTGCTTCGCCATTCGGGCGGCCAGCAGGGCGTCGATGGCCTGGATTTCAGCGTTCTGAGCACTCACGACCCGCCGGGCGAAGGCCTGGACTTCCGGCCGCTTCACCGTCTTCAGGGCCGACCTCGCCATGGCCACGCCCCCCTGGTGATGCCGACGCATCAGGGTCAGGTAGCGCGTCTGGGCGGTGCCGACCGGCAGTTCCTGGAGTTGCGCCACGTCCGAAGCCGACGCCAGCCCCATCTGCGCGGGGGACATGCCGGCCATCGGGGCGTCCCGACCGTTCAGGGGCCGCCCCCAGGCCATCAGCCAGCCGCCCATCTGCCCAATCTGCGCCTGCTGGGTGAGCAGGATGTCCTGTGCGAGCAGCCTCACGGCCGGGTCAGCCGCGCGTTTGAGCAGGATGACGCTCATGTCCACCGCCTGTGCGTGGTGGGCACTCATGTCGCGGGCGAAACTCACCTCCGGGCTGGCCTCGCCCGGTGACCGGGGCACCGCGGCCCAGAGCGCTCCCAGAGCGGCCACTGTCCCCAGTCCTGCACCCGCCCAGGTCAACCCCGCCATATCACACGGTACCCTGGTACGCGCCGCTGCACGACGCCCCGATCTCCGGGGCCTCGCCGCCCTGTTCGTACGCCTGCAAGAAAGCCCTGATCGTCTTGTCACTCACGCTCTGCAATTCCAGCTGCTTGTTCCAGGCGGTCAGCACGAGGGGTGCGCTCTGGGACTCATGAGGCGAGAGCAGGGTATACGTGCGCCCGTTCACCAGGGTCTTGAGCGCCTGGATCTGCTCGGGCGGGGTGCCCACCTTGTAGGTGATCCACACAGCCCCGTGCTCCATGCTGTGCACGGCGTATTCGTCGTACAGGGCGCGGTCGTAGACTCCGCAATTCTGCCACGCGCCGTTGTGGGCGCCGCCAGCCGGGGGCGTCTGCTCGTAGGCCACGCGGCCGGCCTGGTGGGCGCCGCCCTCGAACTTGAAGCTCTTGACGTCCTTGAGCTCACTGCCGCTGGAACACGACGCGAGCACGGCAGACAGGGCGATCAGGGCAAGCTGTTTCATGAGGTCTCCTTGGTGGGGTGGCCGGGCAGAGGGTCGGCGGGCAGCGCCGATCGGGGGGAGCGCCGTGCTGACCAACCGCTCTGCACCAGCAGCCAGAGCACCCCGCCGCTGACGAACACATCGGCGAGGTTGAAAATCGGGAAGGGCCGGCCGCTGAGCACCCCGCTCAGCCGGTCGAGGAGCGGCGAGGTGAGGTAGTCCACGACGGCGCCCCGGGTCAGGCCGTCCACCGCGTTGCCCAGGGCGCCTGCCGCGATCAGCGCGAGCGGCCCCTGGAGGCCCCGGGGCACCCGGCCGAGCAGCAGCCCAGCCAGGATGCCCGCCCCCACCAGCAGCCGCAGTCCGGCCAGTGGCAGGGTCAGCCCGCCCAGCAACCCCCAGGCCATGCCGGTGTTCAGGGTGTAGCCCAGGGCCAGCACCCCGGGGACGAGCGGCTGCGGAGCGAGGCCCGGCAGCGTGCGCACCGCCCAGGCCTTGAGCATCAGGTCGAGCAGCAGCAGCCCCAGCAGCAGGAGGGCTGCCCGGTGGTGGCGGGCGAGAAGTGACACCCCGACAGTCTATATGCATAACTGCTCAGATGTCACAGGACAGATGCCATCACAGAGCCTAACTTTGGCCTGGCGGGACACGGCAGGCGGCAGTCAGAAGATGCTATAGGGGTTGACCTGCACGCCGGCCTGATACACCCGGAAGTCCACATGTGGCCCGGTGCTGTTGCCGGTACTGCCCACCCGCGCGATGACCTGCCCGACACGAACCTGTTGTCCCGGACGCACCAGATTGGCACTGTTGTGGCTGTACCGCGTGGACGTGCCGTTGCCGTGGTCGACGACGACGGTCCACCCCCAGCCATATCGGGCATCGAAGCGCGATTCCCGTACCGTGCCGGACAGCGCCGCGCGGATTGGGGTGCCGGCCGGTGCCGCCAGATCCAGGCCAGTGTGGAGGGCGCTCGCGGGGGTGGTTAGCCGCCCCTGCACCGGCAGGGTGGCCTGCACCCGGATGGAGGCTGGGCGCACCACGGCCGTTCCCCGGCGGCGCGTTGCGGTGCGGCTGGGCGCTGCCTCAGGCAGCTGGAGGGTCTGCCCTGGACGCAGACGGTCAGGCTGGAGTTCGGGATTGGCCTGGACGAGCGCCGTGACGGTCGTGCCGTGGCGCACAGCCAGCCGCGTCAGAGTGTCCCCACGTTCGACCTGGATGGTCGCGGCGTTGGCCAGACACAGAAGGGCGGCTGAGAGCGCGATAGGCAACATGAAGCTTCGCATAAGACGGCGTTACCGTATCAACCGGTGCTTCCTATGTCATGAGTTGATCTGCGAGCCCACAGAGCACCTGGTCTCTGACTGACAGGCGGGGGGAGCACCGGAAGGTGACCTTCCCTCAACTTAACTCAAGTGCACACGAGCCTCGGCTTTGTCAACAGAATTCAGAGTGGCTCCATTCGAGCGGAGGTGAGGAATGAAATGTACGGATTGATGAACCGGAGGAGCACACTGATCGCCTACCGGCGGTGGGTGGGGCTCGGTTCCGCCGGGGTGACCAATGAGGGGCGATTGACCAGAGGCAGCCGCGAGGCCCATGCACGGCGCAGGGCGTGGCACCAGGCAGGCCCCTGCCTGACGCGCCGGGAGTCCACCGCTGCGGGGGGCACCACCCTGCTCCGCCTCTGTCCGTGACTGCGCCCCCCTCTTCATTCACTGATGCCCGGCTGCCTCTGGCGGCGGGTCTGTCCATGCTGGCGGCCGCCCTGCACGGGGGGGTGACCGGCGCACACTTCACGGAGTGGTTCGGGTACGGCCTGTTCTTTCTGGTGACCACGGCCGCGCAGTTCGTCTGGGGCGGCTTCCTGCTGCTCCGGTTTTTCGAGACCAGGGCGGCCCAGAGTGATCCCTTCCCCCGCGTGGGGAGCAGCTCATTGGAGGTGCCGTACTACTGGGCTGGTATTGCCGGGAATCTTCTGATTGCGAGCCTCTATGTCGTCACCCGGACGGTGGGCGTCCCCTGGTTCGGCCCGGAGGCGGGTGAAATCGAGGCGTGGGACGCATTCGGCATCGTCACCACCACCCTGGAGGGAGTGCTGGTGGCGCTTCTGGTCGTGATCATCAGGGCGCGGCATGCCGTCTCGGCACTCTGAGGCTGAACAGGAGTCCAGCAGGGTCAGGTGGGCGAACCTCCTGCAGTCAGAAGGCGGGACGCTGCCCATCTGCGGGGCCATCGAACATCTCGTCGCCGACGACACTGACCAGGGTGATCCACACGTCCACGCGCCTGGGTTTCTCTGCTGGCGGGTCGCCCCACACGGCGCGTGCCCTCCACCGCGGGTGCTGGCCGGCACGAGGTACCCCGACACCGCCGTTTGAAGGCGCGGCGGCGCGTGACCCCTGGCCTGTTTCGCAGGAACGGCGATGGCTCTCACCCACTGATCAGGCGGCTGGGGTACAGGAGAGGCGCGGGGCAGGCGTCAGTTCACTGGCTCTTCGAGCACCGCCGTGTATGGCCACATCCTGCACCCAGGACGCCTGCCCCGATCTCTGCTCCCCGTCTGCTCTACACTCAATGCATGAACATCTTTTCAGATGTGGAACCGACTGCTGTGAGTCGGGCACGTCTACCGTCTGTGAAGGGTGGACACGACGAGGGGCCAGTACCGCCCCTCCGTTGGGGGAAGGTGGACGGAATCGGATTGGATATGGTCATGAAAACTGGACGGGCGCACGAACAGGTGCGGGGCGCCTCAGGCATCAGCCCCGCCCGACGGGCACGTCCGGACGACACCACGCCGCCTGTGCCGGGCGTCCGCCCAGCCCCGCCTCCAGATTGTCGGCGCCACCGAGGTGGAGGGGAGTTCACCGACCACCCTGGGCACAGCGGCATTGCCGGGTTTCACAGATCCACAGCTGAGCACCGTGCCCAGCCGATTGAGCAGGCCACCCCCCCGGTACGTCCGCTCACCGTCCCGTGGCCCGGGTGGCGCCGTGGCGAGATGACATCCAGGACGCTGACGTCATGCGGCGGGCGGCCCCACCCCGGCCACGTCCGATCCAGGGTGCGGGGCAGCCAGACCTCCGCATTCTCTGGAGGTGACCCATGCTGAACCTGATCTCCCTGACCTCCAGCCCCCTGGGCGCCCTGGGGCAGCTCAGCCTGCTCGCGGCGCTGGCCTTCACGCTGGCCGGGCTGGGCCTGGCGGTCATCGGCGGCTGGAGAGCGGACGCGCGGGTCACCGAGGCGGCTCGCCGGGCGACCTGGGCGGTCTTCGCGCTGGTGTCGCTGGCCACGCTGATCCTGATGGTGGCGCTGCTGCGTGACGACTTCTCGGTGCGCTACGTGGCCGAGCACTCCATGCGCGCCTCACCCACCTGGGTCAAGATCACCAGCCTGTGGGGGGCGCTCGCGGGCAGCGTGCTGCTGTGGACGTGGCTGCTGGCCGGCTACACCTTCATCCTCAGCCTGACCCTGCGCAAGGACGCGCTGCGGCCCTGGGTGCTGGGCACCATGTTCGTCAGCCTGCTGTTCTTCGTGGGCGTGTGCGCCGGGGTCGCCAGTCCCTTCACGCCCGTGAGCCAGTTACCCGCCGATGGCCAGGGGCCCAACCCCCTACTGCAGAACCACTGGATGATGGCGGTGCATCCGGTGTTGCTGTACCTGGGCTTCGTGGGTCTGAGCGTCCCTTTTGCCTACGCGGTCGCCGCGCTGGTCACGGGCCGCCTGAGCGACCACTGGGTCGCCGTGACCCGCCGCTGGACGCTGGTGGCCTGGACGTTCCTGACCGCCGCCATCGTGGCTGGCGGCTGGTGGAGCTACGAGACGCTGGGCTGGGGCGGCTACTGGGCCTGGGATCCGGTCGAGAATGCCAGCCTTATCCCCTGGCTCATCACCACGGCTTTTTTACACAGCGTGCAGATCCAGGAGCGGCGCGGCCTGATGCGTTCCTGGAACGTCTGGCTGATCGTGCTGGCCTACTCCAGCACCGTGCTGGGCACCTTCCTGAACCGCAGCGGCATCGTGCAGAGCGTGCACGCCTTCGCGGGCGGGCCCATCGGCCCGGTCTTCCTGGGCTTCCTGGCGCTGCTGCTGGTATCCGGCATCGCTCTGGCCGCGTGGCGGGCACCACGCCTGCGCGACGACGCCGACCTGGCCGAACCCGTCAGCCGCGAGGGCGCCTTCCTGGCCGGCAACTGGATCTTCCTGGTGTTCGCCTTCATGGTGCTGCTGGGCACCCTCTTCCCGACCTTTGTCGAAGCCTGGCAGGGCCGGCGCGACGCCTCGGTCGGCCCTGCCTTCTACAACGCCTTCGCCATTCCGCTGGGCCTGGGCCTGCTGCTCCTGATGGGCGTGGGGCCGCTGCTGCCCTGGCGCCGGGTGAGCGGAGCGCGTCTCGGGCGCACCCTGTGGCCCCTGGGCCTGGCCAGTCTCGGGGCCGCGCTGGTGGCGCTGGCTCTCGGCGTGCGCGCGTGGGGCGTACTGGGCACGGTGGCGCTGGCAGCGTACAACGTTGCCGGGCTGACGTTGCTGACGCGGCGCACCCAGCGGGAACGTGTAGCGGCCGGGCGCGCCGGCGGCCTGGGCGCCCTGCTGCGGGAGCAGCCACGCCGTCAGGGCGCCCATCTGGCCCACCTCGGGCTGGTCGTGATGGCGCTGGGCCTGGCCTTCAGCGGGGCGTATCGGCAGGACGCCCAGATCACGCTCACCGTGGCCGGGCCGCCGGTGCGGCTCCTCAACGAGACCCTGAGTCTACAGGCCATCCAGCGCCGCGCCCGGCCCAACGGGCAGTCGACGGTGGCGCAGGTGCTGATCGACGGCCGGCCCTTCGAGGCCCGCATGAACACCTACCTGCAGAGCGGTTCCACCGCCTTTCCGGCCCCGGCGGTGCGCTACGGCCTGCTGGGCGACACCTACCTGCTGATGACGGCCGCCGACCCTGCTGGGCGGTGGGCGAGCGTGCGTCTGATCGAGAGCCCGCTGGTCTCGTGGATCTGGTGGGGCACCCTGATCATCTGTCTGGGCGCGGTCGCCACGCTGATGCCACCCCGGAGGGTAAACCGTGTGGCGGCCGCCACCCCTCAGGTCGGGCCGCCCCGTCTCGCAGGGCGCCGGAGGGAGGCATGATGCCCGAGGCGTTCCCGGCTCCTGTGCCCCTGTGGCGGCGACTGCTGCCGCCGCTGCTCGCGGCGACGCTGACAGCGGTGTTCGCGGCGACGCTGCTCAGTCCCACCCGGAATGCCACCACCGGGGGGCCGCTCATCGGGAAGACGGCTCCCCCTTTCACGCTGCGAGACCTGGACGGGAGCACGGTTCGCCTCGACCGCCTCCAAACCCGGCCGGTGGTCATCAATTTCTGGGCATCGTGGTGTACGCCGTGTCGTCAGGAGGCTCCGCTGTTCCGGGAACTGAGCGATCAGCGGGTCGCGCCCGGGGGCCTGGCCATGATCGGCATCCTGTTTCAGGAAACGAGCGACTCCAACGCCCGGGACTTCCTGAGCGAGTTCGCCCTGACCTATCCGACCCTGCGCGATCCAGGCGCGCGTACGGCCATCGACTACGGCGTCTCCGGCATTCCCGAGACCGTCTTCATCGACCGTCAGGGGGTGGTGCAGTATCTCGACCGGGGCGCGCTGACCCGTGAGCGGTTGAACGCGGGTCTCAGGAGCATCGGGGTCGCCGGCCTGTGATGTGGCGTCCCGAACCGGGACGCCACATCACAGGCCGGCGCTGCTCATTTCAAGAGCCCCGCGACCATATTGATCGAGAACGCGACGATCACGGTGCCGAACACGAAAGCGAGCAGGGCGTGCTTGATGATCTCGAAACGCAGGGCCGCGCGGCTGACGGGCGTGTCCGACACCTGGTAGGTCATTCCCACCGTGTAGGCCAGGTAGAAGAAGTCGCGGTAGGCCGGCTCTACGTCCTGATTGAAGTCCACCCCGCCCTGGCGGCCCGCGTAGTACAGGTGGGCGTAATGCAGGGTGTAGACGGTGTGAAGAGTGTTCCATGACAGCGCGACCGCCAGCAGGCTGCCCACCGTCAGGACGACCTCCAGCGTGCCGCCGAGCTGTCCGGCCTCGGCCAGTCCCCGGCCGACCCCGACCAGGCTCATGCTGCTCGCCACCAGCAGCAGCCCCCGGGCGCTGGCGCGGGCAGGATCTTCACGGGTGGCCAGCTGCTGGGTTTCGGCCGCGTCCGCGCCCACCAGCATCCACCAGGTGGGAAGTAAAAAGACCAGGGCAGCGGCGTCCCAGGCCAGCAACACCTGCAAGAACCACGGCCAGGCGTCGGGCAGCAGCAGGTAGACCCCCAGTCCGGCTCCGCCCATGGACAGCAGACGCGTCCGCGCGCTGGCGCCGCGACTGGCCAGCCGGGAGGCGAATCGGGAGACCTCCCTCATGTCAGGCTACCGGCCCGGTGGTGTACCCACCAACCGGCGGCGTGGCCTGCCCAGGTGCGGCGGCGGCTGTCCTGGGCCAGCCACCGGCAGGTCTGCAGAGCCATTGACTGACCCAAACCGTCGGTCTTCCGCCGGAGGAAACTCGCCAGCGCCGGGCGTGAGCAGGCCGAGTGCCGGTCAGGGTCCCAGGGAACGCGCCGACTCACCACACCGCCCGCCATTCCGCCGACAGAATCCCCAGCGCGAGGCCCAGCCCCACGCTGAGGCCCACCACGTCCCACCACTGCGGCGCCCAGCGCCACCGCCAGACGTGGGCGACCAGCAGTCCCAGACCCAGGGCGCCGTACACCGGCGCGAGCACGAGGTGCTGGTGATTGAAGGCCAGCACCGCGACGGCGAGGTCGACCAGCCCACTGGTGGGCACCAGGAACGCCGCCTGCCGTCGCCGTCCCCTCACGACGCCAGTTCCAGCAAGTACAGCGCCACGAAGCCCGCGAAAAACGAGGCGGTGATCAGCGGGGTTTCCCTGACCTCGTGCGCCTCGGTCAGCAGTTCCTCGGTGACCAGGAACAGCAGCGCGGCCGCGCCGAAGGACAGCACGATCTCCAGCGCCAGCCCGGAGAGCCCCTGAAGCAGCAGGCCGCCGATCAGGGCGCCGACGATCACCAGCAGGCTCAGACCGCTCACGGTGCCGATGGTGCGGCCTCTGGAGCGGCCCGACTGCCTCAGGCTGGCCGCCACCGAGACGCCCAGGAACAGCAGTTCCAGCGTCAGGGCGACCACCAGCAGGGTACCCACCCGCGCGCCCGCCGCGAAGCCCACGCCGATCAGCAGGCCGTCGATCAGCACGTCGATGCCAACCACCGTGATCAGGCCGGTGGTGCCTCTGGGCGTGCTCGCTGACCCTTCCAGCCGCTCCGCCCACTGCCGGATGATCAGCATCAGACCGACGCCGAGGGCGAAGCCGATCACCACGCCGAGCGGCTGATGGCCCCGCGTGATCTCGGGCAGCAGCTCGCCGGCCACGGCCGCAAAGACCACCCCCGCCGCGAAGTGCTGCACGAGACTGCGCAGCGTCGCGCTGGGGGTGCGGACACTGGCGAGTGTGCCGCCTAGAATCGTGGCCACCACCGGGATAAGTGTCAGCGACAGGATTTGAAGCAGGGGGGAGCTCAAAGGGACGGGGAACCGGCCGCAAGGGCCGCCAGAATGCGGGGACGTTGCTCGTCGAAGGGGCCATAGAAGGCCTGATCACCGATGACCGTGACCGGGGCGATCCGCACGTCCGCGCGCCGCTGCATCTCTGCCAGCGCCTGCGGGTCACCCCGCACGTTCTTCTCGGTGAAAAGTGCGCCGTTGTGAGTCAACAGCCGCTTGATGGCCTCGCAGTCGGCGCAGCCCGGCACGGTGTAGAGGATGATGGGCAGGGGAATGTCACCTTCAGCGGGCACGTTCAGGCTCCGCTACGAGCCAAGGTGGGCGCTGTGCCTCCTGGCGTGGACAGGCCTCTGCCGCCCTTCCAGCGCAGCAGCCGCAGGGCGTTGGCCGTGACGATGGCCGTGGCGCCGGTATCGGCCAGGATCGCCATCCAGAGGTTCGTGTAGCCCAGCAAGGTGGTGACCAGGAAGATGGCCTTGAGACCCAGCGCGAAGGCGATGTTCCACTTGATGTTGACCATAGTGTCGCGCGAGAGTTGCACCAGCTCGGCCACGCCCATCACCCGCTCGCGCAGCAGGGCGGCGTCCGCAGTCTCCAGCGCGACGTCGGTGCCGCCGCCCATGGCGATGCCCACGTCCGACTGCGCCAGCGCGGGCGCGTCGTTGATGCCGTCGCCGACCATCGCCACGCCGCCCTGGGTCTTCAGCTCCGCGATGGTCTTCAGCTTGTCTTCCGGCAGCAGCTCGGCCTGCACCTCGACCCCCAGGTCACGGCCGATGGCCTGCCCGGTGCGGGCATTGTCGCCGGTCAGCATCACGGTGTTCACGCCCAGATCACGCAGTCGCGCAAGGGCAGCTTTGGCATCCGGTCGGGGCTCGTCGCGGATGGCGATCACGGCCAGCGGAGTCATCCTGTCCAGCAGCACGACGGTCGTGCGGCCCTGCTCCTCGAAGGCGGCGATCTGTCGGCCGAGGTCGGGGCTCAGGGTCGTCAGCGTGGCCGCGTGACGAGGCGAGCTGACGCTGAGCGCCCGGCCCTCGACGGTGGCGGTGACCGCCTTGCCGGGAATGGCCTGGGCATCCGTTGCCGGGGGAACCGTGACTTTGTCCTGCGTGGCCGCGTCGGTGATGGCCCTCGCCAGCGGATGGCTGCTGCCCGATTCCACGGCGGCAGCAAGGCGGAGCGCCTCGTTCCGCTCGATCCCCACCCCGACCACATCCGTCACGCGCGGCTTGCCTGCGGTCAACGTGCCCGTCTTGTCGAAGGCGATGGTCTTGACCGACCCGATGGCCTCCAGGGCGGCGCCCCCCTTGATCAGCAGGCCACGCCGGGTGCCGGCACTGATGCCGCTGGTGATCGCGGCGGGCACGGAGAGCACCAGCGCGCAGGGACAGCCGATCAGCAGCAGCGCGATGCCCTTGTAGAGCCAGGGGTACCACTCGGCGCCCAGGAAAATCGGTGGGACGAGGGCCACCAGGGCCGAGACCGCCACCACGCCCGGCGTGTAGGAGCGGCTGAAGCGGTCGATGAAGCGCGCCGTGGGGGCCTTAGAGCCCTCGGCCTCCTCGACCATGTGGATGATGCGGGCGATGGTGTTGTCGCTGGCCGCCTTGTCCACCCGCAGGGTGAGCACGCCATCGGTGTTGATACTCCCGGCGTAGACGCTGTCGCCGACGGTTTTCACGACCGGTACGCTCTCACCGGTCACGGGGGAGTCGTCGAGGTTGGAGGTTCCCGTCAGAATGGTGCCGTCCGCCGGCACACGGGCGCCGGGATTGACCTGCACGCTCTGCCCCACCGCGAGGGCGTCGGCGGGCACCTCACGGGTTTGCCCGTTGTCCACCAGCAGGGCGGTTTTGGGGGTCAACGCGGCCAGGGCCTGGATGCCCGCGCGCGCCCGCCCGGCGGCGATCCCCTCCAGCAGTTCGCCCACGGCAAAGAAGAACACCACCACGGCGCCCTCGGCCGCCTGGCCGATCAGGATCGCGCCAAGGGCGGCGACACTGACCAGCATGTTGATGCTGAACGGGTCGCCCAAGCGGGCGCTGGCCACGGCTTTCTTCGCCAGCGGCCACACGCCGATCAAGGTCGCGGCGATAAATCCATAGGTCGCAAACTGGGGTTCTACCGAACTCAGCAGCCAGGCCACCGCCAGCAGGACGCCCGAGGTCACCACCAGTTTGCCCTGACCGGTGGTGTACCAGGGTTGGCCCGGTTTCAGGGCTTCATGGGCATGCCCGTGGTCGGCGTGATCATGCCCGCTATGATCGCGACCCGCGTGGGACTCGGGAACCGCTGGCGCGCTGGCATCAGCCAGGACGGACGGCTCATAGCCCAGAGCCTTGAGATTTTTTTCCAGGGTACTCCGCCCCGTGATGGCCTCGTCCAGCTGGAGTTCCAGGGTCTGTTTGTTGAAGCTGGTTTTCACGCCGCTGGCACCTGGGAGCATCCCGATCATGCGTTCGACGTTCTGCACACAACTTGCGCAATCCATCCCGTCTACGAAATAGGTCAGGCGGGTTGATGGGGAGGCGTCGTCTGGCGCAAGGGGCGAGGCGGTCATCCTGCAAGTATACCTGAGTTACCACTCATATGTAAGTCTGCTCAGATATGAAGGTTACTTGCCCTGTGGCTCATCAGGCTGCTGGGAAGCCGCGACTAGGCTGACGGCTCAGGAGGCACCCTATGAATATGCAGTCCCACATCCAGCCCGGCATGCCCGTCACCTGCGCCGATGGCCAGCATCACGGCCAGGTCGACAGCGTCGACGGTGACTATCTGAAACTCACCAACGACGACTCCGGTCAGGCCCACTGGCTGCCCGTCAGCGCGGTCGATCACGTTGACGAGCACGTTCATCTGAAGCTGAGCCACGAGCAGGTGCATCAGCAGTGGCTCAGCGAGGATCCCCACCCCGCCCACCGGCAGTAGCTTTCAGTCGTCAGCAGTCGGGGCCCATGCAGGTGCATGGGCCCCGACCGCTGACGCCCCACCTTCCAGATCCAGCGGATTGCGGTGGCACACCGCCTGGCCGGGAGCGCCCGACCCACCTGGCGCACGCCGCCGTCATCCGACGGCGCGAAGCGGAACCCGCGAGCGGCGTACAGGGTGCCCACGAGCAGGAATCACTGCCTGGTTGAGGAAGAGTGTGACCCCTTACAGGGAGGCACGGCGCCCGTTGGCCTGGCTAAGCATCTGCTGCTCAGAGCGTGGGCACGCAGGCCCATCAAGGGGCACGCAATGGCATGGCCATCCACCGATTCTGGGCGTTGAGCTGATGAGACCCGCAACTCGCTTCGGGGTCGGCAGTGGCTCAAGGTTCGCTGCGCACCCCTTCAGGGACGTCCGCGCCCTCTGGCGCCAGCGCGTAGAGCGAGAACAGCACCCCGGAGATGTCACGGAAGATGGGCGCCGCCAGCTGCGAGCCCTGGAACTCACGCTGGGCGCCGCGCACCATCACCGCCACGGTGAAGCGCGGCCGGGCAGCGGGGAGGAAGCCGGCGAAGGTCGAGGAGAAGACGTCCGGGCTGTAGCGTCCACCCACCACCACCTGGGCGGTGCCGGTCTTGCCGCCCACGTGGTAACCGGGCAGCGCCGCCTTGGTGCGGATGCCCTCGTCGATCACTCCGTGTAGCACCTCGCGCATCTGGGCGGCGGTGGCCGGGCGCAGCACTGGCCGCGTCTGTAGTGGGGCCGCAGCGAGCACCCGGGGCGTGACGTAGCGCCCGTCGGTGGCGAGCACGTTGAACGCGGCCACAAGCTGCAGCGTGGTGACGGTCAGGCCCTGCCCAAAGGCCATGGTGGCCTGTGAGAGTTCGCTCCAGTCGGCGGCGTCCCGCAGCACGCCGTCGCCAGCCGGCACACCAATGCGCGGCGGCTGCCCCAGACCATAGTTTGCCAAGGCACGCCGCAACAGCTCGGCCGGTACACCGTCGACCAGCCGGGTCATGCCCACATTGCTGGAGTAGCGCAGGATCTCCCGGGTAGTTAGAGTGTCCGGGTGCAGCACCAGGTCGCCGATGGTTGCGCCCGCCACTTGGCGGCGCATAGGTGTGTCATACCGCGTCTCCGGGGTAGTCAGTCCGGCGTCGAGCAGGGCGGCCACGATCAAGGCCTTGAGGACGCTGCCTGGCTCGTACTCATCAAGCGCTGCCCGGTTGCGCCAGCGCTCTGGGGGCGCCGTGCGCCAGGCCGCCGGATCGTAGCCCGGCACCGACGCCAGCGCGCGGAGCTCGCCCGTATGCGTGTCGAGCACAGCAGCGGTCGCGTACTGCGCCGAGGTGCGGCGCACCGCCTCGGCCAGGATGTCTTCGACCGCCCCCTGCACGCGCGTGTCCAGGGTCAAGGTGACGTCCTCTCCCCGCTGCAATGGGCCGTCCAGGGCCCGCTCTGCGCCCTCCAGGCCGCCTGAGACCCCCACGAAGCCCAGTACGGGCGCCGCCAGACCGTCCTGCGGTGTACGCCGGCGCTCCAGCGGCCCCCCCGCCAGGATCCGGCCATCTGCGCTCCACAGCGTGCCGCGGCCCGGGGGAGGCGTGTCTTTCGGGGCAGGTGCGGCCAGACCCAGCCTGAAAAACGCCCCCCCAAGCCCCAGGAACACGGGCAGAGCCAGGCCGGCGATAATCCGTGAGCGCCGGATCAGTCGGGCGTCTGGGCGCCGGGAACGCGCCAGGCGGTTCGGAGGTTCGCCCGGGCCCATCATCGCCCGGCCGGGGTGGCGGGCGCCGACATGCCGGGCATCACGGGCATGGCCGGATCCATGGGGGCGGCGCCGGGGCGCTCGGCCAGCGAGCTGACCAGCCAGACGCCGCCGCCCCCGACGGCCAGGGCGAGCAGAATCCCGGGCCAGATGCTGGATTGGCGGCGGCGGGGTGGCGCCCGCCGGGGATCGGGTGGAGGCGAGGTCATGCGCCGAGGGTAGCCACGCCGTGTTGGCACCGTGTAAAGGTGTCCCCGACCCTTAACGCCACCTGAACAGCCCCGCCGTAGCGTGCGGCGCGTGACGACCCCGACCACCTTCCGGGCCTGGCGAACCCGCCTGACGCCTGCGCCCTGGCCGGCGGCGCTGGGAGACGCGCTGTGGGGGGCGCTGCTGGGCGTGCTGTTCGCACTCCCCCCGCTGGCCGCGCTCGCTCCGCTGCCGCTGGCCGCCCTGCACCGCCGCCTGGCCCACAGCGCTGGCGGCCCGCAGGCGTTCCGGAGCGCCTTCTGGTTCGCCCTGGGCTTTTTCACTGTCCACCTGGCCTGGCTGCCGCGCAGCATGGCGGACGTGCTGGGGCCGCTGGGTGGCGTCCTGACCGTGCTGGTGCTGCCCGCCGCCGCCCTGTGCTGGGCCGCGCCGCTGGCGCTGACCCGCGTGGTCTTCGGCCCGCGCACCCTGCTGGCGCTGCCCCTGGCCTGGGTCGGGCTCGAGGCGCTGCGTACCCTCGGCCCGCTGGCCTTTCCGTGGGGCTTCCCCGGCTCCGCCCTGATCCCGACGCCGCTGGCCCAGCTCGCCAGCCTCGGGGGGGCGCCCCTGCTGACGCTGCTGGTGACCGGGACGGCCAGCGTCCTGGCCGGGCTGGGCGGGTACCGCGCCCCGGCGCTGCTGGGCACCCTCGCGGTCTGGAGCGCGGGCCTGGGCTGGGGCCTGTGGATCACGCCGGGGACGGTGCCCACCCCCCGGACAGCGCTGCTCATGCAGGGCGGCATCGATCCCCGGCGCAAGGCCCAGGGGCGCACGCAAGAGGAGTTGCAGGTCTATCTCGGCCTGACGCAGGGGGCGCTGCGGCAGGGGCCGGCCGACCTGGTGGTCTGGCCCGAGACGGCCAGCCCCCTGCCCCCATCGGATCCTGCGGTCTTGCCGGCCCTGCAACGGCTGCGCATCCCCCTGGTGGTCGGCGCGCCGGGGGACGTGCCGGGTCAGGCCCGCAACAGCGCCTACGGGGTGGACGGCGCGGTCACCGGGCGGCAGGACAAGCGCGTGTTGGTGCCCTTCGGGGAGCGTCTGCCCTTCGCCAGCGTGCTGGGCGGCCTGTACGCGCCGGTGCTGGGAGGCCTGGGGATGAGCGGCTACACCACTGTCACCCCTGGGAGCGCCCTGAACGTACTGCCGCTGCGGAGTCTGCGCGCTGGAGTCAGCATCTGCTACGAGTCAGTGTTCGCCCGGCTCAGCCGTCAGGCGGTGCGGGCCGGCGCCACCGTGCTGGTGGTGATCTCCAACGACGCTTGGTTCGGCCGCGGAGCCGGGGCCGAGCAGCACTTCCAGCTCGGCCGCCTGCGCGCCATCGAGACCCGGCGCTTTCTGCTGCGCGCGGGGAACGACGGGGTCAGCGCGGTGATTGATCCCTGGGGCCGGGTGGGATTCCGGGCCCCCCGCGGCGAGCGCGGGGCGTACCGGGCCGCCTTCGATGTCCGGGAGGGGCAGACCCTATACACGCGGTACGGCGACTGGGTGGTGTGGGGCAGTGCGCTGGCCCTTCTCCTCCTCCTATCGGCACTCACCCGGGCGCCGTGGCGGGCCCGACCAGATCCCATCCTTCCCATGCCCCCGTCACGGCGTCCTGCAGAGCGCTCTTCAGATCTCATGGTGCGCCTGGTCAGTGGGTGAGAGGCAGACCTGGGTGGGCAGGCGCTGCCCACCCAGGTCTGCTTCCGGAACACGAACCGTGTTCCCGGGCGGCATCTGCCCCACGACTCTGCCCATGGGATATACTCAGGTCAGACGGGGGCCGCACTGCAAGAGTGCGGTTCCCGTACACCCGTGGGGCCTGACGGTGCCGCTTTAACCTGACTCTGGAAACCACTCCTGCACCTGAGCCCCATCGATATCGTGCGCCAAGCGGTTGCGCAGCTCCCTGAGCGCCGATGGGTTGACCTCGGTGTGGCCATACTGCGCCAGGGCCAGTTCCACTGTGAGGGCCCACTCGGCGCGCTGGTCGGCGGGCGCACCGGAGGAAAGCAGGCTGGGAAACACGTAGGTGCGCCACCAGTCGCCGATATCCGGCGGAACCTGACGCATCCTGACTCCGTGAAGATAGCGGCCGGCCACGTAGCACAGCACGTCTGCGAGGCCGAGCAGGGGCTCATGCCGGGTATTGGTGAAGGTGGGTGGAGACATCCGTGTGAGATGGCCCTGGCCGTGCAGCGCCTGATACAGCCCCAGATTCTCGAAGCCCCGACTATCATGGTCGTCGTCCCACACCACGGCAACTGAACGTTCCTGCTGGATTGCGATCCACTCCAGACGGTGCAGGAGTGGAGGAATCAGCTGAAGGTAGGGGTTGCCCAGGGTGCGCGCCAGCCGCCGGGCGGCCGCCTCGCTCCGGGTAAACAGGCGAACGGTATCGATCAAGTCGGCGGGCATAGCCCGGGCGTCAAGCAGCGTCCAGAGACACAGAAACTTGACGTCGTGGGTCACAGCCAGGTCGAGAGCCTGGCGAAGCCAGTCCCGGTTGCGCCGCCAGTAGTCCGGCGTCTCGGGCCGCAACGGGCGGTAGTACCCCTGACTCTGATAGAGGCCGGAAGCCCACACATCCGGCAGGCCGTCGCCGCGCTCGCGCAGGAACCGGGAGCGGGTCGACGGTTCGGCGAGCAGGGTGTCACGGATCTCCGCCCGCAGCGCATCCCAGGCTGAGCGCAGGCTCCGCTCGCGCTCCATATCGACCAGCGCCGCGCCCAGTAAAAAATGAGGCTCGCGCCGGTAGGCGTCCACAAAAGCCCGGGAGCGGGTGGAGACGGGGGGGTCGACCGGCACCAGAGCGCCGTTGTTCCACACCCCCGCCCGGGTCAACAGGCGGTAGATGAAGGCGTGTGGCAACTCGAAGGCGCCGGCCGTCTCGCCCCGCACCTCCAGCTGCTCCGAACCGCTCAGCGGCAGAGTCGTGGCCAGGCTCTGCACGAAGGGATCGTCGTCTGCCAGGAGTTGGACGCGGCTGAGCAGCAGCGGTGCTTCCGGAAGGCCCATCAGCGTCTGCTGAACCTGCCGGTAGGCTTCCAGAGGCCCGAACTGCTGAACCCACGGCGTGGCCAGGATCAGGCGCCAGATGCCCGTTTCCGTTTCGTAGAGCCAGAGGGCCGCCTGTACCGGGAATAGAGCACGGTCGAGAAGCCGCAGCAGCTTTGCGCCGGCCACCCGCTGCTCGTTTACCAGCGTTGCTGAATCCATGGCAGCACCCCACTTCCTCCATCCGTAACTGCCACATGCAGATCCCTGGCCTGCGCCGCGCTCCAGGCTTTGTAGCGGCTGTGTTCGTTCCAGTCCTTGGCTACGGCCCAGTACAGCCCGAACTGCGCGTCCGTGCCGCTGTGACGGAGGAGGTCATTCCACAGCTGGGCCAGCTTAAGGAGCTCTTCTAGGTCGTGTGTGTGCATCTTGTCGATCAGCCGACGATCCGGCACCGTGAAAGCGGGAATGGTCTTGACGATGCATACCTTGATCGCGCATTCCAGGGCGTAGCCCAGCAGGTAGTAACTCCCTGAATGTTCTCCGGCGTTCAGCAGCGCTTGCGCCTCCCGAACCCGCATCTGCGTGAGCACCCTCAGATCCTCCACCCTTCGCTCCTTTCTCCCGGCACCATCGAGATTACCGTAGCGGACAGGATCCGCACCCTAACCTGACCCGGATCAGCGTCCGTGTATCAGGCAGGGTCGCTCACATCCCTGGCTCTCGACGCCGCGAACCTCAGGGAATTGTGAGCGTCCAGGTGAAGGTGCTGCCCCGTCCCGGCGCCGAGCGCACCTCCAGGTCTCCCCCCATGGCGCGGGCCAGGCCCCGGGCGATGGTCAGGCCGACCCCGCTGCCCTCGCCCCGCGTGCGGGCCGCGTCGGCGCGGAAGAAGCGCTCGAAGACCCGCTCCAGGTGCTCGGGGGCGATGCCGGCGCCGTTGTCGGTCACCGCCAGCGAGAGTTCCTCTCCGTCCCTTACCGTCACCTGCACCCGGCCACCCGGCGGGGTGTGGCGCAGGGCGTTGCGCAGCAGGTTGGCCAGGATCTGGTGGGCCCGCTCGGGGTCGAGACGCGCGGTCTGGGACGAGGGGGGATCGGCCACTTCCAGGATCACACCGCGTTCCTCGTAGGCCAGCGCAAAGCGTTCCTGCACCTGTAAGAGCAGTTCACTCAGGGACACGTCGGTCATCTTCAGCTCGACCCGCCCCGCCTCCACGCGGCTGACCAGGCTCAGGTCATTGACCAGCCGCTCCATGCCCGCGACCTCGCGCGCCACCGCGCTCAGGGCCTGCCCGGCTGGCAGGATGCCGTCCTGGGCCGCCTCCACGTAGCCGCGCACGGCGCTGACCGGGGTGCGCAGTTCGTGGGCGACGTTGCCGATCAGCTCGACGCGTGTCTGCTCGACCCGGCCCAGAGTGCCTGCCATGACATTGAAACTGTGCGCCAGTTCGGCGAACTCGGTGAGCCCCGCTTCCGGCAGCCTCCGGTCGTACTCCCCGCGCGCCAGGGCGCGGCTGCCCGATTGCAGGCTGCGCACCGAGGCGGTGACGCGCCGTGCCGCCACCCAGGCCGTCAGGGCGGCCACCAGCAGCGCCAGCGGCAGCGCCGTGAGCAGCGCCCAGGTCAGGGTGCCGCGCATGCCGAGGTACAGATCCGGGCGCAGCCGCGCGCCCTGCGGGCCGATCAACCCCACCATCTGATCGACGTGGTGGGCGATGAAGGGGTGGGCGGCCACCTCGGCGGCGATCAGGAACACGCTGGCCATCACCGCGACGACCGCGAGGTGGTTGATCAGCAGGCGGGGAAAGAGTCGCATCGTGGATCAGTCCTCCCGGAACCGATACCCCAGGCCGCGCACCGTCTCGATGAAGGTGGGCGACTCGGCGTCGTCCCCCAGTTTGCGGCGGATCGAGGTGATATGCACGTCCACCACCCGCGTCACGCTGGGATAGTCCGGCCCCCAGACGCGTTCCATCAGCCGCTCGCGCGACCAGACCAGCCCCGGATGCTGGGCCAGGGTGGCCAGCAGGTCGAACTCGGTGCGGGACAGGGCCAGCGGCTGCCCGCGCAGGGTCGCGGCGCGGCTGGTCAGGCTCAGCGAGAGCGCCCCGACCTCGATCCCCTCACCGACCCCGGCCCGGCGCAGCAGGGCGCGCACGCGCGCCACCACCTCGCGTGGGCTAAAGGGCTTGACCACGTAGTCATCCGCCCCGGCGTTTAGGCCGCGCAGGCGGTCTTCCTCCTCGCTGCGGGCGGTCAGCAGCAGGATGGGAAGCTGGGGATGGTCGCGCCGGGCGTAGGCGGTGAGTTCCACGCCGCTCATGCCCGGCAGCATCCAGTCGATCACCGCCACATCGGCGCGGGCCAGCAGGGGCAGCGCAGCGAGCCCGTCGCTCTCGGTCTCGACCCGGTGTCCGTCGGCGAGCAGGTAGGCCTGTAGCACCTCCAGGATCGCCGGGTCGTCGTCGACGATCAGGACGGTCGCCATGTGACCTCCCGAACCGATGCGGGCTGGGCGCGGGCGGTCACATCGTCCCCGCGTAGCCGCCTGCGCAGGGCGCGCCGGGTTCCGGGGATCGCGAACTCCGCTCATAGCGTTTCAGGAACGCCCCGATGCGGGCATCCCCGGTGCCTGGCATCTCGAGCCGGGCGCCCCAGGCGGTCAACACCACCGGCGCGGCCTGTTGTCCCACGGGGGAAACCAGCACGTGCGTGCGGCCCTCGGCCAGCCGCTCCAGGGCGCGCACCTGAATCTCGCTCAGCGACGCCTGGTAGGTGATCCACACCGCGCCGTGCTCCAGACTGTGGACGGCGTATTCGGGATACAGGGCCGAAGCGTACACCCCGCAGGTCTGCCAGGTCGGGTTGTGCGGCCCGCCCGCCGGCGGGGTCTGCTCGTACTGCACCTGCCCTTCCCGGTGGTCGCCAGATGGGAAGGTAAAGGTCTGCACGTCGTTGAGCGGCCCGGACGAGCACGCGGCCAGCAGCAGGGGGAGGGCCATCCACCGGCGACTCAGGGCAGACTTCATAACTTCTCCAGACGTGGTTTGGAGACTGCCTTGGCCGCCGAACCGTCGGGTATCAGGAATTCACCACTGACGGCGTGGTCGTCAGGCCGGTTTCGCAGTCTCAGCAGCATCACCACACTGACCACGATCAGCACCACGCTGATGACGTGCGTCTCGGTGAACAGCCCGATCCCCGGCGCGTTCAGGCCCTGGTTCAGATAGGTCTTGGGCAGCAGCGGGTTCAGGCGGAAGGTCTCCTCCCAGCCGGCGCGCAGGACGCTGTACCACAGCCAGAACTGCCAGAAGGCCCAGCCGGACTTGCGCGAGCGCAGCCAGTAGTAGGCGGCGACCGAGAGGATGATGCCGATGATCACCCCGTACAGCTGCGTGAAATGCACCGGCGCGGTCATGACCTGCACTCCGCCGATGGTCTGGCAGTACTGCGACAGATCCATGTCCGGGTTGGCCGCCCGCACGCAGGCGCCGTCGTGGAAGGCGCGGGCGGAGTCGGGCCAGCGGAAGCCGATGGGCCAACCCGTCACGCGGCCCACGGTGTCGGTGCCGTTCATGATGTTGCCGATGCGCCCGCCGATAATCCCGAAGGCCACGCCGGGCACGGCCAGGTCGGCGTAGCGGTAGAAGTCGAAGCGGTACTTGCGGGCGTAGTACACCAGCACCAGAATCCCACCGATCAGGCCGCCGTGGATGGAGATGCCGCCGGCCCGCAGGTTCACGACATCCAGCAGGATGCGCGGGAAGGGCGTGCCCGCGAACTGGTTCCAGGAGGTCAGCACGAATACCAGCCGCGCGCCCACCAGGCCCCAGACGATCATCCACAGGATGATGTCGTTGAAGAGGTCGACATTCAGCCCGCGTTGCCGGGCCAGCCGGGTACCGACCCAGACGCCGGCCACGATGCCCAGGGTGATGAGCACCCCATACCAAGCGATGGTAAAGCCGCCGATGTTCAGAAAGACTGGGTTCGTAACGACCTCCACGGTGCAGGCGTACAGCCACCCGACGTGGACGTGACGCTACTAGGATTGTGTAAACCTCGTGTAAAGGCAGTAGGGGCGTGGCGACGGAGTCAGGGCCACAGTTTGGCTGGAGTCGGACGGCACCGGCCACCCCAACGCTTCCCCGACCCCTCATGTCCGCTTGAGCAGACCTTGAAATCCGCCCGCTTAACAGGAATTTTACACCGCCGCTCTAGGTTCAGGACATGAAACGAACTGCACTTCTTCTGGTTGGATCGGCCGCCCTCGTGAGCGGCATTGCACTCGCACAGGGCGCCATGGGTGGGATGGATCACTCCAAGATGGGCATGACGCCAGCCGCCATGCCGATGGGACAGGGCACGATGCCGATGAGCGGCATGTCCATGGATATGAGCGGCCTGCAGAAGCTCAACGGCAAGGCCTTCGACCGCGCCTTCCTGAGCATGATGATCCCGCACCACCAGACGGCCATCGACATGGCCCGCGCCGTGCTGCCGGTGAGCAAGGACGCCACAGTCAAGAAGTGGGCAAATCTGATCATCCAGGATCAGGCGAAGGAGATCAATACGATGACCAAGCTGCTGCCGGCGTTCGGCGGCAATGACGCGGCCATGGCCACCATGATGAAGAGCAGCATGGCGGGCATGGCGAACGCGGTGAAGACCTCAAAGACGCCGGATCAGGCTTTCGTCCAGGGCATGCTGCCCCACCACTCGTCGGCCTTGGACATGGCGCAGCTGGCGCTGGAGAAGAGCAGCGACGCCCGCGTGCTTAAGCTGGCCCGTGACATCGTGACGGCGCAGGCCGGGGAGATGTACGACTTCCGCCTGTGGCTGACCAAGCGCGGCGCCTAACCCGGTGCCTCGCAGCGCGCCCCTTCCTTGGGGTGCGCTTTTTCGTGTGGCATGGGAGAACGGAAGCAGGAAGCTGCCCGGCCTCACCAGGATTTAACACGACCTTTACACGGCTGCGGCAAGCTACGTGTCATTCATGCGACCCACTGTGTTTCTGACGCTGGCCCTGCTCTGGATCAGCCCGGCCACTGCCGTCACCATCACCGTCCAGCGGGGTGATACCCTCACCCGCCTGGCCGTCCGTCACGGCACCACCGTCAGCGCACTGATTCAGGCCAATCCCCAGCTGGAGCGGGGCACCCTCCTGGCGGGCATGTCATTGACACTGCCGCAGGCCGGTTCCGCCCAGACCTGGACAGTGGAACCCGGTGACACCCTGTACAACATTGCGCGGCGCCAGTCGACGACCATCGGCGCCCTGATCGCGGCCAATCCCGGCCTGGACGCCCGGCGCGCCCTGAAGGTCGGGCAGCGGCTGATCCTTCCAGTGAGGTCAGCACCAGCCAGTGCCCGGAGCACCCCGGCGGTTCGCACGGCGTCCATCCGGGTGGGCGCGCTGCCCGTGCAGGGCCGCCTGACCACCCCCTTCCGGACAGGTCACGAGGGCATCGATCTCGCCGCGCCCACCGGCACGCCCATCCGCGCGGCGCGGGCCGGGGTGGTCAGCGAGTCCCGCTTCGACGCCCGCACGGGCTGGGGCTGGACAGTGGTCGTGGATCACGGGGACGGGTTCAAGACCCGCTACAGCCACAACAGCGCCAATCTGGTGCTGAAGGGCGCCCGTGTGGACGCCGGTCGGGTGATCGCCCGGGTGGGCAGCACCGGCAACAGCACCGGGCCCCATCTGGACTTCCGGCTGACCTTTCAGGGCACCGCTATCAATCCACTGAGTCTGGACTGAGGGGCGGATCGAGGGATAAGGGTGGCCCGGATCACTCAGCCTCAGGCCTGTCCTGCCTCCGGCGCCAGCGCCCCGGCGAGGCGCACGAGCAGTTCCTCGGCGCGCTCGTAGCCGGGGCGCAGGTACACCATGCCGAAGGTCGTCCAGTCCTGCACGGCCGCCACCTCCTGATCCGTGTCAGGGAGCTTCAGGTGCGGGTAGACGCCGTACTCGACGTAACAGCCGAACTCGGCGGCCACGGCCTCCAGGGCGCGGGTGTTCGCCTCCGTCCAGGTCAGTACGAAGGGCAGGGCGAAGCACGGCTTGCCGCAACTGCCGCCCAGACCGACCAATGGAAAGCCGGCGACGGCCTGTGGCGTCTGGCGCAGCTGGGTGCGCGTCAGAAAGGCGAGGCGATCACGCGCCACGTCGCGGCTGGGGAGTTTCTGTGCGGCGATCCAGGGGCCGACGGTGAGTTTGGTCATGGAATCTCCTGAAGAGGGAAAGGCGGCTTGGGGCAGGTCAGGTGCCGTTCAGGCGTGGGCGACCGTGGGCTGGGCCTGGACAGACTCCAGGCGCACTGGCGCCCGGAAGGAGCGCAGCCGCAGGGCGTTGCTCAGCACGAAGACACTGGACAAGCCCATCGCGGCCGCCGCCAACACCGGGCTCAGGAGCCAGCCGAGCGCCGGGTACAGCACGCCGGCCGCCACCGGGATCAGCACGATGTTGTAGGCGAAGGCCCAGAACAGGTTGAGCTTGATGTTCCGAAGCGTGGCGCGGCTCAGGGCCACCGCGTTCGGCACGCCGCGCAGGTCGCCCGCCATGAGGATCACGTCGGCGGTCTCGACAGCCACGTCCGTGCCGGTGCCGATGGCGATACCGACGTCCGCCTGGGCCAGCGCCGGCGCGTCGTTGATGCCGTCGCCCACGAAGGCGACCGCGTGCCCCTGTGCCTGGAGGGCCTTCACGGCGTCGCTCTTGCCGCTGGGGAGCACCTCGGCCAAGACCTCGTCGATGCCGAGCTGCCGGGCAATGGCCTGCGCGGTGCGCGCATTGTCCCCGGTGATCATGGCGACCTTGAGCCCGTGGTGGTGCAGCGCCCTGACCGCCTCTAAGCTGCCCTCCTTGATGGGATCAGCCACCGCGATGATGGCGGCGAGCTGGCCATCAATGGCCGCGTACAGCGGGCTCTTGCCCTCGTCCCCGAGGCGCGCGGCCTGGGCGGCACAGTCATCCACGTTCAACCCGAGCCGGGTCATGTAGCGGTCGGCACCGACCTGCACCAGGCGGCCCTGAACCTGGGCCTCCAGCCCGTAGCCGGGCACCGCCCCAAAGCGCTCGGTCGGCAGGGGGGCCATGCCCTCACGTTGCGCGGCGTCCACGATGGCGCGGGCGATCGGGTGCTCGCTCTGGGCCTCGGCGGCGGCCACCAGGGCCAGCACCTCGTCTCGCCCGAAGAACCCGGTGGTTACCAGGTCGGTCAGTTCGGGCCTACCCTTGGTCAGGGTGCCGGTCTTGTCCAGGGCCACGACGCCCGCGCCCTGCAGGCCCTCGAGCGCCGTGCCCGAGCGGAACAGCACGCCGAGTTCAGCCGCCTTGCCGGTGCCCACCATGACCGAGGTCGGCGTGGCGAGGCCCATCGCGCAGGGGCAGGCGATGATCAGCACCGCGACCGTGTTCACGAGGGCGAAGCTCAGCGCCTGCGGCCCGCCGAACACCAGCCAGATCAGGAAGGTCAGCGCGGCGATGCCCAGCACCACCGGCACGAACACGGCGACCACCCGGTCTGCGAGTCCCTGAATGGGCGGCTTGGAGCCCTGGGCGGTCTCGACGAGCTTGATGATCTGAGAGAGGGCCATGTCGGCCCCGATCCGGGTCGCCCTGAACTGAAACGCGCCGGTCTGGTTGATGGTGCCGCCGACGACGGCCGCGCCGGCCTGCTTAGCGACGGGAATCGGCTCGCCGGTGATCATGCTTTCATCCACGAAGGAGTGCCCACCAGTGACCTCGCCGTCCACCGGCACCTTCTCGCCGGGGCGCACCGAGATCAGGTCGCCGATCAGCACCTCGTCGGCGGGCACTTCAAGTTCCTGGCCACCTCGCAGCACCCGCGCCGTCTTCGCCTGAAGACTCAGCAGCTTCTTCATGGCCTCGCTGGAGCGGCCCTTGGCAATGGCCTCGAAATACTTGCCCAGCAGGATCAGCGTGATGACGACCGCGCTGGCCTCGTAGTACACATGCGCCGTGCCCGCCGGGAAGACCCCGGGAGCCAGCGTGACCAGCAGGCTGTATGAAAACGCCGCGCTGGTGCCGATCATGACCAGCGAGTTCATGTCGGGGCTGCGGTGCTTCAGGCTGGCCCAGCCCAGTCGGTAGAAGCGCCGGCCGGGGCCGAACTGCACGGGCGCGGCCAGCAGCAGCATGAGCCAGTTCATGGCTGACGGGCTGACGTACCCTGTCAGCCACATGTGGGCCGGCATCCACAGCATGGGCACCATCGCCAGCAGCAGCAGGGGCGCGGCGAAGACGGCGCTCAGGAGGACGGCCGATTTCAGCGAGCGCACCTCCTGCTCACGGGCCGCCCGTTCCTGGTCGCTGCGATCCTGGCCCCCCCCGGTCTCCAGTACCGTGTACCCGGCGTTCACGACGGCCGTCCGCAGCTGCCCCGGGCTGACGCTGCCGGGCAGGTAGCGCACGCTGGCCCGCTCGGTGGCGAGGTTCACCGAGGCGTCCAGCACGCCGTCCACCTTCTTCAGCGCGCGCTCGACCCGGCCCACACAGTTCGCGCAGGTCATGCCCTGCACGCCCAGCTCGAGCTCGCCCACCAGCGGCTCGTAGCCCACGTCCCTGACCTTGTCCAGCAGCGCCTGTGGCGTCGTCTGGGCCGGGTCATAGGTCACGGTGGCGCGCTCGGTCGCCAGGTTCACGACCGCCCCCTCGACGCCCGGCACCTTGGTCAGGCCGCGTTCGACCCGGCCTACACAACTGGCGCAGGTCATTCCCTGCACGCCCAGTTCGATGATTGTCTCCATGTTGCCTCCGACCCCCCTGGGGGGGATATGAGACAAGCCTACCTTGAAGCGGAGGGATGGGCAAGTGCAGGATGGAACAGACTGTGTTGAGTCCTGATGACGGGCAGTCCTTCCCTTTGATTCCTCCCCCGGAGGGTCTATACTGGGGACATGACGACTGAACTGACGGTTTCCGGAATGACGTGTGGCCACTGTGAGAAGGCGGTCGAGGGTGCCCTGAAGGCTGTGCCCGGCGTCCAGAGCGTGCGGGTAGATCTTCAGGACGGCACGGCCACCGTGCAGGGCGAGGCCGATCCCCAGGCGCTGATGGCAGCCGTGACCGAAGAGGGCTACGGCGCCCAGCTTCGCGGCTGAGATGACGGCCGAGCCGACTCCCGCCTACGCTCCGGGGCACCTGTGCATGCCCGAGGATGCCCGCAAGCGCGCCGCCCGCCGACTGAAGATCGCCCGTGGGCACCTCGACAGCATCGTGACCATGCTGGACGACCCGGACGCCTACTGCGTGGACGTGCTGCGGCAGCTCAAGGCCGTTCAGGGCGCGCTGTCCGGGGCAGGCGAGGTCGTGCTGCGCGGCCACCTGGAGGCCCACGTCGCCACCGCGTCCACCCGGGGGGACAGCGTGGAGATTGTCGAGGAGCTGATGGAGGCCCTCAAGTACACCTGAGCACGGCCAGTGAAGGGTGCCATCGCACCCGAACTCTCACCTGAACGATGGTGCATCCATTCAGGGCTGCTGACCCGTCGGGTGCCAAGTGCGTCCATCGTCCAGGGAGCGGAAGACCCGCCCACCCAGATCAACGGCGTAGAGCCCCCATTCATCCCCGGGATCGGACGCCACCAGCCGCGCCAGAGAATCCCAGCCGCTCCCAGGTCGCCCCGATGTCGGTGGAGCGCCACAGCCCGCTCGGGCCGGCCAGGTAGACATCGCCGCTGACCGGATGCACCTCAAGGCCCGTGGCCGGGGGAGCTGCCCCGGCCGGTTGCCAGGTCGTGCCCCCGGCCGAGGTGATCAATCGGCTCCCCATCAGGGCGTACAGGCGGGGCACAACGCCTGGGCCGGCGGCCAGCGCGCTCGCGTCCGCCGTGTCCGGCGCCACGACCTGCCAGGCGCGGGCGCCCCTGCGGCTGTACAGACCGAGGCCCGCGACGCTGGCAAACCAGACGTCCGGCGCGTCCGGCACCACCGTGAAGCCGTGCAGGTCGGGACTGGCCAGATTGCCGAAGCCTACGTCCTGCCAGCTCGCGCCGCCGTCGCGGCTGGATTTCAGCACGCCGTGTCCGGCCATCATCACCAGCGGTGACACCGGGGACGCCGTGAGCGACATCACGTCGCCGGTGCCGTCGGGCGCACTCCAGGTGCGGCCGCCATCCGTGCTGATGGACACCCCTGCGTGCTACCCGTAGAGCAGCCGGCCACCGGGCAGCGCCCGCAGGGCATGAAAGTCGCCTCCCAGCCGGCCCACGCGGCCCGCCCCCTGCTGCTGAAGTCGCCAGCCGAGCGTGGTCACCGCCAGCGCCACTAGGCCGGTGGCTGCCAGCCAGGCGCGTCTGGCTCCAGGTGGCCCCCCATGCCCGCGCCGCTGGCCCGACCGTTCGGTGAAGCCCATCAGGGTTGGGGAGCCATGACATAGGCTATGCCGCCGGCGTGCCCCAGCCACAGCCGCTCGAATACGGCCCGGGGGTAGGTGCGCTTCACCCCCGCGTCGCCGGGCGCGGCCGGGTCGTTGACCTGGGGATTGCCCTGGGCGTCGAAGCCGGTCAGCACCAGCAGGTGGCCATTCGACCAGCTCAGCGGCGCGCCGGGCAGCTCGCCTGCTTTGAAGCGCAGGCTGAGGGCCAGAGGCAGGCCCCGCTGCACATAGGCCTCGGCGCCCCGCAGGCTGCTCAGGCGCGTGACGAACGCCTGCATTCCCTGGCTGGCGGCGTAGGCGGTGTTGAAGGGCCAGTTGCCGAACCCGTCGTAGGTCGGGTCGTAGGTCGCCCGGGCGGCGTCGGGCACGCGCACGGGTCTCTTCCAGAAGCCCAGGAGCATGGCCACGCTGGTCGGGCTGCACCACACCTCACCGCCGCCCGGGTAGATCATCTGCGACAGGGCGGGCACCGCGAGGGCCGTATTCCAGGTCGGCGGTGAACCGGCGCGCCCCTGATCCCGCCCCCGCAGCGCCGTGTCCGAGGTGTTGAAGGACAGCAGGCGGAGCTGGAGACCCGGGCCCAGCGTCACCCGCGCCTGGAAGGCCGAGGCGCGGAAGGGCAGCACCAGGGTATCGGTGTTGACCGTGCCGTCCGCGCGGCGAACTACGGGAGCGCTGCCCCGCACCCCGGACGCTCGCCAGGTGCCGAATCCCGCGTATGGTGTCCAGCGTCCATCGGCCCTACGCACCCGCACCTCAACGCTCAGCGGGCTTTCAGGGTCGCCCGTCACGTTCCAGCTGGGGATCAACTCGTCGAAGGGGGCGACCTCCACCACGCGGCTCTCCATTCGCCCCATTTGGACGTCTGGCAGGGCTTCCCAGCTCCTGGGAAGCCCTGCCCCCACCTGAGCCGCCTGAATTAGCGGTGCTGGCACGCCGAAACTAGTCTGCTGCGAATAGGGAGCGGCGCCGGCGTCGGAGGCCAGAAGAAAGGGCACGAGAGGGCGGGGGAACACCTGGATACGCTAAGGCGACTGTGTTGGGATTGTGTTCACATCTCCGCTGGGGTGAAGATGGCCGGGGGTTGCTCAAGCGCTCGACACAGCGCCCAGACGGCCACGCTCTGGCCACTAGGACAGGAGTAGGGTGGCCGGAAAGAGGCCCAGAGATGGGGGCGCAGCCATTTTCTGAAATCGTGCATGTCGTCGGCCCGGGCGGCCATGACGCGCTGAGCTTGGCGCAGCACGGGCTTTGGAACCGCTTCGTTGTTCCCTCTCCTGCCAACACGGCATCTAGCGTCAGGAGCAGTCACGTCATGCCTTCAGGCTCCCTAGTAGTGCCTGACAGGCCTGCTCGCATCGGCGGCAGCTCTCAGCGCACGCCGCGCAGTGCTGCATGTTCATGTCACGGGCGTGCCCCTCACACTCCACGGCGCAGGCCGAGCAGGCGGCCAAGCAGGCCTGCAACTGGGCACGCAGCACGCTCTGGTCGGGCAGGGTCAGGCGTGAAAGCACCCGGCCGGTGGCGGCGCAGATATCGGCGCAGTCCGCATTGAGCGTGATGCAGTGGACGAGGTGCGGCAGGTGTTCGCCCTCACCCAGACAGGCGTCGGCGCAGGCAGTGCAGACCTGGGCGCACTCGAAGCAGGCGTCGATGCATTCGGCCAGCGTGCCCTGATCGAACAGAGTGGTGGGGCGGGGGTGGGTCTGCAGCATTTGGACGGTGGTCTGCGGCATGGTCGGTCTCCTGGGAGTCGAGGGAGGCGGGCAGGACGGACGCCAGGGCGGGACATCAACGGTGAATCCCCTGCACTGTAGGAACGGCCGTGTTCAATCCGTGTAAAGGTTGCAGACCGCTCAAGAGGAGGTGAACATTCGGATCAGGCTCAGTGGCGGCGGGATGAAGCCGAGAGACGCTGCGGGCTGGGTCTGACGCCCCCAACGCGGCTGTGACAAGGGTGGGCGCAGGTGCGCCCGCTGGCCGCCGACCGCTGTGCTAGACCTCTGGGATGCAGACCCTTGAGACCTTGATCCGGCACTGGCGGGACGACCCCGGGGGCACTTACCACACCTGGTTCCTGTGGGCGGAGCGGCTCAAGAACTTCCGCTCGATCCGCCGGGGCCTTCAGACGGTGGTACAGGAGATCGGGGCCGGCACCTTCGGATCTCAGTACCGGGGCTCGTCGCTGGAGACCGTCGTGCACTCCATCGCCGAGCAGCGCCAGATGTTCAAAGGGGCCGATCATGCCTTCTTGTGGAAGCCCAAGCTGCGCATTCCCGACATCTACGAAAGTCCTGACAACCAGCTGGCCTTCGGACGCTTTCTCGACACCTGCGCCTGCTGCTCCGGCGGCGACGAGCTGATCCAGGCCATCCGCGACCTCGACCGCCGGAAGATCAAGGGCCTGGGCCCAGCTGCCGCCAACCTGCTGTACTTTCTGCACCCCACCCATATGCCACCCTTCAATACGGCCATCGTCAACGGGTACAACGCGCTCACCGGAGCCAGGGTGAAACTGGGCCGGTGGGAGGAGTACCTGGCCCTGCGGGAGGGCATGCTGCGGCTCACTGCCGCGCACCGGGGTCAGCTGTCCAATGACCTGGGGGCGGTGGCAGGGCTGCTCTTCGATCTGGGCCGTGGGCGGTACGCGCCCCCGCCGCGCGAGGAGGACAGCGCCGCCGTCGGGGTCTGGCAGGCAGACCTGGCACGCGTGCGCGAGGAGTCCGCCAGCGCGAGCCGGGCGCTCAGGGCGGCGCAGGAGGGGGATCACAGCCACACCCAGGTGCAGGGCTGGCTGCGCGATCTCGGCCGGGCCCTGGGGTACGAGGTGTGGATCGCGGCCAACGACCGCTCCAGGGCTTACGAGGGGGGCCGGCTGAGCGACGGCTGCCTGGAGACCCTGCCGCCCGGCATCGCGGGCACCCCCGGGGCGGACGCGGTACGCCTGATCGACGTGGTGTGGTTTGCAGGGGGCACCCTGGCCCCGGCCGCCGCCTTTGAGGTCGAACACACCACCTCGATCTACTCGGGCATCGTGCGGCTGCTCGACCTGGCGCTGGGTGCCCCCGAGCGGGCCGTCCAGGGCCTGTACCTGGTCGCCCCGGACGAACGGGAGGCCGACGTGCGGGGTCAGGTGCGCCGCCCAGCATTCCAGGCGGTGACCCACCTCAACATGCGCTACCTCCCCTACAGCGAGCTTGAGCGGCACCGGGAGGCCATGGGCCGCTTCGGCCAGGGTCTGCGCGCCGTGGAGGCCATTGCCCGGCGGCTGTGAGAATGGGCCTCCCGGATCAGACTGATTGCCGGTCACCCGCCACGAAACGCGCCTTCAGCCGGAGCGCGGGCCGCTCCACGGCGAACCACAGGAGCGCTGCGAGGGCGAGGGCCAGCGGCACGCTCAACGTGAAGTTGCCAAAGGCCGTGAGACCGGGCACGGCGCGCTGCACGAGTTGCTGCACGAAAAATCCCACGAGGTACAGGCCGTAGCTCGCGTCGCCGAAGCGCGCGAAGTGGTGCAGCCTTAGCCACGGCGCTTGGGCCAGGTACAGCGTGAGGTAGGCACCGAAGACCGAAAACCCGAGCTTCAGGCCACCCGTCAGGGCCAGGGCGGCCAGCCCCAGCAGCGAGGCGAGCGCGAGGAGGCCGCGCCACGGCACGCGGTCACGGTGCAGGCACAGCAGCGCGCCTGCGAGAAAGTAGCGCGGCAAGTCCAGCCACCCGCTCTCGGCGGCTTCACCGCCCAGCGCGAACAGCGCCGTGGTGAAGACGAACAGCGCCAGAACGACGCTGCGCCGCCACAGTCCCAGGGCACCGAGTCCAGCGAGCAGGGCATAGGCGCCGATTTCGTACCGGAGCGTCCAGAAGTTGTCGGTCACGGTGCGCGCGGGCTGATCGCGGAAGACCCCCGGCAACTGGTTCTCGACGAAGGGCACAGCGACATTCAGCAGATAGTTCCACGCACCCTGCCGCGCGAAGTAGGCATCATCCGTGCTGATCACCGCCCCGACGACGAAGACACTGATGACCACAGCGATCAGGGCCGGGTACAGCCTCAGGGCGCGCGCGGCCGCGAAGGCGCGCACGGACGGACGACGCTGCCACGACAACGTGACGAGGTAGCCGCTCATCACGAAGAACATGCCCACCCCGATCCAGCCGATCGTCATCTGTCCGCCAGAGCGCGCGTACAGCGGATCGGCCCAGAGGCTCCCCGTCGGCACGAAGGTCGCGTGGCTGACCACCACGAGGACGGCGCCCACAAAGCGCAAGAAGTCGAAGTTGTTGGCCCGAAGCGGATCGGCCGGTGTCATCATCTCCTTTCGGCCGGCCCGGAGCGGCCCGCCGCGAACGCGGCCACGGTCATCCCCGGTCACTCGCCCCGGCACCGTACTGGACATCTGTCAAACTCGTGTTAAGGCTCTGGAAGAGAGTCGCTCCCCATAGCTGAACGGGCGTGACGCGCCTGGACGTCCCGCACGGCGCGCCCCCGCCTTTACAGGAGTTGAACACCGTCCTGGTACGGTGCGCCCACTGAACCGTGGAGGCTGTGTGACATGACGAACGACGCTCTTCCCCTTGCCCCGACCCCTTCGCGAGGGCGTGCCCTCGCCGTCAGACACGCTGTCGTCGCCGGGGCTGCAGTGGTGCTGACGGTCGGCTTCGTGCTCAGTCGCCCGGAATGGTCGATGGAACACCGCGTGTGGCGGGCGCTCGGCGACGCCGGCCTGTTGCTGCTGTTCGCGTCACTCGCGATCGGCCCGGCCCTTACGGTGTGGCCGCGTCTCGCGCGCCTGCGGGCCTGGCGCCGTGAGGTGGGCATCTGGTTCGGCCTGCTGGCCCTGCTACACACCACCGTGATCCTGCAGGGCTGGCTGCGCTGGGACATGGTGCGGCTGCTCGGCTACGAGTATGTGCCGCAACTCGGGCGCCTCGCCCGGCTCGAGCCGG
The DNA here is from genome assembly GCF_034440735.1 of Deinococcus sp. AB2017081. Lineage (NCBI taxonomy): Bacteria > Thermotogati > Deinococcota > Deinococci > Deinococcales > Deinococcaceae > Deinococcus > Deinococcus sp. AB2017081. The sequence goes on along the minus strand of NZ_CP140099.1, from coordinate 53,426 downwards.
GCCTCGGGCTGGCCAACCTGCTCGGGCTCGCCGCGACCGCGCTGACCCTGGTGCTCCTGGCGACCTCGTCCGACCGCGCGATCCGCCGCCTGGGCTCCTCGGCGTGGAAGTTCGTCCAGCTCGCCAGTTACCCGGTGTTCTACCTCAGTGCCCTGCATACCGCCTATTTCGTGTTCATGCACTTCTCGGCGTCCTTTCACCGCCCGGTGCCGACCGACGCCAACTGGTTTCGGCTGCCCTTCCTGGCCCTCGCCGCGCTCCTGATCGCGCTTCAGGTGACTGCGTTCGTGAAAACGACGCGCCGCAGCGCGCGGACAGCCCATGCCGCGACGCCCAGATGAGCGCGCGCATGGGGCGCCACTCTGCCCGCAATCTGGCGGGGCCGCGACCGGGGTGGCCGACGCCTGGGCTTGACGCCGTGCAACGGGCCCCCCAGCACCGTGGCGCCCCTCTAGACGGCCGCTCCGCTGCCTGGCCTGTTTACAGCGTCTTCTTGAAGAAGGCGACCGAGCGCTGCAACGCCACATTCAGGTTGCGGCTGAGGTCGTGGTCGTCGTTCGCGTAAGTGAAGAGGCGATAAGGCTGCTTCGCGGCCTTCAGGCCCGAGGCGAGCGCGGCCGAGAAGCTATACGGCACATGGGTATCGCCCGTGCCGTGGTGCAGCTCCAGCGGGCGCCCCTTCAGATCCCTGAGGAAGGTGTTGGGCGAGAGCGCCGCGTAGGCCCTGGGGCTAGCCTCCGGCGGGCCATAGGTCGCCAACAGCCGGGCGCGCGGATCATCCGGCGCGCCCGCGCCCCAGCGCGGCAGATCGCGAAAGAGCTGCAGGTACGGCGCCACCACCCCGGCCCAGATGACGCCCGCCTTGATCTCAAGGTTGACCACCATGGCCCGCAGCGTGATGTGCCCGCCCATGGAGTGGCCCCACATGCCGATCCGCACGCGGTTCACGCTGTCCAGGGTCTTGAGGGACGAGTAGGCGTTCAGGACGTCGGTGGTGTACTCGGGCGACCAGTAGGCCGTGCCGGCCGGCTGGCCCTGCGAGCGGCCGTGCCCCCGGTAGTCGGGCTTGAGCACCACGAAGCCGGCCCGCGCGAAGGCGTCGACATAGGCCACGTAGCGTTCGGTGGTGCGGTACTGCTGCGGAGGGATGTAGCCGTGGTTGAAGACGATGGCCGGCCAACCCCCGGCGGGCACCTTGCCGTTCGGGACGGTGAGCAGCGCTTCGATGCGCAGGCCGTCTGAGACGTAGGACACCACCCGCCGCTGGTAGTTCGCGCCCGGCGCGAGGGTCTGCCGGGTGGTCAGGGCGCTGCCCGGATACGCGCGGGCGCGCATGCGCTCGATGGACAGCGGTGAGTCACTGGCCTGGGCGGCGGCCACGCCGGTGAGGCTAGCCGTGAGCAGGGGCAGGAAGGGTCGGGCTATCAACATGATTCACCTGGGAGGGAGAGCGTACGGTTCGTGCCCGTGGGTCGGCCGTTCGTGTGGCGGGCGTGCTCGGTCAGCCGAGCAGGCGTGCGAGTGGTGTTCCGACTATCCAGAACCGCGCCGGGCCGCCCGCATCCGTTCCGGGCCACCGCTACCCGACCACGATCTTCATGGTCAGGCCGCCGCCGCCCTCCTGCTCGACGTTGTCGTTGGTGGTGTGATGGGGAATATGGCAGTGGATCAGCCAGGTGCCCTTCGCCCGCGCCGTCCAGAGCACGTCGTACCGCTGGCCGGGGCCCACATTGACGGTGTCGGCCAGGAAGCGCGCACTTTCATTCAGGGTCTCCCCATCGCGGGCGACGACCTCGAAGGGGCCACCGTGCACGTGCATGGGGTGCACGAAGTTGTTGTTGCTGCCGATGAAGCGCAGTTTGACGCGCTGGCCGACCTTCATGCGGATGGTGTCCGTGGCGGGGTAGGCCTTGCCGTTGATGGTGAAGTAGTTGGGGAGCGCGCCCTCCATGATCATGGCGGGGAAGGTGTAGCCCTCCCGCTGCAGCCATTCCTGGAGCTGCAGGGTGTATTCCAGGTCAGCCCTGGGCTCGGCCACCGCAGTTTTCGGGGCCACCAGCAGCGCCCCGTAGAGCCCCAGGCCCTGCTGGCGATCCGGACTCCGGTGCGAGTGGTAGAAGTACGTGCCCGCCTGGGTCACGGTGAACTCGTAGGTGAAAGTCTGGCCCGATGCGATCGGCGCCTGGGTCACGTCCGCCGGGCCGTCCATGGAATTGGGCACGATCAGGCCGTGCCAGTGGATGGTGGTGCTCTCTGGCAGGGTGTTCTTCACCCGGATCCGCACCCGGTCGCCCTGGGTGAGGTGCAAGCGCGGTCCCGGCACCTGCCGGTTCACGGCGTAGGCCGCCACCTGCACGCCCGGCAGGATGTTCCAGCGGATCAGCGAGGTCTCGAAACGGAACTCCTTGACGGCGTTGACGGTCGTGGGGGACAGGGGCTGATCCCCCCGCGCGTCCGGGGAGGCCGCATACGTCACCCGGCTCAGATCCACGGCGGCCATGTCACGCATCGCGTCCATGCTGGTGGACTTCGTCATGATCATGCCAGGCGGCATCACTAAGCCGCCCATGCGGGTCGGCGTCTGGAGGGGTGTGTCCGGCAACTGACTGACCGGGGTCGGCGTTGAGGCCGCAGTGGACGACACTCCGCCCATGTCCATCCCGGGCATGGCCAGCGAACCTGCGGGAGCTGAGTTCATGGCCGCGCCACCCTCCATGTTCATGCCCGGCATACTCTGACCTCCCGCCATGCGGCCCATCCGCAGGTCGCCGTAGCCGGCAGCCAGGCCGACCCCCGCCGCGAGGGCCAGGACGCTCAGCAGGGTCACCGCCGTGATCTGGGGCCGCGTGACCCTCGGGCTCATGGTCATGCCGCCGGGCTCTGGAGTGGCTGAAACTGGGTGGCCCTCCATGTCACATCCCCTTCATGATGGCGTGAGCAGTGACGGCGCCCGCGGAAGACGTCGGGCCGCGCTGCTCAGCTGTCAGGTCGTGGCCGCCACGACCCAGGGCGCGCACCGTGCCCATGCCGTGTTTCAGGCCGCCCGCCACCAGCCAGACGTTGGCCGGGTAGGCCAGCACCAGGCCGATCAGGGTGGCCAGGCTCATCACGCCCCAGAAGCGCAGCGAGGTCGGCTCCATCGCCGTCATGTCCCGGCTCATCAGGATCACCATGGTCGGGATCATGCCGGCCATCACGGCGTTCATCGAGACCCACTCGGGCAGGAACGAGCGGCGCACCGCCCCGAGGTACGAGCCGCCCAGCACGTCGCGCATGAACAGCGCCTGGAAGACCAGCAGCCCGAACAGGAAACCGAACACGTACTCGCTGATCACGTCCAGCCACATCGGCAGCCCCAGCGCCATGGTGATCGCTGCGGCCACGATGATGCCGGTGGCGTCCCCCGCCAGGCAGTGGATCGTCGAGCCCAGGCCCTGTTTCCACAGCGGCTGGACGAAGGTCTCGTGGGTGCCAGCGCCTGGCTCCTGGCACGAGAGGACATACAGTGTCGCCCCGACCGGGCCGGTGTAGAGCGTGACGAGCAGCCAGCCCCACTTCATGACCTTCAGCTCCGGGTTGCGCGTGAAGGCGTCCCAGGCGACGTAGGCGGCCGACAGGGCGGTGAGGCCGAACCACACGGCCAGGATCAGGTCGAGGTTCACCCCGGCCGTCATGGCCGGCCCCCAGCAGGGGCGGCCGACCGGGCGGCGGCGACCTTCAGCCCGAAGCCCGCCGCCCTCCAGGCGTCCATGCCGCCGCGCAGCTCGCGCACGTTGGTGTAGCCCTGACGGACGAGGGCGCGCGCGGCCAGCGCACTCATGCGGCCGGAGCGGCAATAGATCACGAGCTTGGTGGTCTTCGCGCGGGGCAGGCGGGCGCTGCCCTGCACCTGGTCGAAGGGCACGAAGAGGTCGGTGTCGAGCAGCTCGCCCTCGTATGGAACGTGGACATTGATCAAGATGAAATCCTTGCCGCGGAGCTGGGCCTGGAGCGCCTGGGGCGTGATCTGCGAATACGATCCGCCGGGCACCCGGATGGCCGGGCCGGCCCCTTGGGCCAGCGCGGCGCCGGACAGGGCCAGCAGCGTGAGGATCAGGCGGGTCTGGAGCATGGTGAACCTCCTGGCCGGGAGCGTAGGCCCGGCGTGTTCAGGTTGTGTTACGGCCTGGAGGGTGTGCTCCGCGAAACAGCGCCGAGCGTCCCGGCCCAGGTATCCAGCCTCCTCACCTCTTGCTCGCCAGCGGCCGGATGCCGTTGCGGTCGAAGATCGACTGGAGCTGGGCGGCGCTCAGCGGACCGAAGTGGCGCTCAAGGATGCGGCCGTCCGGGGCGATCAGGAGCGTGGTGGGCAGGCCGCTGACCTGTAGGGCCGCTGACGCCGGGCCGGTGTCCCGGAAGTACGCGCCGGGAAAGCCCACGCTCCGCAGGTACGCCGCCACGGCGGCCGGCGGCTCGGCCGAGTCGACCAGCGTGACCGGATAGCCGCGCCGAGCGGCGTCCACCAGCAGGGGCATCTCCAGACGGCACGGCGGGCACCAAGACGCCCAGACGTTCACCAGGGTCGGGCCGGGCAGGTCACGGAAGGTCACCGGCGTGGCCGGCTCGCCCGGCGCGGCGTAGCGCTCCAGGGGCATGCTGCCCGGCACTGCGCTCAGCGTGGGGGCCGGCTTGAGCAGCAGCGGCGCCACGCCGATCAGGGCGGCGCCCAGCAGCCCTGGCAGGAGGTCGGGCACGCGGCGACGGACGATGAGCAGCATCGTCAGCAGGCCGGCGACCAGCGCCCACCCCAGGCTCAGGGTACCGGTGCGCAGGTCGAGCACGGAACGTGCCAGCCCCCAGCTTTGCTCCTGGAGTGCGCCCCAGGACGGGAGCGTCGCCGCCAGGCGACCGCCCAGCAGGCCGGCGACCAGACCCCACATCACCGCCCGATCCAGCAGGGCGTCGCGCCGGCGGCCCACCAGTGTCAGCAGCGTGAAGGTGCCCAGCAGTAGGGCCAGGCGGTTCCAGTCCAGGGTCAGGCCCAGGAGTTTGAGGGCGTCGGGGGTCAGTTGCATGCCACTCCAAGGCTCACATGAACCAGTACACGAAGGTGTCAAAGAGGCCGGTCAGGACGAACACCGCGCCAGCGAGCGGCGTAACCAGTCGCCCCAGTCGGCGAGCGCGGGCACGCACGGTTAGGTTGCCAGCGCCCTGGGCGGGGATCAACCCGACCAAGATCAGCAGCGGCGCGCTCATGCCCAGGGCGAAGAGGGCCGGGTAGAGCGCGCCCCAGGGCGCACTCAGGGCAAGAGGCAGGGTCAGGCCAAAGAACAGCAGGAAGAGCGTCGGGCAGAAGCTGAAGCTGAAGGCCAGCCCCAGGGCAAAGGCGCCCCAGAGTCCGCCGCGCCGCGCCCAGACCGCCCGCAGCCGCTCGGCCAGGCCCGCGCCGAGCAGCCATCTCCAGCGCACCACCCCGAGCATTATCAGGCCTGAGAGCAGCGTCAGCGGGCCGAGCACGCGCCGCACCCCCACGAAGAATTCCGCCGGGGCCGGCACCGCCCCCCCGACCAGGGCCAGGATGAGCCCGCCGCCCACCAGGTAGACCAGCACGCGCGCCAGCAGGTAGGCCGCCGCCCGCCGGTGCGGCTGCCCGTCCCGGCCGTCCCTCACGACGTAGACCAGCGCCGCCGCGCCGCTGGAGAGCTGACATGGGGCCGTCGCGCCCATCAGGCCCAGTAGAAAAGGCGTCAGCAGCGAGGAGCCGGTGCGCAGCCGCAGGGCGTCCACCGGTTCGCTGAGCCGGGCCCCCAGTTCGGCGGCACGTTGGTAGAGCCAGCCTGCGGCAGCCCTCAGATCGGGCCGGATCAGGATCAGCAGCGCCGCGACCAGGAGCACCATCAGGAATGCCAGGAGGCGCCCGCGCACCAGCGTCATGGCGCTGTCCTGATCTGGGGCAGCGGCTCCCACTGGCGCTGGCAGGCGTTGCCAGCGAACCGCCTGATCCCGTCCGGCCGCCTTTGGCCGGGTCGGGGGATGAACTTCGCCGGCGTCACGGGCCGTACGTTACCGGGGCCGTGTTCCTGTTGTGTTAAGGGCCGGGCCGCGTGGCGTTCTCCCAGAACCAGTCCAGCGGCCCAGGGCAGTACCGATCCAACAGGCGGGTACTGATCTCTCTATCCCCCCACAGGGGATAGAGAGATCAGTATGCTTAGTTCTCTGCCCTCTGTACCTTTGGAAGCTTAGATCTACCCGATCGTCTCGCTTCAGACTTGACACCCCCCCAGGGGGGATATAGGGTGTGCCCTGGAGATGGTCGCGGTGTGCACCACCGGCCACCGTGCCGATGCTCCCCCGAACCTCAGGCGGTTGAACGCGACGCCAACACCCGCTGCGTTCGCTCACAGGATCAGCCCGTACACAGCGACGCGGCAAAGCAGGGAGACCATGACACGACCTCACGACCCCGCCCACCACCCTGGTACCGAACCGTCCGTCCGCGTGTTGGAGGTGGCGTTCCGCAGCTGCCATGACGGTTCTGAGCTCGCTGGCCTCGAGCGGCGCCTTGCGCGCCTGACCGGGGTACAGAGTGTTCATCTCGACCGCACCCGCGCGGTGGCGCACCTGGGCTACGACCCGGCCGCCGTGACCGAAACCGATCTGCGCCACCAGTTGCACGCCGCCGACTATGACTGCGTCTGCGAGGACTGCGCGCCCTCCGCCGCTCAGCCCGGTCACCCGAGTCTGGGTCAGGAACACCAGGGCCATGCCGGGCACATTCAGGCCACGGCCGGCGTCCCCACGCCGTCACCGGGCCATAACCGCCACACGATTCCTGAGGCCCAGAGTGGTGCCGCCCCGACCTCACCTACACCGCACGATCACTCGGCCATGTCGGCCCCGATGGCCCACGACCACGGCGCCATGACCCACGCCGAGGGGGGTAAGGACGAACACGCCGGGCACGGGGCCGACATGGTGAGCGACATGCTGCGCCGCTTCGTGATCAGCCTCCTGCTGACCGTGCCGCTGGTGCTGTATTCCCCGATCGGAGAATCGCTGGGCTTCAGATCCATGCCCCCCTTCGGGCTGTCGATGGCGGCCTTCGGCCTCCTGCTTTCCACGCCGGTGGTCTGGTGGGGCAGCTGGCCCTTCATCAGCGCGGCCTGGCGGGCACTGCGCCTGGGCGAGGCGAACATGATGACCCTGATCGCCACAGGGATCCTGGTGTCCTGGGGCTTCTCGGTCTACGCGACCCTGGCCCTCGGCGGCGCGGAGGTCTTCTTCGAGGCGGCCGCCATGCTCACCACCCTCTCGCTGCTGGGCCACTGGCTGGAGATGCGCTCGCGCTTCGCCACCGGCCGCGCGGTCGAGGCGCTGCTGGGGCTCGCCCCCACCACCGCGCGGGTGGTACGCGGTGGGCAGGAGTCCGAGGTGCCCCTGGAGCAGGTCGTGGTCGGCGACGAACTCGCGGTGCGGCCCGGCGACCGGGTGCCGGTGGACGGCGAGGTCATTGCGGGTAGCTCCTATGTCGACGAGAGCATGATCACCGGTGAGCCGATCCCGGTCGCCAAGACCGCTGGGGTGAGGGTCACCGGCGGCACCGTCAATCAGAACGGGGCCTTCACCTTCAGGGCCACGGCGGTGGGCCGCGACACGGCCCTCTCGCGCATCGTGCAGCTGGTGCAGAACGCCCAGGCGAGCAAGGCGCCCGCCCAGCAGCTGGCGGACACGGCCGGCAAGTACCTGGTGTTCGTGGCCCTGGGCTCGGGGCTGGTCGCCTTCCTGGCCTGGGTGCTGCTCGGCCAGAGCACGGTCTTTGCCCTGACGGCGGCGGTGTCGGCCATCGTGATTGCCTGCCCGGATGCACTGGCGCTCGCCACGCCCACCGCCATCACCGTCGGCGTCGGCAAAGGTGCCCGGGAAGGCGTGCTGTTCAAGAACGCCACGGCACTGGAGGCCACCGCCGGCGTGACTACGGTGGTGTTTGACAAGACCGGCACGCTGACGGAAGGAACACCGGCGGTGACCGATCTCGTTCCCGCGCCGGGGGCGACTGAAGAGGAACTGCTGTGTCTGGCGGCCAGCGCAGATCTGCCGTCCCAGCATCCGCTGGCAGAGGCCATCGTGGCGGGCGCGCAGGCGCGGGGCCTGGACGTGGTGAAACCGGACGGCTTCGATTCTGTCCCTGGGTACGGCGTCGTGGCCACCGTCACGGGCCGGCGCGTGCTGCTGGGTAACCTCAAGCTGATGAACCGGGAGAGCATTGACGTGGCCGCCCTGACGGCCAGCGCCGAGCGCCTGGCCGGTGACGGTAAGACCGCCATGTATGCCGCCGCCGACGGCCAGGCGCTCGGCGTGATCGCGGTGGCCGACCGGGTGCGGGACACCGCCCGGGTGGGGATCCGGGCGCTGCACGACGCCGGGGTGCAGACGGTCATGCTCACGGGCGACAACCGGCACACTGCCGAGGCGGTGGCCCGTGAGCTCGGACTGGACACCGTGATCGCCGAGGTGCTGCCGGGAGATAAGGCCGAGCAGGTCAGGGCGCTCCAGGCACAGGGCCGCGTGGTGGCGATGGTGGGCGACGGCGTGAATGACGCGCCGGCGATGGCCCAGGCCGACGTGGGCATCGCCATCGGGGCGGGCACCGATGTGGCCGTCGAGACGGCCGACGTGATCCTGGTGAAGAACAACCCGGCGGACGTGGCCGGCGCCATCGCCCTCGCGCGGCAGGTGCGCCGCAAGATCAAACAGAACCTGTTCTGGGCCGCCATCTACAACGTCCTGGCGATTCCCTTCGCGGCGGGCGTGCTGTATCCGACCTACGGCATCCTGCTGCGCCCGGAGTGGGCCGCGCTGCTGATGAGCGCGAGCACGGTCATCGTCACGGTCAACGCGCTGCTTCTCAACCGGGTGCGCTTCGAGCGCCCGGCCGCGCCGCCGCGTTCCCTGCCCGCCTGATCGACCCCAAGGAGGCTTCCCATTCCCGACGCGGCGTCGCTGACCAACTGAACGAGGACGATGGCACTCTGTGCCGTGGAGAGATTGGCATAGAGGGCCATCGTCCTGTGGGGTCTTTTGCTCATCTTCGCTCCGCTCGACGTTGACTCACCCTGGTTCCAGATGACCCACACGACAGCGGGCGCACGATCAACAGTGGTGGTGGCAGCAGCCAGCGAATCACACAGCCGAGACGACCGGTGAAGCGCCGCCGGTCAGTGATGATGGAGATCGTGGTACTGATCCACGTCGTAGCCGCAGGCCGCCAGGAGGGCGAAGCGGAGGCCGTCAATGGTCAGGTATCCAGCGCTAAGGAGCTTCATCATCATTACCTTGGTCTCCTGAGACCATCCGGGATACTCGCCATTCCAGACCAGGGTGGTTTCCATCGTGAGGAGCGTCACTCGCTTGTTCGCGTCGGAGAATCCGTGGTTCTGGGTGATGAGGTAACCCAATGCTGCAACCTTCGAGAAGAATGTTGGGTAGGTCTCCTGAAGGTCGAACGCCCGGATGGGAGCCGCCAGGGCACTGTTCACCTGTCCCCAGTCTGTGAAGCCTGGAGGGCCGCCATGTTCTTCGAGAATGCCGTCATGCAGCTCAAAGACGAACAGAGGGGTCGGAAAAAGCCGACCCCTCTGCCTATAGTTGTACCATGCGACTTTAAGCAAGCGCCTTCATGGACTCGGCGTTCTTGCGGAGCAGGGTGGCGATCTGCTGCTGGGCTTCCTTCTTGGTCTGAGGCGCCGCAACTGCGTATTTCCCAGACTGAGTGTGGGTTTTTGGCTTGGCCACACGGGCCTCCTTGGCTTCAAAGTATACCACCAGGGCACACCGCCGCCACACTGTCCCCCGAACAGCCTCAGGATCGTTCACGTCTGGGCAGCCGGTCAGGCCTCGTCCAGGCCAGCTCTCGCGGGTGGGCTGAGCGAGCTCTCTGGACACGGTGCGCTTGACGGTCTCAGGCCGCACTGAAAGCCACGCCCTCCGGGCAGAGGCCGCTCCAGAAGACTGGCGTCAGCATCGTGAATGCGCCACCGTCCAGCCTGACATCCCCGCCCCGCGTCCCCGGAGCGCGGCCCGGTATACCGGCCTTATACCCGCCCCGATTACGCTCGGGCCCATGACTCCTGAAGTGCAGGCGGTGGTGTTGGGCGTGGTCGAGGGCCTGACCGAATTTCTTCCCATCTCGTCCACCGGCCACCTGATCGTCGCTGAGCGGCTGATCGGCTACCAGGACACCGCCAAGGTCTTCACCATCGTGGTGCAGCTCGGCGCGATCCTGGCGGTGGTGTGGTTTTACTGGAAATCTCTGCTGGAGCAGGTCACGCAGCTGTTCCGGGGCCGCCCGGCGGCCCGGCGTTTCTGGCTGAACCTGGTGATCGCGTCCATCCCCGCGGCCGTCATCGGCCTGCTGTTCGAGCAGGCGATCAAGGCCGCGCTCTTCTCACCCCTGACGGTGGCCGGGTCACTGATCCTGGGCGGGCTGGTGCTGTGGTGGGTGGACGACCGGCGCCCGGGCCAGAACACGGGGGCCGGGGCGGGGACGCCCGGCGCGCCCGATCTGGGCCGCGTGACCCTGCGCCAGGCGGCCATCATCGGTGGGGCGCAGGCTCTGGCCGTCATCCCGGGCGTCTCCCGCAGCGGCGCGAGCATCGTGGGTGGGCTGCTCAGCGGCCTTGACCGTGTGACGGCGACCGCCTTCTCGTTCTTCATGGGCATTCCGGTGCTGGGCGGCGCGGGCCTGTACAGCCTCTACAAGGCCCGGAATGCGCTGGGGACGGTCTCCGGCGGCGGCACCGCCCTGGCGCTGGGCACGGCGGTGGCCTTCGTGACCGCGCTGCTGTCGATCTCGTGGCTGCTGCGCTACGTCTCGACCCACAGTTTCCGGGCCTTTGCGATCTACCGCGTCGTTTTCGGGGGAATCATCCTGGCGCTGCTGGCCTTCGGTGTGATGCGGTGACGCCGGAGGCCAGCAGTGCCAAGTGGGAGCCAGACAACCCAGAGAGAAGAGCGTAGAGCCGGCGCCCCTCCAGATGGGGCGCGGTACGAGGAGACGAACGCCGCATGTGACGGCTTTACTCCGGTCATGGCAACGTCAACCGCCTGCTGGTCGGCGCCGCTCCAGCAGCTCGGCCGCCTCGCTGGCCCCCATCAGCCGGGCCGCCTGGGCCACGGACAGTCCCTGAATGTCACGGGCATGCGGGTCGGCCCCGCGGCGCAACAGCAGCTCGACCAGCGAGGTGCGGCCAAACATGGCCGCCATCATCAGGGCCGTCTTGCCGGCCGGGCTGACGCTCTTCACGTCCGCCCCATGATCCAGCAGCTGCTCCACCACAGGTCGATCCCCCTTGAAGATGGCGCCGAAGAGGGGAGACTGGCCCTGATCGTTGGCCAGGTTGGGGTCGGCCCCCCGTGCCAGCAGGGTGCCGGCGGCTTCCCGGTGGCCGTGGTAGCTCGCCAGCATCAGGCGCGTATCCCCCTTTTCGTTGCGCAGGTTGATCGGCAGTCCCCGATCCAGCAGGGCCTGGAGCCGTGGGGCGTCGCCTGCGCGGGCCAGGTCGAACGCGGCCTGCGAGACGGCCCGCAGGGTCTGGGCGTCGGCGCTGGGGAGTGGCGGCATGGCTGACGGTGCAAGAAGACGGGGCGTGCCCGGTTCGGAGCGGGCGACATCTCTCGTTTTCCCGTGGCTCATCCGCCCCAGCTCCCCAGGGTCGCGCTCAGTTCTTCGGGCGAGGGAAACCGCAGCGCCAGGTCAGGTGCGCCCCCCCAAAGCCGGGGAGCCGGCCGGGTCACCTCGCGACGTGGCGCCTGCCTGAGCGGCGTGGGCTGGAGTCCAGCGAGGTGGGCCAGCGTCACCTGATGCTGCGCGGCGCTGGCGGCCAGCCACGCGGACAACGCCGCCAATGCCGGGTGACCCTGCTCGGCAAAGGTGCGGGTCAGCGCCAGGGCCGCGTCGGTCGCGTCAACCTCGGCCTGCTGGGCGCACGACACGAACAGGCCCGCGTCGCCCAGCACCGCCGCCGGGAAGGCAAACCGGGTGATGGTCGTCCGGCCGCCCAACGCCTGCGCGGCCTGCAGGTGACGGTGCAGGGTGAGGGCCATGATTCGCAGCTGCAGCGCCGCCTCGCTCTGGATCTGAAAGGTGGCCCCGCTCAGGACGTGATGGTAGAGGGTCAGCCGCCGGGCCCCTGAGGTCGCGGCCTGATCGAGCAGCGACCCCGGCCAGGGAAGGGTGGGCCGCGTGGCGGCCTCGGCCAGGGAGCTGGTGACCAGCAGGCCACCGCCGGCGGCCAGCGACCGCAGCACTGAACGCCGCGTGGAGACGTCAGGATCATTGCGCATGGTTCACCTCGGGAACACTGAAGGGGTAGAGGTGGGGGCGAACGGGACCCACCCCCGGAACAGCCGTCAGACCGGAACCTGGCCCAGTCGGGGGCGGCCCCAGAAGCGGTGTTCGGCGAGCGCCGTCACGAAGCGGCCCAGCGCCGACTCGAGCTGACCATTGGTGCCGACGAAGATGCCGTGCTCGGCCAGGGCCGTACTCCCGGCGCCGGTCAGCCGCCGGGCACTGCCCACCTCGGACAGGTGCTGCACCGCGTCGCCGGCGGACGCGGCGGGGGCGGCCGGTGGGGTGTCCCGCACCGCGCGGCCGATCTCCGAGGCGGACAACACCTCGACGCCTTCTCCCAGCGCCGCTACGGGTTTGCCATGCTTGTAGGCCTCGGCCAGGAAGGCCAGGGCGTCTCCCTGCTGGCTCAGGGCCTGGGCGCTGCGCGCTCCACCCGGAATCAGCACCGCGTCGTACAGCACCGCGTCCGTGTTGCCCAGGGTCTTGGTGGCGCTGACGCCGCCGCCCAGTTCCCCGAGGTGCAGGCCCACCACGTCGGCGCCCGCGCCGGCGGTCTTCAGGGCGCGCTGCACGGCCGCCACGTGCTCGGCGCTGACCCCGTCGGCCGCCAGAATCGCCACCCTGCGTCCCTTTGGCGTTTTGGGCTGGCCACTTTCCAGACTCAGCGCCGTGGCCCGCAGCAGCTTGCCCGAGGCGGTGGGCCGGGCGATGGCGCCGGCCAGCAGCCGGGTCTCGGCCGCCGCGTCCGCGCTCCCGCCGGGCACCGCATGCTCACTGGCCCGCGCCTTCTCGCCGAGCGCCAGCGCGACCTGGGAGGCGAGCAGGGGGTGAATCTGCTCGAGGTGATCGAGCATCCGCATACGGATGGCGCGGGTGTCCACCTTGCTCAGCTCGAACTGAAGGGACTTGACGATGTGCTCTTTCTCGATCGGTGCCTGCGAGTTCCAGAACAGCCGGGCCTGGCCGTAGTGGTCGGAGAAGCTTTCTGGCCGCGCGCGCAGTTTCACGCCGCCCACAGGCTCGGGGAAGGTCGCGAAGCCCCCGCGCGCTGCCGGTACCCCGGCCGGCTGACCGCCTCCCAGGGTGTTGGGAAAGTACGAGACGCGGCCGGGGTTGATGGTCTGGCGCATGTGACCGTCGCGCTGGTTGTTGGACACCGTCACGAGCGGCCGGTTGATGGGCAGTTCCGGCCAGTTGGGGCTGCCCAGGCGGCTGAGCTGCGTGTCGAGATAGGAGAAGTTGCGGCCCTGCAGGAGTGGATCGTCGCTGAAGTCGATGCCCGGGACGACGTTGGTGGTCATGAAGGCCACCTGCTCGGTCTCCGAGAAGTAGTTGTCGGGGTTGCGGTTCAAGACCAGCCGGCCCACCCGGCGCACCGGCACCAGGTCTTCGGGAATGAGCTTGGTGGCGTCCAGCACGTCGAAGTCCCAGCGGGCGGCCTGCTCGGCCGTGAAGACCTGCACCCCCAGCGACCACTCGAGCGTGCCGCCCTGGTCGATGGTCTCCCACATGGTGCGGCGGTGGAAGTCTGGATCCTTGCCGGCGATCTTCTGCGCCTCGTCCCACACCAGCGAGTGGGCCCCGAGGGCAGGCTTCCAGTGGAACTTGACGAAGTGCGCCTGTCCCCGGGCGTTCACGAGCCGGAAGGTGTGGACGCCGAAGCCTTCCATCATGGAAAAGGAGCGGGGAATCCCCCGATCCGAATGCACCCACAGCAGCATGTGCATGGCCTCGGGAGTCAACGAGATGAAATCGTAAAAGGTGTCGTGGGCGCTCGCGGCCTGGGGAATCTCGTTGTGGGGCTCGGGCTTGACCGAGTGGATCAGATCCGGGAACTTGATGGCGTCCTGGATGAAAAACACCGGGATGTTATTGCCCACGATGTCCCAGTTGCCCTGGGAGGTGTACATCCGCACCGCAAAGCCGCGCACGTCGCGGGCGGTGTCGGCCGAGCCGCGCGAGCCGGCCACCGTGGAGAAGCGCGCGAACACCGGCGTCTGCACGCCCACCTCGGTCAGCACCTCGGCGCGGGTGTACTCGGCCAGCGACGTGTCAAGCTGAAAGTAGCCGTGGGCCCCCGCACCCCGGGCATGCACCACGCGCTCAGGGATGCGCTCGTGGTCGAAGTGGTGGATCTTCTCGCGCAGCAGGAAATCTTCCAGCAGCGTCGGGCCCCGTGGCCCGGCCGTCAGGGAATTCTGGTCGTCGCTGATGGCGTGCCCGAGGTTATCGGTCAGGCGGGTACCCGGCGGAGTGACGTTGCGGGCGAGGTCATCTTGCTTGGTGGGTTTCTTGGCCATGTGCGGGCCTCCTGCTGGTGGAGCGGGGCGGGGCAGGCAGAGATCGACCGATCGACCGCCGCCCCGGCCCCAGGGGGGTTACTGGGTGTGTTCCAGGCCCTGGGCGGCCTGAAACAGGAACCAGGTGCGTCGCTCGGTCTCGTCGATCAGCGTCTCGAGCAGGCTGGCAGTGGCGTAGTCGCGTCCCTCGTCGCAGACCTCGTGAGCGCGGCGCATGCTGGCCGCGATCGCCCGGTTGTCGTCCATCAGCTCGAGCAGCATGTCCAGTGGGGCCACGACGTCGGCGGTATTGTCCGGGCGCGTCTGGAGCCCCGCAACGTGCGAGACCGAGCGCAGGGTCGTGCCGCCCAGTTTGCGCACCCGCTCGGCCAGCGGATCGGTGCTGGCGAGCAGTTGATCGGCCTGTTCGTCGAACAGCAGATGATAGTCGCGGAAATGGCTGCCTGAGAGGTGCCAGTGAAAGTTCTTGGTCTTGAGGTAGACGGCGAAGGCGTCGGCGATGAGTGGGTTGAGGGCCTTAACGATGGCGGCGACGGCTTCGGCCTTCAGATCGCTGGGCGTGCGCAGGATGGCGGGGGTGACGGGAAGGGTGCTGGTCATGCGAGAACTCCTGCAGGGGCGGCCGGGTGGAGGGCCGGGGAGAGGCGGACTCAGGTCTGGCGGTCGGTCGACGGGGTGACGGGATGAACGGCGGCGCTCCCCTGCGCACTCCTCAGCTGCACGAGGGCGAGCACCACGAAGGCCCCCTCCAGCAGCAGGGAGATCACGCCAGACGGCTCGGCCCAGTTGCCGATGTCGCCGGTGGCCTGTGGGAGACCGGTGCTGCGGGTCAGCGAGTAGGCGACGATGGCGCCGAGCGAGATCACGAGGCCCAAGCCGTAGCCCGCGCGCCAGGCGCTGGACAGCAGCCAGGCCCCGGCGGCCGCGCAGCCGGCGACGAGCAGGATGTACAGCCAGCCCAGATAGGGCGTCTCGCCGAGCTTGCCGGGCACGTCCCGGTAGTGCATCCAGGCGATGCCGGCGAGCAGCAGGAGGCCGAGCCAGTGGCTGAGCGGGGATTTCATCAGTGTACTCCTGGGTGGGGAAAAGGGCGGTGGGTGGAGGGCGGAGGACAGGGCTCCCGCCTGCATCACAGGCCTGCAGTGTTGGGTGACGGTAAGAGAAACAGCGGCCTGAAGAAACCGTGAGCCCCTCATGGCCGCGCCCCCAGGGTGCCAAGCCACACCCCCACGGCGAACACCACGCCGCCGCCCAGGATCACCTGCACGATGGTCTGGCCCAGCGGCGAGCGCATGAAATGCCAGCGGACGTAGGCGATCATGAGCAGCTCGAGCACCACCACCCCGTACGAGAGGCTTAGGGCCGTACGCAGATCCGGCAGCAAGAACGGCAGGGTGTGCAGCATGCCGCCCATCACCGTGGCGACCCCGGTGATGGCTCCGCGCAGCAGGGGCGTGCCGCGTCCCGAGACCACGCCGTCGTCGCTCAGGGCCTCGGCCAGGCCCATGCTGATGCCGGCCCCCACGGACGCCGCGAGGCCGACGAAGAAGGCGTCGATGGGTCGGCCGGTCAGGCCGGCGGTGGCGAAGATCGGGGCCAGGGTGCTCACCGAGCCGTCCATCAGCCCGAGCAGGGCGGGCTGGATCTTCTGGAGGATAAAACTCTGATCTGGGGTGGTGGTCTGGGTCATGCCCGTATTGGGAATGATTCCTATTACACAGGGGTAAGAATGGGGCGCCCCCTCAGTGGGGGGGCTCGGCGCCAGGGAGACCGCGGTCAAACACCACGCTCACCCTCAGACCACTGGACAGGCCGTTGTCGATGGTCAGCCGGGCGCCGTGCGCCTGCGCGATCTGGTGGGCGATGGCCAGGCCCAGTCCGTTGCCCTCCCCGCTGCGCGACGCGTCCAGGCGGTAGAACGCTTCCGTGAGGCGGCCCAGCACCTCCGGCGGCACCCCCGGCCCCGCGTCGCTGACCACCAGCACAGCCGTCTCGCCGCTCTCCCGCACCGCCACCTGCATGGCCGCGCCCCGCCCATGCCGTATCCCGTTTCCCACCAGGTTGTCGATCAGGTGGGTGAGCAGCGCGGCGTCGCCCAGGATGGTGGTGTCCCCCCTGGCCTCGAATTCCAGCGGCACCTCTGGCGCGTGCTCACGGGCGCGGTCGACCACCTCGCCGGCCAGATGCGCCAGGCTCAGGGGCGCGCGCTCCACCTCACGTGTCCCGCGCGCGAGCAGCAGCAGATGATCGGTCAGGTGGCGCATCCGCTCGACGTCGGTCAGCGCCTCCGCGAGCTCGTTGCGCAGTTCCTGCGGGGTGCGCGGCCCACTGAGCGCGCCCTGCAGGCGCATCTTGAGGGCGGCCAGAGGAGAGCGCAGGTCGTGGGCCGCCGCGCGCGTGAAGTCTGCCTCGCGCTCGCGCACCTCGGCGAGTTGCCCGAAGGTCGTCTGCAGCACGCCGGCCAGCCGGCCCAGTTCATCGCGGCCCCGGGCGCCGGGCAGCGGCGCGCGCAGATCGCCCTCCCGGCCGACCCCCTCTGCGGCGCGCTCCAGCTCGGTGAGGGGCCGCAGCAGGCGCCCCGCCAGCCAGAAGCTCAGCAGCGCCACCAGCAGTGCCGCCGCCGGCGCGCTTACCGTCAGGGCGCGGAGGTAGGCGCGCAGCGGGTTGACCACCCCCAGCACGTCGCTGGCGAGCTGGGCGGTGGCGGGCCGGCCGTTCAGGGTCACCGAGGCCACCAGCACGTCATGGCCGGCGCTGGCCTGGTAGCCCGGCGGCAGCGTGCGGGGCACCGGGGGAAAGGCCGGCGTCTGGGCCACGACTCGCCCACCCTGCCAGACCCGCACGTCCACGTTGCGGGGCAGGGCCTGGATCTCCAGCGGCGCGCCGGTGCCCAGCGGCCGGCTGGCCAGCTCCTGCTCCAGGCGCGGCAGCAGCATCTCCAGCCGCTCGTACTCGGCCACCGCCAGGAAGGAGCGCAGCGTCAGGAACTGGGCGGCGGCCACCAGCAGCACCACCAGCGCGGTCTGAACGCCGGCGCCCAGCGCCAGCCGGGTGCGGATCTTCACGGCAGCCGGTAGCCCAGGCCGCGGGCACTGTTCAGCGCGTCCGGCGAGAGTTTGCGGCGCAGGTAGCTGATATAGACGTCCACCACCCGCGCCTCCCCGCCGAAGTCCGGCCCCCAGACCCGGGCGAGCAGTTCCTCCCGGGTAAACCAGCGGCCCTGAGCGAGCACCAGCGTCTCGAGCAGGGCATATTCCCGCGCCGTGAGGCCGATGGCCTCGCCCCGCCACCAGACCTGGCGGTGACGCGCGTCCAGCAGACCGGCGCCGTCACCAAAGCTCACCCGCGCGCTGCGGGCACTCTCCCCGCGCCGCACCACGGCCCGGAGGGTCGCGAGCAGTTCGGGCAACTCGAAGGGTTTGGTGAGGTAGGCGTCGCCGCCCAGATCCAGTCCCTCGACCCGGTCATTCAGCCCGGTGCGCGCCGTCAGGAAGATGATCGGCGTCTGCGCCCCCTCCTCGCGCAGAATCCGCGCCAGCTCGAAGCCGCTGTGCCCCGGCAGCATCACGTCGAGCAGCAGGGCGTCGTGGCCGCCGGAGCGCGCCGCGTGCAGGCCCTGGACGCCATCGGGCGCGGTCTGCACCTCGTGGCCAGCGTCGCGCAGGGCGCGCGCCGTGGGCAGCGCGATGCGGGCGTCATCTTCAACGAGCAGCAGCCGCATATCCACCCCCGGTCTCAGCGGTCGACGGGGGGCGGCGGGCCTGGATCATGGCCGCACCCTACCCGAGCAGGATCGGACGGGGGTTAGAGCGTGAGGCGGGTTCAGTGACGTCGGCGCCTCCCACCTCAAGGCGGGGCGACGGGCGCCTCGGGCAACGGCTCAGCGCTCAGCAGCTCGTTTTTCCGCACGAAGGCCCGCATGAAGCGCCCCATGACGCGGGTCTGGGTCTGGTAGGTCTCGACGGCGGCGCGCTTGGCCTCCTCCTGGGCCGGCGTCAGATCCACCCGTGTCCAGGGCAGGCCGCGGGCCAGCGGCGGCACGGTCAGGGGCAGCTGGGGGTGCAGCCCTTTGGGCACCGGCCATTCCAGCCCGCCGTGCACCACCCAAAAGCGCAGGCGCCCCTCCTGCTGACGCTCGCCCAGCAGCCGCAGCGCGATGTAGGTGAGCGTGTGGTGGTCAGGGTGGAAATCCTGCGGCGCGGGGGCCAGCACCACGTCCGGCCGCACCCGGTCGAGCACCCGCCTGAGATCGGCTTCCAGGGCGCGCCCGGTGTAGGGCGCGCCGGGACTCAGGGCGCCCCGCACGTAGACGGCTGCCGCGCCGCTGGCCGGCGAGGTGTAGGGCTCGTCGTAATTGGCCGTGAACAGCCGGAAGAGTCCACCGTCCGGGTAGCCCAGCATGTAGGTGCGCTCGGGCGGCACCCCCAGCACCCCGGCGGCGCGGCGCGCCTCGAGCGCCCGGACGTTGCCCAGGGCCTGCATGTCCTGCGAGGTGGGGTCGAGCACCCGGCGGGTCAGGATCACGTCGAACTCGAAGCCGTCCCCGGCGGTGGCCCAGGCGACCGACACCTGGGCGCCAGCCACCCGGGCCTGCTGGATGATCCCCGCGCAGCACAGCGTCTCGTCGTCCGGGTGGGGTGAGAGGATCAGCACCCGCTGCCCGGCCCGGAAGGCGGGCGCGGCAGGCAGGGCCGCGACCCGGTCGGCGCTGCCGTCAAAGAGCCGTGCTACCTGGGGCAGGTTGATCCAGGCGGCCAAGGCGAGCAGTGTCCCGGCCAGGGCGGCCAGCAGCAGCGCGCGGGGTGGGGGGCGCCTCAGGCGGGTCATCGGAGGATGTTGACCGCGCGGCTGGCAACCAGCACGACGGTGAGCATGGATGTGGAGGCCTGCACGGTCATCAGCCCCTTGGCCCGGCGGGTCAGCGGCAGGGTGTCGGTCGGGCTGAAGGCGGAGGCGTTGGTAAAGGCCACGAACAGATAATCCAGGTATTCCGGTCGCCAGTCGGCCGGAGCGAGTCCGGGTACAGTGCGCTGCGGGAAGAGGAAGTCCAATGGCGCCCCCGGGTCGCCACGGCCAAGCGGCCCACCCTGATCGAGTTCCCAGTACCACAGCGAGAACACCAGCACGTTGGTCACCCAGATGCTCAGCGCGCCGGCGAGCAGCGCCGTGGCACCGGGGCCACCGCCCCGCAGCAGGCCGAGCACCAGCAGTGTCAGGGAGGCCAGGTTGCCCAGGTGAAGCAGTCCGATCATGCCCACGGCGAGCGCGCGCACCAGCCGCGCGCTGTCCATGTCCACGGCCCGGCGGCCCAGATGCACCAGGCGGTGGCGCGCCCGGCCGCGCAGCAGGCTCAGCGGGAGCAGCAGCAGCGTCTCGAGTCCGGGCAGCAGCCAAGTCGGCCCGAAGGTGAGCTGCTCACTTAGCGTGAGGTTCAGCCCGATTACCGCGATCACCGCGAGTCGGGCGGGCCACAGCGACTCGGGCGCCCTCATGACGCTGCCGGGAAGCGCAGGGTGACCTGGAAGCCGTGCTCACTCCACCCGGGCTCGAGCCGGGCCCCCCAGCGTGCGGCGAGTGTGGCCACCAGCGCCAGGCCCAGCCCGCTGCCGCTGACGCCCTGCACGCCGGATCCGCGCTCGAAGGGCTGAAGCAGCCGGGGCCACTGGGCCGGGTCGGGGCCGGGGCCGGTATCCTGCACAATCAGGGTCTGCGGGCGCACCACCACCCGGATCTCGGGGCCGACTCCGTATTTCAGGGCGTTCTCCAGCAGGTTGCTCAGGACGCGTTCCAGTCCGGCCGCGTCGGCCTGCACCCAGCTCTCCTCCAGATCGAGCCGCACCACCTGGCCCTGCTCGGCGGCCGCCGCCTCGAACTGCTCGCTCACCTGGATGGCGATGGAAGCCAGTTCGACCCGCTCCAGCGGAGCTGGCGCGTCGGTACGCGCCAGAGCCAGCAGGCCCTCGGTGAGGCGGCCCAGGGCGTCGACCCGGCCCTGCATGCTGCGCAGGGCCTTCTCGTATTCGGCGGCGTCGCGGGGCCGCTCCAGGGTCAGGTCGAGGCGGCCGCGCAGGGCAGTCAGCGGCGTGCGCAGCTCGTGGGCGGCAGTGCGGGCGAACTGCTTCTCGCGCTCGATGGTGCCAGCGAGCCGGTCGAGCATGGTGTTGACGGTGCGGGTCAGCCGGGCCATCTCGTCGCCGCCCGGGGCCTGCGGCACCCGCTGGGCGTAATCGCCCTGGCCGGCGATCAGCTCGGCTGTGCGGGCGACTGCGTCGACCGGCCGTAGGGCGCGGTTGGCCAGCCAGTAGCCGCCCCCGCAGGCGGCCAGGATCATGCCGCCGCTGCCCAGCAGCAGCAGCCGGGCCAAGGTGTCGAGAAACTCGCTGAGCGTCTCGCTGGGCCGTGAAACCCTCAGGTACAGGCCCTCCACCTGCTGGGTGAGCACCCGGCGCTCGGCGGTGGTGCTCAGGCCGGGCCGCAGCTCACCCACCGGCCCCTCGTCGCCGTCCCCGACCTGGGCCAGCGGCGTGCCGTCGGGGCGGTACAGTTCGATGTGCAGGTCACCGGCCGGGCGCAGCTGCGGGGCGAAGCTCGCCGCGGTGCCGGCCGTCATGATGCTGGCCCGCGCCACGCTGGCCGTCTCGCGCAGGGTGGTGTCGAGGGACGCGGTCAGCGCGCTACGGGCCGCGAAGAACACCCCACCGCCGCCGAGCAGCACGGTCACCGTGAACACCAGCACATACCCCAGGGTGAGCTTGACACGCAGGCTCAGGCGCTGAATCACTCCGGCCGTCCCAGGCGGTAGCCCACCCCGCGCAGGGTATCGATCAGGGCGTCGTCGGTCTTGCGGCGGATGGTGCTGACGTACACGTCGATCACCTTGGGTTCGACCCCGCTCTCCCCGCTCCAGAGCCGGTCGATAATCTCGTCGCGGGTAAAGGCCCGCCCCGCGTTGAGGCCCAGCAACTCCAGCAGCCCGAACTCCCGGCGGGTCAGGTCAGCGCGCACGCCGGCCCGGTACAGCTCCCGGCCGCCCAGATCCATCACCCAGCCGCCGGGCAGGGGCAGGGTGTTCTGGGCGTTGCCGCCCGCCCGGCGCAGCAGCGCCCGGACGCGCGCGCGCAGTTCCCGGAAGGCAAACGGCTTGACCAGGTAATCGTCTCCACCCGCCTCCAGACCCTCGACCCGGTCTTCGACGGTGCCGCGCGCCGTGAGATAGAGGATCGGCGTGTGTACCCCCTGCTCCCGCAGGCGGCGGCCGAGCTGGTAGCCGGCGTCGATGCCCTCGGGCAGCATGACGTCCAGGATCAGCAGGCTGAAGGGGAAGAGGTGGGCGAGTTCCTCGCCCTCGGTGGCGCTGGCGGCGTGGTCGCAGTCGTAGCCGTCCTCGCTCAGACCGTCGCGCAGCAGCTCGGCGATGTGTGGATCGTCCTCGACGATCAAGACGCGCATCAGCGGCCCCCCGCCCGGTCGGGGCGCAGCAGCAGCAAGAGGCCCAGCACACTCACCATCGCCGTCAGTATCCCGGCCAGCACGTCGCTTGGATAGTGGACGCCCAGCACGACCCTTGAGAGCGCCATCAGGGCGGCGTAGGCTGCGCCGACCGTGACCACCAGCCAGCGCCGCGGCGTGTGCCAGGCCAACACGCCCAGCACCAGGGCCAGCGCCGCCGCCACGGTGGTGTGCCCACTGGGAAAGGCGTAGCCATGCTCGGGCACCACGCGCGGCCAGAGGTCGGGCCGGGATCGCTCGAAAAGCTGCTTGAGGCCCCACTGCACGCCGGTGGCCCCCCACAGGGCCAGCCCCGCGAACACGGCTTGGGGCCGGCGGCGGGTCAGCCACAGGGCGGCGGGCAACGCCACCAGCACGGGCCACATCACCAGCGGGCTGCCGAGGACGTGGAGGCCCTGGCTCAGTGCCACCAGCCAGGCCGGGCTGTGCAGGTGCAGCCACAGCATGGCGGCCAGTTCCGGGGAGAAGGGCTCGCGTTCGAGCACCTCAGCGCCCAGGGCGCCCAGCACGCCGAGCGGCAGCGCGACGCCGCCCAGCGTGAGGGCCGCGCCCGGGGCGCGCCAGGGAAGACGGGGAACGCGGCGAAACAGGGTGGACATGCCCGCAGTGTGGCCGGATCAGGTAAAGCGCCGGTATACCTGGGTATGGGCACGTTATACCCGCCCTCAACCTCCGTGCTGCAGGCTCGGGTCATGCACCGGCGGCGAGTGTGGATGACAGGAGGACTGCTCGCAGCGGCGGCTCTGGCAGGAGGCTGGATCCAGGAGCGCCACGAGGTGTCCTGGGATCTGGCTGCAATCCAGCTGCCCGCACTGGAGACGCGCGTGGGCGCGCCGGCCGTCACGGTGGCCATCCTCGACACCGGCCTGTCGGCGCAGCCTCAGCTGAACGGGGTGCAGCGCTCCGGCTACGACTTCATCAGCGACCCCCGCACCGCCGGGGACGGCGGCGGCCGCGATCCCCAGGCCTGGGCCTCCCGCGGCGGAGTGGGCTACCACGGCACAGCGGTCGCTGGCCTGGTTCATCAGGTCAATCCGTCCGCCCGCTTGCTGCACGTCCGGATCATCGGCCGGGCCGACACCGCCACGCTGGCCGACGCCCTGGACGGGCTGCGCTGGGCGGCGGGGCTGCCGGTGCCGGGGGTGCCAGCCAATCCGTTTCCGGCCCGCGTGATCAACGCCTCGTTCAAGCTCAAGGATGTCCCCTACACCGGCTGCGCCCCGGCCATGCAGCGCGCGGTGGACGAGGTGATCGCCCACGGCAGCGTGATCGTCGCCGCCGCCGGCAATTCACGCGCCGCTGCCGCGCGCTACACCCCGGGAGGCTGCCGGGGGGTCATCACGGTGGCCGCGACGGGCACCCAGGGCCGCCGGGCCCCCTACTCCAACTGGGGCGCGGCCGTGGCCCTGGCGGCCCCGGGCGGCACCGCCACCGAGCGCATCGATGTGCTGCTGCCGGGCGGCGGCGAGGCCGAGAGAACCGGCACCAGTTTCGCGGCGCCGCTGGTGGCCGGCGCCGCCAGCCTGCTGGTCGCCGAACACCCTGGCCTGCGCCCAACCGAGGTCTCGGCCATCCTCCGGCACAGTGCCCGGCCCTTTGCCGGCGGGCAGTGCGACCAACTCCGTGCGCGTTCATGCGGCGCCGGTGTGCTAGACGTCCGCGCGGCGTTGGGGCTGGCTTCCGGCTGGGCCGCAGCGACCCGACCTGAACACGGTCGGCCACTGCCCGCACGGCCGGATGCCAGGGGCAGGTTCGACCCACAGGGGCCGGGCTCCTCCTGACGTGATACGGATTCCGATTGAATTCCGTTGAAAACGGGATGAAATCCGACCGGAGGGAGGAGGAGTCCGTATGAGCGCCAGTTCACCTGGCCCGGTGTCCAGTCCGCCTGTCCCCTTGCTTCACTGCGCAGGGCCGTGGTTGAAGCCGCCCAGGGCTTCAACCACGGCTCCATCCGCCACGTACTGTGTCTATCAACCTCCTGCGCACCCTAACTGTGTCGGTGACCCCGACGCTGGCCCAGCGCCCGCCTACACCGGCCCCGGCGGCGGGCCGGCAGGTGGAGCCGGGCGACCGGACGTTGCGGCCGATCCCCGACGCCCAGGGCGCTGTCCAGCTCATCATGCCAGCGCGCTGCCGTCACGCGCGCTGCGGACTGGTGGTTGTCCCGCACGGCCGGGGCGGGCAGGCCCTGGACGGCGTCACGCATCCACCCTCCGGCACGCTCCCCGACGTCATTGACGCTCAGGGCTACGTGCTGCTGTGCAACGACAGCGGGCGCGAGACCCGGGGCAGTCCCGTCATACTGACCGCCATCGGGACGGTCTAGCAGGCCTCCCGGCCGAACGACCAGGGCAACGGTCTCGATGGGTGGCCTGCCCGCTACCCTGACGGCCTACTCCCAGACCCTGGGGCCGGTGCGGGCCAGCGCCAGCGTGGCCGGGCGGGTCAACCTCAAGGACACCGTGCGCACCTCACAGCGGCGCGGCCAGAGTGTGCGCCGGGCCTACGGCGGCGCCAGCTTGAGTGGCCATGACCCGGTCAACGACTTCGCCCGGTTCAGAGGTCGCCTGACCCCGCTCCTGACAGTCGTCAGTCCGCAGGGCACCGGTGTCGCCAGCGCCGCCAACGGGGAGCGTCTGGCCGTGCTGGCCAGGCGGGTCGGCGCCGACGTCCGGGTCGTGCCGGTGAAGGGGCCCCACCTGTTCGGCGGTTACATGAACGCGGGGATCGGCCGCCAGATCGGAGAATTCTTCAGCGCCGTCACCCGCGGAGCCCTGTGACTTCAGTCATGGGAGGAGCGGGTGGCCCACCGGAGGTGGGCTCTGATTCTTCAACGCATTCAATAATATCTTTCTTCTGTGAAGGGTGTCCGCTCTGCCAAGCTGAAGCTGGTCTGCTCCCCGGAGCAGGCGGCCCGGCTGCGCGGGGTGACGACGGCGTACCGCGCCGCGCAGAACCACTGCTCGCAGTGGGCCTTCACGAACGGCAAGACGCCCAGCGGCATCGCCATCCAGAAGGGCTGCTACACCTTCATCCGCGCCGAATACGGGCTGGCCTCACAGCTCGCCTGCTCGGTGCGCGACTTGGTGTTGGCGGCCTACAAGACGCTGTGGACTACCACGAAGCAATCGGTCGCCCGACTCAAAACCGCTCAGGGGCAGGCGAACCGTAAGGGTCGTCTTCCCCGGCTCTACCGCGGTCTCGACACCGCGCCAGTCTTCAAAGCCCTGACCCTCGAGTACCACTACGGCCGGGACTACTCCTTCAAGAAGGATCGTCAGGTCTCGGTGATGACCCTTGAAGGCCGGATGACGCTCGGGTACTACGGGTGGAATGCCCACCTCGAAGACCTCCAGCACCCGGACACCGACATTGGTGCGGCGAAGCTGTGGTACGACAAGCCCAAGAAGCAGTGGTACTTGTTGGTGGCCTACACGGTCGATACCGTCGTAAAGCCCCGTGAACTCCAACAGGTCGTTGGAGTGGACGTCGGTCAGCGCTACCACGCGGTCACCAAGGTGATGGATCCGAGCAGTGACGGAGCCGTCACGATGTTTGAAGGGAGGACGCACCGCAAGAAAGCCGATCACTACCAGCACCTCAGGACGAAGTTGCAAGCCAAAGGCACCCGGAGCGCGACGCGGAGACTGGTTTCCGTCAGCGTCCGGGAGAGACGGTTCACGGCTGACCGCAACCACGTCCTCGCCCGCATGATCATCGATTCGCATCCCTGGGCCCTGATCGGCATGGAGAAACTCGCCCACATCCGGGAGCGCGTGGGGCGGGCCAGCTCGAAGAAGGCATCGGTCAAGCAGCGCCGCGCCAACCGGGTGCGGTCGACCTGGAGCTACGCGGCGCCGCGGGCGATGGTGGCCTACAAGGCGCCATTGGCCGGCTCGCTAGTGATCGCGGTCGATCCGAAGTACACCTCGCAGACCTGTCCGAGGTGCGCCCACGCCAGTCGGGAGAACCGCCCCGCTGGTGGCGAGCAGTTCACCTGCGTGACCTGTGGCTACCAGGGGCATGCGGACGTGGTGGGGGCGATCAACGTGGGCCTGCGGGCGTGGCGATGGAAAGAAGAACAGGAGTAGGATTCGGGGCCCTTGTCGACGGCCCCCAGCCGAGAGGCTGAAGACGTGACGTCCGGTGACGCTGAAGGCAGGTCCATCCCTGCATCTGACGCTGAGGGCAGTCACAAGCTCGCGACTTTAGTCATGGGTGGTTGACCGCCCATCCCTGAGGTTCCGGGGTTCACGAATTCCGCTCATACCAACTCCGATTGAATCCCGCACATGTACGGGTTCAATCCGACCGAAGGGAGAAGGAGAAAGCACGGACTGAAGGGAGATGGACGTGCATGGGGTGCTGTCCCGGATACACGTCCATCTTCCTTCAGTCCGTATCACCCCGGTTCCTCCCGGGGCTCCGACAACACGCTGCCCGTCCCCTCGGGGAGGGAGCTGAGGCGCTGCCGGAAGACCCAGTAGTTCCAGACCTGATAGCCGATGATCAGGGGCAAGAAGGCCAGCGCGACCCAGCTCAGCAGCTGCAGCGTGTAGGGCGCCGAGGCGCTGCTGTGCACCGTCAGGGTATACGCGCCGCCCAGGGTGCTCGGCAAGACGCTGGGATAGAGACTCAGGAAGATGGTCGCGGTCGAGGCCACGATGGTCAGGCCGGTGGCCACGAAAGCCAGCGTGTCGCGCCGTAAGATCAGGGCGAGCCAGATCAGCCCCAGATTCAGGGCGGCCGCGGCCGGAAACACCCACTCGGCCAGGCCGAAGGAGCGGAACAGGCCGCGGCCCACAAAGCCGGTGTACACGAACGCCAGCACCAGGCCAGAGGCGAGCGCGCCCCATGTCAGCGCGGCCCGGTGTGCGCGGGCGTGCAGGGGGTCTTCACGGTTCAGCCGCAGCAGCAGGAACGTCGCGCCGTGCAGCACGAACAGGCTGAGGGTGGCCAGACCTCCCAGCACGCTGAACAGGTCAAAGGCGTCTTGCGGAGTGCCCTGAAAACGGCCCCCGACGCCGATGGGCAGACCCCGAACCAGGTTGGTCATGATCACCCCCCACAGGAAGGCGGGCAGGGCGTTGCAGACAAATGAGGTGACGTCCCAGAACGTCCGCCAGCGTCGGTGATCGACCTCGGCCCGGTACTCGAAGGCCACGCCCCGCCCGATGAGGGCCAGCAGGATCAGCGTGAACAGCGGGTAGAGCGCACTCAGCAGGGCGCCGTACCACAGTGGGAAGGCCGCGAAGATCACGCTGGCGGCCAGGATCACCCAGACCTCGTTGGCCGCCCAGAAGGGGCCCACCGCGCCGATCAGGGCGCGGCGCTGCGCCTCGTTGCGGGCCAGGAACGGCTGCAGCACCCCCACCCCGAAGTCAAACCCGTCTAGGAAGAAGTAGATGGTGAAGGTCAGGGCCGTCAGGACGAACCAGAGGGTCGGCAGGTCGGGGCTCACGGGGCGCCCCCTTCAGGCAGGTAGCTGGGCCCAGGGATGGAGGCCGTCTGGGCGCCGGGCTCGTGCAATCCCGCGCGGGCGGTCTTGGTCAGCAGGAACACGTCCAGTCCGATCAGGGTCAGGTACACGATCCAGAACGCACCCAGCGAGAGCAGCACCGTCAGTGGGCTCAGTGGGCTGACCGCATCGGCGGTGCGTAGCAGTCCCTGCACCACCCAGGGCTGGCGTCCCATTTCAGTGGCGATGAAGCCGCTGAAGTTGGCCAGATGCGGCGCCAGCGGCATGATCAGCAGCAGGCCATACAGGCGGCCAGGGTCGTCCAGCCGGCCCCGCCGCCAGCGCCAGACGGAGATCAGACTGACCAGCAGCATCACGCCGCCCAGTCCCACCATCACCCGAAAGGCCCAGTAGACCTGCCAGACCGGCGGAATGTAATTGCCGGGGCCGTACTTCGCCGCGTACTCCCGCTGCAGGTCGTTGAGGCCCTGCGCCTTCTGGCTGAAATTGTTGAAGGCCAGGAACGAGCCGACGTAAGGGACGGAAATCTCGAAGCGGTTTTCTCTCAAGGTGTTGCTGGGCAGCGCCAGCAGGCTCTCGGGCATCTGGGTGCCGCCCGGCGTGTCCCACAGGGCGCTGAACGCCGCGTACTTCATGGGCTGGTCGCGCACCGCGCTCTGGCCCTGGATGTGCCCGGCCGCCGTGACCCCCAGGGAACCGATCAGTGCGGTGAGCAGCGCCACTTTGAAGCTGACGCGGAAGGCGTCTACGTGGTGCTTCCGGCGCAGGTGATAGGCGCTGACGGCCAGCACGAAGAAGGCCGCCACCGTCAGGCCGCCCGTCCAGATGTGCGCGAACCACTGCAGACCCTTGGGATTGAGCACGATCGCCAGCGCGTCGGTCATCACGGCCCGGCCGCCCACGATCTCGAACCCCACCGGACGCTGCATCCAGGCGTTGGCGATGATGATCCAGAACGCACTCACGCTGGTACCCAGGGCCACGATCCAGATGCAGGCCAGCGAGGCCCACGCCGGCAGCTTGCCCTTGCCGAACCACCACAGCCCCAGGAAGGTGCTCTCCAGGAAGAAGGCCATCAGAACCTCGAGGGCCAGGGGCACCCCGAAGATGTTGCCCACGAAGTTGGAAAAGACCTGCCAGTTCATGCCGAACTGGAACTCCTGCACGATGCCGGTCACCACGCCCACCGCGAAATTGATGAAGAACAGGTGCCCGAAAAAGCGGGTCAGGTTCTCCAGTTTTGGATCGCCCGTGCGGTGGGCCAGCGTCTGGAGGACGGCGATGATCAGCGCGAAGCCGACCGTGAAGGGCACGAAGAAGTAGTGGAAGATGCTTGTGGTCGCGAACTGGAAGCGGGACAGGTCAAGCGCAGTGAAGCCCAGGATGTCGGTCATACAGCGCTCCTCTCAGGGGCAGGCCCTGCGGGGCTGAGAATCCCCTCGTGCAGGACGTACTGGACATCGGCCATCGCCAGCGGCGCCGCGCGGTGCGTCACGATCAGGAGGGCGCGCCCGCGCCGCTCCCGCTCGATGACCTGCAGCGCCCGGGCCTCGGCCTCGTCGTCCAGGAAGGCGGTGGGTTCATCCAGCAGCAGGGCCTCGGAGGGTTTTAGGAGCGCGCGGGCCAGACTGACACGCGCCCGCTGCCCACCACTCAGGCGACTGCCGCCCTCGCCCACCCACAGGTCGAGCGGCAGATCGGTCAGGCCGAGGTCGTCGAGCAGGGCGCGCAGCGTCTCGTCCGGGGCCCCATGATCGCCCAGCCGCAGGTTTTCACTCAAGGTGCCGTCCAGCAGCGGCGCGCCCTGCTCGTGCAGACTCAGCCGTCTCCTCAGCGCCGCCGGATCCAGCCCCCTCAGGTCGCGGCCACCGAACGTGACCTGCCCACCGTCCGGATCGAGGTCGCGGCACAGCAGCGCCAGCAGGGTGGTCTTGCCGGCGCCGCTGGCGCCGCTCAGCGCCACACGCTCCCCGGCGGCCAGCCGCAGGCTGACGTCTTCCAGGATGACCCGTCCGGCCCGGCGCAGGCTGACCCGGCGCAGCTCCATCTCGAACGGGCCACCCGGCAGCGGCCAGGGCGCGGCGGGCGCCTGGACGGCAGGCTGCAGCGCCTCCAGGGCCGCCTGACGCTGGGCCGCCACCCGGGCCAGCGCCTGGGCCGCGGGCAGCGCCGAGAGGGGCACCAGCACGTCGACGGCCGTCACGCTGGCCAGCGTCACGGCGGCCAGCACCGCGCCCGGCAGCGCCCCGGCCTCAACCAGGGCGGCGCCGCGCCAGAGCACCCCACCCGCGCACAGGGCAAAGGCCAGATCCCGGCCCAGCGTGAGCTGGCCGCTCAGGCGGCCCTGGGCACGGGCCACCTGCTCGAGTCGCGACTCCAAAGTGGCCAGCGCCGGAGCGTGATGCCGGCCCGCCCCCTCGCCACTGGCGGCCAGCGCGTCGAGCAGGCGGGTGCCGTGTTCCCGGCCCAGCGCCATGTCCTCGGCGGCCAGCCGCTCGACCGGCCCGCGCCGTGCCCAGACCCCGCCGCTGGCCGCCAGCACCGGCAGGGTGGCCAGCAGGGCCAGCGCGGGGTCGATCGTCCACAGCCAGATGCCAAGCGCGCTGACCACGCCCCCGGCGGCCCACAGGGGCAGCACCACGCGCAGCGTCCGGAACTGGGCGGCGTCAATGTCGGCCCCGCCCCGGGACAGCAGGTCGCCGCTGCGTTCATGCGCGTGCAGGTCACGTCCGAAGCGCGCGAGCGTGTCGAAGAGCCGCAGGCGCGCACGTTCACCGGATTGCAGGGCGGCGGCATGCCCGGCAAGGCGCTCGGCGTAGCGCAGCCCGGCGCGGCCCAGGCCCAGCGCCCGCACGGCCGTGACCAGCAGGGTCAGGCTCAGGAAGTCTTCGGGCCGCAGCGCCGAGCGTGAGATCAGCAGCCCCGAGGTGCCGGCCAGCCCCAGCCCGGCCAGCGCGGCCAGCACGCCGAGCAGCGTGGGCCAGGCGGTCATGACGCTCCCCGCGCCGCCAGCGTGGCCTGCTCCCACCCGGCCGGGGCAGGCCGGTGGGTGGCCAGCACCACCGTGCGCCCGGTGCACGCCGCGTCCATGGCCAGGAGGACGCTGCGCTCGCTCTCGGCGTCCAGGTGGGCGGTGACCTCATCGAGCAGCAGCACCCCGGCGCCGGAGAGCAGGGCGCGGGCCAGGGCCAGCCGGGCCGTCTCGCCCCCCGAGAGGCTGACCCCGCCCTCACCCAGCGGCGCGTCCCAGCCACCCGGCAGGGCGCCCAGCACGGGCAGCAGGCCCACCGAGGCGGCGACGGCCATGAGCTCTGCGTCGCTGGCCCCGGGGCGACCCAGCCGCAGGTTGTCGCGCACGCTGGCGGCGATCAGCCGGGGATGCTGCGGCACGTACGCCACCCGCTCCCGCCAGGCGGCGGCGTCGAACTCGTCCAGCGCCTGGCCGTCCACCAGAATCTGCCCGGCGTACGGCGTGTACTTGGCCAGCGCGCACAGCAGCGTCGTCTTGCCGCTGCCGCTGGGGCCCCGCAGCGCCAGCCGGCTGCCGGGCGGCAGGTCGGCGCTCAGGGGCGCCGTGTGGGGACTCAGCTCCGCGTGGGCCGCGCGCAGCTCGAGGTGGCCCGGCCCCCGGGGCCGGTGCGGGCCGCTGGGCCCCGGCACGGTGGACAGCAGCGTCCGCAGCCGGGCCCCCACCGGCTCGGCGTCCAGCGCGGCGTGCCGGTCGGCGCCCAGCTGACGCAGCGGGCCGAAGAACTCCGGCACCAGCATCAGTGCGGCGAGGGTCGGCGCCAGCTGCGCCTCGCCGCCGAAGAGCCGCACGCCGATCCAGACGGCGGCCAGGGCCGTGGCCAGGGTGGCGGCGAAGTCCATCACGAAGCCGCTGAGAAAGGCCACCTTCAGCACTCCCATGGTGGCGGCGCGCTGCGCCGAGGCCGTCCTGGCCAGCACCTCGCGGTAGGCCGGCGTCACCCCGAAGGCATGCAGGGTGGGCAGATGCCGGGTCAGGGTCAGCAGCCGGCCCGCCAGCCGCGTGTGCGCCACCCACTGCCGCTCGGTGGCGGCGTGGGTGGCCAGGCCGACCAGCGCCAGCAGCAGCAGGGTCAGCGGGCCGGTCAGCAGCAGCACGCCGGCGGTGGCCCCGTCCAGGCGCGCCGTGACCGCCAGCACCACGGCGAAGGCCAGCCCCGCGTGGACGGCCGACGGCAGGTAGCGGGCGTACAGCGGCGCGAGCCGGGGGCCCAGTTCGGCGTCCAGGGTCAGCAGCTCGGCGCCGTGGGTGCGCGACAGGGCCACCGGGCCCAGGGCCAGCGCCTGACGGGTCAGGGCGCCGCGCCAGTGGCGGATCATGCGCGCCGCGAGCCCCTGCCCGGCCCACTCGCGGGCCCCCTGGGCCAGGGCCCGGCCCAGCAGCAGGCCGCCCACCCACCACAGCTCGCCCGGCTGCAGCGGCGCGCCGGCCAGCGCGCGCGCGATCGCCTGGGCGATCAGGATGAAGGCGCCGGCGCCCAGGCCCAGGCCCAGCAGGCTCAGGACGGCGCTGAGCCCCAGCCCGTGCCACACCCGGCGGTCATGGGCCAGCCAGCGCAGGGACGACGGGGAACGGGGCACAGTGCGCGCAGTCTGCGCCCCAGGATCAGGCCGGGTGAGGGGCGGACGTCCCCCGGCGACCGACCGGGTCATCACTGGGGGGGCCTGGCCGGGGCACGTTCGGGAGAGACCGGGGCCGTGGAAGTCCCGGCCAGCCCCCGTCTGAGCCGGCCTCCCAGCACGCTGTAGGCCGCCAGCACACTGGCCACCCCGGTCAGCCAGCCGGCCAGCACGTCGGTGGGCAGGTGCACCCCCAGCACCAGCCGCGAGTAGCCCATCAGCCCGGCGTACCAGGCCCCCAGCACCACGGCCGGCCAGCGCCAGGCGGTGCGCCACAGCAGCACGGCCGCGAAGGTGGCCAGCGCCGCCGCCGCTGTGGAGTGGCCGCTGGGGAAGGCCGCGCCGTGCTCGGTGATCAGTCGGGGCCACAGCTCGGGGCGGGGCCGGTTGAAAAAGAGCTTCATGACGAAGGCCAGGCCCACCGCGCTGCCCAGGCCGAGCACCGAGAGCGCCGCCGGCCACCGCCGCCCGCCCAGCCACAGGCCCACGGTGAGCACGATCAGCGCGGCGCCCGTGACGAGCGGGCCCCCCAGGGTGTTGAGGCCGAGGCTCAGCGTGGTCAGTCCCGCTCCCGCGTGCGCGTGGATCCAGGCCATGATGGGCGCCTCAAAGGCGAAGCGCTCCTTCTCGAAGACGTCCTCGGCGATCACGCCCAGCAGCAGCAGAGGAAGGAAGATGCCCAGCAACATGCGGGCCAGCGCCGCCGGACGGACAGCGCGCAGAGCAGGGGGGAGGGGGGTCACCGGGCCACTGTGCGCGGCGCGGGTAAAGCGAAGGTATACCGGGGCTATACCCGGGCTGGATACGGTGCCGGGCGGGGGCGCCCATGGACAAGCAGACCACAGACCATCCCACCGCAGACCTGCAGGTGGACAGCACCCAACGCCGGCCCTGGTGGCGGCTGCTGGGGCCGGGAGTGATCACCGGGGCGTCCGATGATGACCCCAGCGGCATCGCCACCTACTCGCAGGTCGGGGCGCAGTTCGGCTTTGGCCTGCTCTGGACGATGCCCTTCTCATACCCGCTGATGGCGGTCACTCAGGAGATCAGCGCCCGGGTGGGCCGGGTGACCGGACACGGGCTGGCCGGCAACCTGCGCCGCCATTTCGCGCCGGGCTGGCTCTATCTGCTCTCAGGGCTGCTGCTGGTCGCCAACACCATCAACCTGGGGGCCGATCTGGGAGCCATGGGCGCGGCCATGAAGCTGGTGATCGGTGGCCACGGTCACCTCTACACCCTGCTGTTCGGGGTGGGCTGTGTCCTGGCCCAGGTGTTCGTGCCCTATCACGCCTATGTGCGGGTGCTCAAATGGCTCAGCGCCTCGCTGCTGGCCTATGTGGCGGTGGTGCTGGCCGTGCGGGTGCCCTGGGGCGCGGTGCTGCGGGCTACGGTGCTGCCGCACCTCACCCTCAGCGGCCCCTACCTCCAGGGGTTGATCGCCGTGCTGGGCACCACCATCAGCCCCTACCTGTTCTTCTGGCAGGCGTCCCAGGAGGTCGAGGATCTCCACGCCACGCCTGGAGAGGAGCGACTGACGCGGGCGCCCGAACAGGCCCCGCAGCAGTTCCGGCGCATCCGGGTCGATACCTTCGCCGGCATGGGCTTTTCCAACCTGGTGGCCTTTTTCATCATCCTGACCGCCGCTGTCACGCTGCACGCTGGCGGCGTCACAACCATCCAGACCGCCGCCCAGGCCGCCGAAGCCTTGAGGCCGCTGGCCGGCAACTTCGCCTTCGTGCTGTTCAGCCTGGGGATCATCGGCACGGGCCTGCTGGCGGTGCCGGTGCTGGCCGGCTCCGCGGCCTACGCGGTGGGCGAGGCGCTGCGCTGGCCGGTGGGGCTGGAGCGGCGGCCCCTGGCCGCCCGGGGCTTCTACGGAATACTGACAGCCGCGACCCTGGTCGGGGTGGCGCTGAACTTCTCGCCGGTCGATCCGGTGCGCGCACTGTACTGGTCGGCGATCGTCAACGGCGTCACGGCGGGCCCGGTGATGATCGCGCTGATGCTGATGGCCAGCCGCCACGAGGTGATGGGACAGTTCACCCTGCCCCGAGTGCTGAGGGTGGTGGGCTGGCTGGCCACGGCCCTGATGCTGGCCGCGAGCGCGGCCATGCTGCTGACCCTGTAGGGAAGGGCGGCGACACCACCTCGGGTGAGCGCCTCCAGGCTGCCCCAGCGCCCCGGGAGAGACGGGCTGGCGGCGATGGACGAACATCCGGGAACGTGCCCCCTGCTCAGCCAGCGCGGCCAGCCCGTCCTTGTTACTTCTCGCGCCGCACGCACCATGCCCGCGACCCATCGCAGTCTCATAATGACTTCCTCAAGCCGCCCGACCCGAACGATCAAGACTCCGTGAAGTCACCACGCCCCAGCAGACGCTATTCCTCTCAATGAGCCCACCAGGAGACCCATGCCACAGACTCCACATACCGAGCAGCATTTCACCGGTTCTGAGACCGTCCGCGACGTGGTCATCGGCATGAGCGACGGCCTGACGGTGCCCTTCGCGCTGGCGGCTGGCCTGTCCGGCGCGGTGGCGTCGAGCGGCCTGGTACTGGTCGCCGGCCTGGCCGAGGTAGCGGCGGGGAGCATCGCCATGGGCCTGGGCGGCTTTCTGGCTGCCCGCAGCGACGCCGAGAGCTACCGCCACGAGCTGGCCCGCGAACGGCAGGAGGTCGAGGAGCTGCCTGAGCGCGAAACCGAGGAGGTGCGCGCAATCTTTTCCGGCTACGGTCTGCGGGGTGAGGCGCTGGAACAGGCGACGCAGGCCATCACCTCAAACTCGGACAGCTGGGTGCAGTTCATGATGCGCAACGAGCTGGGCCTGGAGGAGCCGCACCCCTCGCGCGCGCCGAAGAGCGCCCTGACCATCGGAGGGTCGTATGTGCTCGGCGGACTCATTCCACTGATCCCATACGCCTTTGGATTGCCCATCGGAGAGGCGCTGCGGATCTCGGTGATCGTGACCCTGCTGGCACTGGCGGTTTTCGGCGCGGTCAAGGCCCGCTTTACCGGTGTCAGCGTCCTCGGCAGCGCCTTGCAGACGACCCTGGTGGGTGGCCTGGCGGCCGGAGCCGCCTTCCTGATCGCGCGGGCCGTTTCGGGACTGGGCGTCGGCCAGTGACCCTGGGCGTTCCCGGTGCGAGCTTCCCGAAGGTCGCTGAACCCCTCCCATGCACACGACCACGCACTCTGTTCAGCATGCGCCCCGCTTCGCCGCTGGATCAGCCTGCGCGGTGGATCTCCCGACCACCTTGAACCTCCTGCGGATCTGTCTGCTCCGTATACCGCCCTTTAACCTGAACTTGGCAGGCTCTGAGCATGAAGCCTGTCCGGCGATTTGACCCTCCGCGCGCCCAGCGCACCCTGCTGCTGTCCATCGCCGCCCTGAGCGGCACGCTGACGGTGTATGCCGTGGCGCGAAGTGAGCCCCGCTCCACCGCGTCCAGCGTCCTCAGCGCCGGTCAGGACGGGGTCACCGTGGTGACCGAGACCCAGCGCCGCGTGGTGGCGCGCACCCGGGGAAGCTGAGCATGAGCCTGAGCTTTGAGATCCGCGCCATGGACACCGAGGTGCGCGCGGAGGGCAGGGGTGCGCGCGCCGCACTGACTGAAGTTCGCCGGCTCGAGGCCCTGCTGAGCCGCTTCGGCCACACCCCGCTGACCGAGCTCAACCGCTGGGGCGTGCTGGAGAACCCGCCCCCTGAACTGGTGCAGGCCCTGGGGTACGCGCTGACGGTGGCCCGGCGCAGCGGCGGGCTGCTCACCCCGGCGATCCGGGGCGCGCTGGTGGCAGCCGGCTACGACGGCCACCCGGGAACACCCCGCCACGCGGCTGTGCGGGTGCCGCCGCTGGACGGCGTGGTACTCAGCGCCGAGCGCGTCACCCTGCCCCCTGGCCTGACGCTCGACCTGGGCGGCACCGCCAAGGGCTGGATCGTGACCCGGGCGGCCCGGCTGCTGGACGGCGCAGGACTGCTGGACGCGGGCGGCGACCTGATCGTGCGCCAGCAAGAACCCTGCGCCGTCGAGGTCGAGCACCCATTCGGCGGCCAGGCGGCCCTGCTCGAGCTGCCCGCCGGCACCTGGGGGGTGGCGACCAGCAGCACCCTCAAGCGCGCCTGGCCGGGCGGCCACCACCTGATCGATCCGCGCACCGGGCGGCCCCTAGAGAGCGGCCTCGTGCAGGTCACAGCGGTGAGCCCCAGCCTGCTGGACGCCGAGGTGCTGTGCAAGATGGCGCTGTTCGGCGACCCGGCGCTGCGCCGCTTCCTGGCCGGCGCGCCGCCGCCGACCCTGCTCGCCTACGACCGGCAGGGCCAGCAGTGGCAGTGGCAGGCAGCGGGCTGGGCCGCATGACGACCCCGCCCGCCCGCGCCAACCGCACGCTGAGCGCCGCGCTGCTGGCCCTGTACGGCGCGCTGTTCCTGGCCTGCTGGCTGGGCCTGGGGCCGCAGACCCTGGCCTGGAGCCTCAACCGCGCGCTGGGCGTGGTGGCCTATGTGCTGCTGGCCCTGAGCGTGACCTTCGGGGCGCTGCTGGGCAGCCGGGCCTCGCCCCCCTGGCTGAGCCGCGCGCAGCAGGGCGGCTGGCACGGGCTGATCTCGGGCGCCGCGCTGCTGCTGGGAGGCCTACACGGCCTGCTGCTCACCGTGGATGCCCAGTCGCCGCAGCCGCTGCTGGCGGTGCTGCTGCCGGGGGCTTCCACTGTCCTGCCGCTCGCCGTCGGCCTGGGCATCCTGGGGCTCTATGGCCTCCTGGTGGTCTGGGCCAGCACCCGGCTGCGGGCACGGCTCTCGCCCCGGATATGGCGGGCGCTGCACCTGGGTGCCTATCCCAGCTTCGCGCTGCTGACCGCCCACGGCCTGCTGGCGGGCAGCGACGGCCTCACCGTGCTGTACGGCGTCAGTCTGGGCGCGGTGGTGTACACCTTTGGCCTGAGACTGCTTGACAGACGCCGGCCCGCAGGGCAACCCCGTGCCCTGGCTGCTCCGCTGACGCCTCCGGCCATCCCCGCTGCCGCCACCGATCCGACCCTGTCCCCGCCCGTCTCACCTCCGAGGAGCCTCCCATGACCCCCACCCACACCCCGGCCCACCTGTACCCCGGCCTGCTGCTGCTCACTTTGATCGGCTGGATGCACTTCCGGGACGTCCCCAGCAAGCTCGCGGAGACGCCGTATCTGGGCTGGCTGTACATCCTGCTCGTCGCCGGCTGCGCGGCCGCCGGGGCCTGGCTGCTCTCCAGCCACTGGAGAAACGGCTACCTGTTGGGCGGCGTGATCTCCGTCGGCGCCATCGTCGCCTATTCGCTGACCCGCAGTACCGGACTGCCCGGCGCCACCGGCGACATCGGCAACTGGGCCGAACCCTCGGGGCTGATCTCGCTGGGAGCCGAGGCCGCCTTCGCCCTGCTGGCCCTGCTGGCGCTGCGCGGTCGGCGTCAGGACGCCACCGGCGGCTTCTGAGCAGGGCGCGGCGCTCCTGGGGAGCGCACCTATCCGAGATTCCCACCACGCCCTGACGCGCCTGAACGTGACCGGCCCCGCTGTGAACTTGGCCCTAAAGCCACGTCCACTTCAGGGCCTTTCAGTGTTCAGAACGGCCCAGACCATGATCTTCCCCTGTGGCAGACTCCCGACCAGCCGCGCGGCGCTCATCCGGTATACCAGGATTTAACCCGGCGGGATCAGCGTGCGGACATGACCCTTCCAGCGCCACTTCGCGACCTTCCGACCGACCGGAAGACGGCCGGTCGCCGCCCACCATCGTCCCACCTGCCGGCCGGTGTCCCGGCGCGGCGGACCCTCACGCCCACCCACCCTCTCCACGTCACCCCCTCACTGTCTTGGAGGAACTGATGTTCAGCCGAATCCTTGTTCCGCTCACCCACAGCCCCACCAACCGGGTGGCCCTGGAGGCCGCGCTGTCCCTGGCAGCCCATCATGGGCTGACCCTGATCGGGCTGCATGTGCTGGTGCCGCAGCCCGCACCGGTCGACTCCTACGGCATGGCCGGCATGGCCGGCAGCCTCGATCCGCTGGCCAGCTGGTCGCAGATGGAGGCGATCACCGGGCAGCAGCGCGCGCAGCGTGCTGTGCTCGAGGAATTCAGTGAACGCTGTGAGACCCTGGGCGTGGCGTACGAGGCCCTGGGAGACGTCGACAGCGCCGCTGAGGACATCGTGCGACATGCCCAGAGCGCCGACATGGTCTGGCTGTCCCGTGGGGGCCTGCACGCCGGCCACACCACGTGGGGGTCAACCTTCGAGGACGTGATTCACCGCAGTCCGGTGCCGGTGTGGGTCGCTCACGAGGACGCTGTCCTTCCCACCCGGCTGACCGTGGCCACCGACGGGCAGCCACAGGCGCTGGGCACCCTGGACGTCGCGGCGACCCTCGCCGAGGGCTGGACGCTGCCGCTGGAACTGCGGGTGGTGGCCGAGGGGCCGGCCACGGCCATGGACGAGCTGTCTCTGCATGATGCCCAGGCGGCCCTGGACGCCTTCGGACACCGTCCTGACCACGCCGTCCTGAGCGTCGGCGAGCCCGCACAGGTGCTGGCCCAAACCACCGCGCCGGACAGCCTGCTGGTGATGGGCGCCCACTCGCACCGCTCCTTTCTGGGGCTCCGGCGGGGCCGCACGGTGGACGCCCTGCTGCAGGGCGCGTGTGGATCGGTGCTGTTGTGCCCCCACCAGAGCCGGGCCGCCGTGGGGCAGTTCAGATGACGGGCCAGGTGACTCTGCCAGCGGGGCTGAGGGTACTGGTGACCGGCGGAAACTCGGGGCTGGGCGAGGCCATCAGCCGGGCTTTCGGCGCGTCCGGCGCGCGCGTCGCGGTGAACTACGTGACACACCCCGAGGCGGCCCAGGCCGTGGTCTCTGAGCTTCAGGCCGGCGGTCAGGATGCCCTGGCGCTGCCGGCGGACGTCGCCGACCCGGCGCAGGTGGGCCAGATGTTCGCCGCCCTCGACGAACGCTGGGGCGGCCTGGACGTGCTGGTCAACAACGCCGGGATCGACGGGCCACGGGCGCTGGGCTGGGAGGCCGACCCGGACGCGTGGCGGCGGGTGCTGGAGGTCAACCTGGTGGGCCCTTTTCTCTGCGCCCGCGAGGCGTTGCGCCGCCTGACCCGCCAGCGCAGCGGCGTGGTGATCAATATCTCCAGCGTTCACGAGCGCATCGCCTGGAGCGGCTACAGCGCCTACACGGCCAGCAAGGCCGGGCTCTCGATGCTCTCCCAGACGCTGGCGCAGGAGGCCGGGCCCTTCGGGGTGCGGGTGCTGTGCCTCGCCCCGGGGGCGGTGCGCACGCCGATCAACGCCGCCGTCTGGCACGATCCCCGGGGGTTGGCCGACCTGCTGGGCAAGGTACCGCTGGGCCGCCTCGGTGAACCCCGCGACATCGCCGGCCTGGCCGTGTTCCTGGCCTCGGACGCGGCGGCCTACGTGACCGGCACGACCGTGTTCGTCGACGGCGGCATGACCGACTACCCCAGCTTCATGCAGGGCGGCTGAGCGGCGGTGCCTGGCTCCCCGTCCGCCGCCCCCGGGGCGCCCGGCTCGCCTCCCACCTGGGCCAGCAGCGACAAGGACTTCGTGACCACCAGCCTCGGCCCGGCCAGGCTCTGGGCCACCGTCGGGCACGGCGTGATCAACGAGGTCTACTGGCCCTCGACCGGCGAGCCGCAGCTGCGCGACCTGACCTTCTATCTGGTGGGCGAGGGCCGCTGGATCGACCTCAAGCGCGTGCGTCAGTACGACCTGCAGGTGCCGGCCCCGCACGAGCCGCTGCTGACGGTCACCCACACCGGCGCGGACTACCACCTGACCCTGGAGGTGCTGCCCGACCCGCGCCGGGATGTCCTGCTGATCCGCTTTACCCTGAGCGGCCCCTACCGCCTGGTGACCATCGCCGCACCCCACCTGAGCGGCACCGGCCACGACAACTACGCGTGGGTCGACGGCGAACTGTTCGCCCAGCGCCATCGCCACGTGCTGTGTCTGGGCGCCGACGTGGCGCTGCTCACGCCGGGGGTGGGGTACGTCGGACAGTCGGACGGCTGGCAGGATCTCGTCGCCCACGGAGCGCTGACCTACGCCTACACGGCTGCCGGGCCGGGCAGCGTGGCCCTGAGCGCTGAACTGGCCGCTCCCCACGGCGTAATCGCGCTGGGCTTCGCAGAGTCTGCCGTGGGGGCCCGGGGCCTGGTGCGTGCCAGCCTGGCCGAGGGCTACGACGCGGCCCGGGCGACTTTCGCCCGCGACTGGGAACGCTGGGGGGCGGGGCTGGATCTGCCCGCCCCCACCCAGGCGCTGGGCGCGCTCGCGCGGCTCTCGGCGACGGTGCTGCGGATTCACGAAGACCGCACCTATCCAGGCGCGCTGGTGGCCAGCCTCAGCACGCCCTGGGGCAACAGCACCGACACGCTGGGCGGTTACCACCTGGTGTGGCCGCGCGACGCCACCCTCTCGGCCTTCGCACTGATCGCCGCCCACCAGCTGGACGACGCCCGGCGCATCCTGGCGCGCTTTCTTGCCACCCAGGAGCCGGATGGACACTGGGCGCAGAACACCTATCCCAGTGGAGCGGCCTTCTGGACGGGCCTGCAGCTCGACGAGACGGCGTTCCCGGTGCTGCTGGCCGCCAAGCTGCGCGAGGCGGGCGCCCCGGAGCTGGGCGGCACCCGCTCCATGGTGCGGCGCGCCCTGGCCTTTGTGGCGAGAAGCGGGCCCACCAGCGACCAGGATCGCTGGGAGGAAAACCCGGGCGTCAATCCCTTCACGCTGGCCGTGTGCGTCGCGGCACTGATCGCCGGGGCCGACTGGCTGGACGATCAGGAGCGGGCCTACGCCCTCTCGCTGGCCGACGAGTGGAATGAGCGCCTCGAGCAGTGGTGCTACGTCACCGGGACGCCGCTGGCCCTGGAGCAGGGGGTGACCGGGTACTACGTGCGGCTGGCCCCCCCAGAACTGGACGGTGGCCTGACGGGGCAGGTGCAGCTGCGCAACCGGCAGGGCGAGAGGGTGGCCGCCTCCGCGCTGGTCAGCCTGGATTTTTCCTACCTGACCCGGCTGGGCCTGCGCGGCGCGGGAGATACGCGCGTTCAGGACACCATCCGGGTGGTGGACGCGCTGCTCCGGGTCTCCACTCCCAGCGGCGAGCTGTACCACCGCTATAACGGTGACGGCTACGGCGAGCACGAGGACGGCTCGCCCTTCGACGGCAGCGGGGTGGGACGGGCCTGGCCGCTGCTGGTCGGGGAGCGCGGGCACCTGGCGCTGCAGGCCGGGGAGGATCCGCTGCCCTACCTGGAGACCATGCGCCGCTGCGCGAGTTCTGGCGGGTTGCTGCCCGAGCAGGTCTGGGACGCCGCCGCCGTTGCGGAACGCGGCCTGGAACCGGGCAGGCCCTCGGGCAGCGCCATGCCGCTGCTGTGGGCGCACGCGGAGTTCCTGAAACTGCTGGTGGCCCGGCACAGCGGGCGGCCGGCCGAACTGCTGCGCGTGGTGGAGGCGCACGTCGCCGCTGCCCAGGGCGCCGCCGAGTGGCGCTGGCGCAACGAGACGCCAGTGTCGCAGTTGCTGGCCGGCCGGGCGCTGCTGATCGAGAGT
The DNA here is from genome assembly GCF_034440735.1 of Deinococcus sp. AB2017081. Lineage (NCBI taxonomy): Bacteria > Thermotogati > Deinococcota > Deinococci > Deinococcales > Deinococcaceae > Deinococcus > Deinococcus sp. AB2017081. The sequence continues at coordinate 11,547 of NZ_CP140099.1, read as the reverse complement.
CCGCGGCCGTTCACCCTGCACTTTGGCTGGGACGGCTGGCAGGATGTCCAGGAGCGCCCGGCCACCCTGACCCCCTTCGGCCTGTGGTCGGTGTGCTTCGAGGTGGCGGAACTCCGGCCGCACGGCACCTTGAATTTCACGCGGCGCTTCCCTGAGACCTGGGAGGGCCGCGACCACGACGTCGCGCTGCATCACCGGGCCGGGCAGCACCTCCAGCATCAGGAGCCATGAGCGCCAATCTGCGGGCTCCCGCCAGCCGGGCCCTGCTGCCGCTGTACGGCGCCGAGCTCCTGGGCACCGCCCTGCTGGTGTTTGGCGGGGTGTCGTGGGTCACGCTGATGTTCGCCCCGCACAGCCCGCTTCCCGCCCTGCTGCCGGACGCCGGCCTGCGAAGGGCGCTCACCGGGGCGCTGTTCGGGCTCACGGGCACCGCCGTCACCCTCTCGCCGCTGGGCCGGCTCAGCGGCGCGCACCTCAACCCGGCCGTGACCTTCGCCTTCTGGCTGGAACGGCAGATCGGCGCCGGGAACGCCGTCCTCTACGTGGCCGCGCAGCTTCTCGGCGGCGTGCTGGGCGCGGCGGCGCTGCTCGTCTGGGGGAGCTGGGGCCGGGCAGTGGCCTTTGGCGTGACCCGGCCGGCTCCGGGGGTGGGCGCTGCGCTGGCCTGCGCGCTCGAGGCGGCCATCACCTTCACGCTGGTCACAGTGATCTTCGTGCTGGTGGCCCATGAACGCACGCGCGCCTGGACGCCCTGGAGCGTTCCGCCGCTCTTCGCGCTGCTGGTCTGGCTCGAGGCCCCGCTCACCGGGACGAGCGCGAACCCGGCGCGCTCGCTGGGCCCGGCCCTGGTGACCGGCACCTGGCAGGACGCCTGGGTGTATGCCGCTGGCCCGCTGGTCGGCGCTGGCGTGGCCACCTCGCTGATCGCGCTGGAGGTGTGGGGCACGCGCCGGATTCGTGAAGCGCGGCTGGCGCATTTCCAGACACCGGTCGGGCGGGATGAACAGGACTGACGCCCAGGCCCTGGCACCCGGCGCCGTCAGCCCTCTCCGAGGGGGCACTGGGAAATACGACCGTGGCCCAGGCACCGCTGTGCTGGGCACGCCACATCCGCAGCGCGCCCGGCATAGGGTTGGTACCCAGCATCGTGGCGCCGGCGGGCTGGATCGTCGGCCCGCTGGATATGTGGCGCTGCGGGAGGCGGCCTGCCTCCGGAAGACCGACCGTGGCCCTGTCGCGCGAATCGGCGGCCCTGCTGACCCGCCACGGCCGCTTCGCCCTGAGCGTCACGCTGTTTCAGGTGTCTATCGGCCTGGCGGCCATCGCCACCCTGCTGCGCCGCCGTTCACTGTGGTGGCTCAGTCTGGGCGTGGGCGCCGGCGCGGCCAGCGCGCTGCTGGTTGGCCTGGTGGCCAGACCCTGACGCGGGCCGCCTGGCAGGCCAGGTGAGGCCGGCGGCTCCTGGGCGTCGACTATGACGTCGGCCTGGCCCGGATCAGACGAGCTCCACGGCTGCACCCTGGGTGGTGCAGGAGGCGTGGAGTGTCCAGGCGGGCTCCAGGAGCGGCGCCTGGGGGCTTGACAGAAGGCCCGGGCACAGCTAGATTGATTCCAACGAGTATCCAAGGACCCCCACGGGAACTTGGGTCTTTTTTTATGACCTATCCTCGACCCGCCTTGACGCTCACCCAGCAGCGCCTGCACCTGCAGCACAAAGGGGTGGTCATCCGCGACGTGCGCGCGGCCGAGGCGATTCTGGCCACTGTCAGCCTCTACCGCCTGAAGGGCTACGCCCACTACCTGAAAGATCCCCTCACCCGGCGCTACGTCGGCGCCGATTTCGACCGGATCGTCGGGCTCATGCGGCTGGACGCCGAGCTCCGGTCACACCTGTTCAGGGGGTTGCAGTCCATCGAGGTGGGGGCGCGAACGCACATCAGCGAGTTTCTGACGACGACCTACGGCGGGGACTGGTACACCCAACGGGCGGTGTTCCCGGGGCGGGCCACGGACGCGCGCTTTCTGACCAGCAAATTGCAAGAGGAGTTCGACCGCAGCCAGGAAGATTTTGCCGTGCACTTTCGGCACCGCTATCCCGGATATCCGCTGCCTGCCTGGGTCGCGACCGAGCTGTACACCTTCGCCATCTGGTCGCGCCTCTTCGAAGCGCTGAGTGAGGCGGACAAGGGTGCCATCGCCACGCCGCTCGGCCTGACTTGGCAGCGGCTCCAGGACGCCCTGAAAGCCCTGACGGTGCTGCGCAACCGGGTGGCCCATCACGCCCGGGTGTGGAATTTCAGTTTCGTGCCGATGGCCCTGCCCGGCACGGGAGGATCGGCCCTTCGCCGACAGATGCTGGCGACGTCACTGATCCCTGCCGGCGCCGAACGGACGCTGGCGGCCCGCCTCTATGCCATGCACGTTCTGCTGCGGGCTTTCGGTGAGCGGCACTGGAGCCGCGACCTGCGGCTGGTCAACCGCTTCGAACCCTATGGGCTCCGCCGGCTGGGGCTCCGTGAGGGCTGGGAGGAACAACCCCAATGGTCGACCTAGAGCCGTGCCCCGAACAGAGCTGTGAGGACAGCCTATGCCAACAGCTCCATTCTCGGTTCTGCTCGCCTACACTCGCTCGTTCCGCTCAGCCATAAAGAGAGATCGCTATGACACCTGCACCAGGCACCCGCCTCACCCGACCCATGCCACGAGGAGCACCCCGCGACGCGTCGCGGGGTGCTCCTCATTCGGGGGCCTCAGTCCAGATCAGCCGCCGGTCTCACCGGCCTCCGTGCCCTCGCTTTCACCGCTCTCACTGTCGGCGGCCTCCTGGTGCAATACCTTGCCGTTGCCCGCATCGACCTTCACGTCGGTCTTGCCGATGAGCACCTCGTACACCAGGCTGCCATTCTCGTCGCCCAGCATCACGCTGGTCACGGTGCCGGGGACGGCGGCCAGGGCGGCCTGTTTGGCCTGATCGGGCGTGATCCTGGCGAGGGCCTGGAGCTGTGCCTGCTCCTGGGCATCGGGCACTTCCGCGCCGCCCTTGTCGGCCGGCAGCTGGATGCTGCCGGTGTAGGCGGGGGCCTCGTTGGCCTCGGTGCCCTCGGCCGCTTCCGTCCCTTCAGGGCCTTCTTTCTGGGCCTGGGTCTGGTTCATCGTCTGGGCCGGGCCAGCCGAGGTCTGGGCGAAGGCGTAGCCGGCCAGAGGTACAGCGACAGCGGCGGAAGTGGCGAGGGCGAGCAACACGGTTCTGAGGTTCTTGGTCATGGTCGTTCTCCTGGGGTGGGAGCAGCGGCGGGGTGCCTCTGCTTGAACGGAGTGTGCCCGAGCCTGGTAAAAACGGCGTATAGCCCGGTAAAGGCGTCATATACCGGGCTGATGGCTGGCCACCTGACCGGCGCCCTCGGGCCGACCCGAGGCTCGGGCGGATCCGCTGCTCACGCCCTGACAGAAGATCCAGCCCCCCGGACGCAGGGTGCCCCGGCCGGGTATACCCTGCGTTAACCCGGGCGCACGACGCTGAATCATGTCTGCACGCTGCCGTTCGGTGCCTCAGCACTGCGCCGCCTTGCCCGGTCGGAACCGCCCGGCTGTCCGCCTTTTCCCCGTGACCGCGCGTCCCTGGGCCTGGCCGGGCGTGACCGGGTGACGGGCCCGGCCCAGACACTCGGGGACGCCGCGCCGCGTGGCGCCCCCGCTCGCCTCACGGCCCTCGACGCCTGGCGCGGACTGACCGTCTTGCTGATGCTGCTGGTCAACAATGCCTCGCTGGGCAGCCGGACACCGGCGCAGCTCATGCACGCCCCGCTGGGCGGCGTGACCCTGACCGACATGGTGTTTCCCTGGTTTCTGTTCTGCGCGGGCGCGGCGTTGCCCTTTTCCCACGCGGCGGCGCAGCGATCCGGCGTCCGCCCGGGAGCCCGCCTGGGCCGCCTGGTGTCCAGAACAGCGCTGCTCTACCTGGTCGGCGCCGGGCTGACCAGCGTCACTGAACACCGCTTCACTCTGGGCCTGGGCGTGCTGCAGCTGATCGCCCTGTCCACCCTGCTGGCCAGCCTAGTGGTGGGCGCCCGCGCCTGGGTGCAGGCGGCGCTGGCCCTGGCGCTGCTGGGCGGCTACGGGCTGTTCCTGAGTCTGGCCGCCCACGCGGGGGGCGTCGGCGTCGTCAGCGAGACCTCGCATCCGCTGCTGGCGGTCAACGCCTGGCTCGGCCCGCTCGGGCTGCGCGGCCTGCCCTCGGTGATCCCGGCGGCCGCGCTGGTCATGCTGGGCAGCCTCGCCGGGCGCCTGCTCCAGCAGGGGTCGACGGGCACCATAGCCCGGCTGCTGGCGCTGGGCACAGCGCTCGTGCTCACGGGCGCCGCCACCGGGCAGCTTGACGCCCTGCCGCTGAGCAAGGCCCTCTGGACACCGCCCTACGTCCTGCTCGCCGCGGGGCTGGGCACCCTGGGCCTGCTGGGCATGTACGGACTGGCCGATTCGGGCCGCGTGGCCTGGGGACGCCGAGTGCTGTCTCCGCTGACCATGCCCGGCCGCAACGCCCTGGCCGGCTACGTGCTGCCGATCGTGGTCAAGGTCTGGGTGCTCCAGGCCTGGACCGTGACCTGGACGGGGGAGGAGACCTCCATGCAGCGCGCCCTGCTGCTGCTGGCACAGCAGGGCCTCGGCCCCTGGTGGGGCGGCTGGCTGTACACCCTGGGCTACGTGCTGGCGGCCTGGCTGGCGCTGGCCTGGCTGGCCCGGCGCGGCCTCATCTGGAAGCTGTGAGGCGTGACACCTTCTTTCTCCGGGTCACTGTGGGCTCTGGCTGGTAGAAGCTTCAGTCACCCGGCCCCCGATCTCAAGCCTTCCGGAGCACAGGTATACCCGCGCTATACCGTCGCCCCCTAGCCTGGAGTCATGAGACCCCTGCTGCTGTGCGCCGCCCTGGGAACCGGAGGTTCAGTTCAGACCACCTCGGCCCAGACCATTCGCCCCGCGCCCATCCCGCCGGTGACCTCCCCCGGTCAGGTGCAGCCGGTGGCCCCCGGCACCCGCCCGGCGCCCGTGCTGGCCACCCTGCGGCTTGCCCCGGCCGTGCCCGGCGTGCAGAAGGTGGAGGTGCTCAGCAACGGCTTTGTCAAGGCGGCCCACGCCCTGATCCTGTTGCCTGCCCGGGAGGCCACGGCCCCGCGCGCCCTGACCCTGGCGACCCAGAGCGTGCTGGGCGCCTTCCGGGCCGATCCCGCCCTGATCGAGGTCGATGTCAGCGTGTACCGCAAGGAAAAGTACCAGGGTTTCGGCGGGCCGCTGCCGCTGTTGACCCTCTCGGTGCCACGGGCCCGGCAGCCGACCTTTCAGGCGGCGCTGCAGGCCGGGAACTACGAACGGGTGTGGATCCAGAGCGGGGCAGCCACCCCTGAACCCGAGCTGACGCCCCTGCAGGAGCTCGAGCGTCTGCCCGTCTTTTTCGGCACCCAGGCCGAACTGCTCTTCCAGCGGTTGACCCAGGCGACGTCGCAGACCCGCGGTGGTGTGCGCGGCGGGCTGCTGTTCAAAGGCACCCCCACCCGGCGGCAGGTGGCCCTGACCGTCGACGACGTGCCGCACCCGCTGTACTTCCCGCTGGTGCTCGACGCCCTTCAGCGGGCCGGGGCCCGGGCGACCTTCTTCGTGATCGGGCGCAACGCCCAGGCCTATCCCTACTTCGTGCAGGACATGGTGCGCGGCGGGCACGAGGTCGCCAACCACACCTTCCACCACGTCCGGCTGCCGAAGCTCAGCGACGCGCAGATCACGGCGGAGCTGAAACGCACGAACGAGCTGCTGACCCGCCTGAGCGGTCAGCCCGTGCGCTACTTCCGCCCGCCCGGAGGCCAGTATTCCGCCCGGGTGCTGAAGATCGCCGAGGGCCTGGGGCTCACCACCGTGTTCTGGACGGACGATCCCGGTGACTTTCAGAATCCGGGGGTCGAGACGGTCGAGGCCCGCTTCGCCCGCAGCCTGCGCCCCGGCGGCATCATCCTGTTGCACGACAACGCCCCCGACGGCCTGGCCGCCCTGCCGGACCTGCTCAAGGTCGCCCGCGAGCGGGGCTACACGATCGACACGGCAGGCGCCCTGACCCGGTGAACCTGCGCCTGTGGCTGGGCGACCTGGATCCGCTGGTGCTCAACCTGGTGACCTTCGCCCTCCTGAGTCTGGAGGGCGCGGGCATTCCCGGCATCCCCGGCGTGATCCCGATGGTCGCGCAGGTGGCGATGATCGACGCCGGCCACACCACGCTGCTGAGCGCCGTGCTGTGGGGGGTGCTGGGCAACTGGCTGGGCAGCGCGCTGGGCTACGCCCTGGGCCGCTGGGGAGGGCAGCGCCTGCCCGCGCGCTGGAGGGCGGCGGTGCAGAGTGAGCGGAACGTGGCGCTGCTGGCCCGCTGGGGCGCGCCCCTGATCGTGGTGAGCCGCACGGTGGGCAGCCTGCGCACCCCGGTCACGCTGCTGGCCGGGATGACCGCCTACCCCTGGCCGAAGTACCTGGCGCTGAGTCTGCTCGGTGCCGTGCTGCACGTGGGCGTGTGGCAGACCCTGCTGTGGCGCTTCGGCCCGGCGCTGCTGCCGGTGCTGGAGCAGCGCGGCCGCGAGGTGCTGCTCGGGGTGACGGCACTGGCGGCACTGGCGCTCGCCCTGCGCTGGTGGCGGGGCTGGCGAACCCCGGTGGACGCCCCGCCCGCATGACCTCTGGGCCGCGCGCTGTACCGCCCCTTTACCATGGGCGCGCACCCTGAGGGCATGACCACGACGATGCTGGGTCCACCCCCCTGGAGGCTGCTGCGCCTGCGGCAGGTGACCTTCGATGCACCGGCCCGCGCCGCGATTCGGCAGGCGGCCGGGCGTTACCAGATGCCGGCGCCGCTGATCGCCAGCGTGCTGGCCGACGAGCGCACCCGGCTGGACGTGCTCGACCGGGTGCAGGACAGCCTGATGCGCCTGAGCGCCCGGTTGCCGGAGCCCGCCTCCAGGGCGCTGCTGGCCGCGCTGGAGTGGGTCTGCCGGAGACCGGTCGACAGCTTCAGCCTGGGGCGAGCCCAGATGAAAAGCGCGACGCTGGCCTGGCTGGGTCACCTGGGCTACCTGGACGTGCCCGAGGCCCCCGCCGGACGCCGCCGGATGCTGCTCGACGACCCCCTGGCGCCCACCCTGGTGGCCGCCTGTCTGCGCGCCACGGCCGATCACTGGCACGCGCGCGGGGTGAGTCTGGAGCGTCGCCCCGAGATCCTCGGCACGCTGTACAGCCTGGGGCTGACCGGGGGACGCGGCGTGCACGCCCATCCGCAGCCCTCGGCGCGTGGCCAGGCGATCGCCGACCACGCGCGCTGGCTGGAGGGCCGGCTGACCCGGGTGAGGGGCGCCGCCCAGCTTCCGATCTGATGGCATGGCTCGGGGATGGAGCGTCATGCCCCCCGCCCGGGGCCGAGCAGCAGGCGGGGACACAGGCGGCCTAGCGCCCCTCCAGTGCGCCCACGGGGCACCAGCATTCCCGTATGCCCCGCGGAGGCCCTACCGGTCACGGTTCCATGGAACGGGGATGCAGACCGGCTGACAGCGAACCTCAGGGCAGTTGAGGGGTAATGTAGGCCATGCGTGGGTATCAGGAAGATCTGCGGGTGCGTGTGGTGCGGGCGGTGCAGGACGGCATGGCACAGCGCGAAGCGAGCCGGATCTTCGGGGTGAGCGTGGCGAGTGTGGAGCGCTATGTGCGGCTGGCACGCGAAGGCAGATCCCTGGCTCCGGCGAAGCGTCCAGGATGTCTGGTGCGCGTGATCGGCCCGGAACACCACGGTGCCTTGCTGGCCCAGCTCCAGGCGCACCCCGATCTGACGGCCGCGGAGCATGCGGCCCTGTGGGCACGCACCTACGGCCCGGTGTCGGTGGCGACGATGGAGCGGCGGGTGAGCCAGGTGGGCTGGACGCGCAAAAGAAACGCTGGGAGCCAGTGAACGCGACGAGACGTGGCGCGCGCTGTTCGCGCAGGATCTGCTGGACGTGGACGAGGACGACCTGGTGTACCTCGACGAGAGTGGGTTCCACACGAGTATGACGCGCACGCATGCACGTTCCCCACGCGGGGAACGGGCGTACGGCCACGTGCCGCGCAACCGGGGCCGCCATCTCACGCTCCTGTGCGCGATGACCCGCGCGGGGCCATGTGCGGATGTGGTGATCGAGGGTGGTGTGGATGGTGCGGTGTTCGTGACGTCTCTGCGTGACGTGTTGTGTCCACTGCTGCGTGCGGGGCAGATCGTCGTGATGGACAACCTCGGTGCCCACAAGCGCCCAGAGGTCGTGGCGCTGATCGAGGCCCGAGGCGCGATCCCCGTGTACCTGCCGCCGTATTCGCCGGATCTCAATCCCATCGAATTGTTGTTCTCGAAGCTCAAGGCCGCGATGCGCCGCATCGCGGCCCGAACCCGCGCCACGGTGATCGCCGCGCTCGGCCACGCGCTCAGTACCGTCTCTGCCAGTGATGCCGCCGCCTGGTTTCGCCACTGCCGTTCCCCTCAATCAACCTGAGGTTCGCAGTGAGACGTGAGCAATGGAAGTCTGTCCAACACGACGACCGCGTTCGCCTCATCGGCCGCGCTCTGAATGGGCCTCCATTGAGTGCTGTATCACTCGGTTCGGCCCGCTGCGGCCGACGAACAGGACGAACACCGGCTCGGGTGAGCGCGATCCGTAACCGAGCGGCGTCCTCAATTTCCTGAGCGCGCCTATCCCAGTCGCAGCACCACCGCGGCGAGGGTCACCATCAGGACAGGCGGCGTCACCACCAGGGCCAGCCGCAGGTACTCTCCCCAGGACACATGGAGTCCGCGTTTGGCCAGCAGTCCCAGCCACAGCAGGGTCGCGAGACTCCCGATAGGGGTGAGCTTCGAGCCGATGTCGGCGGCGACGATGTTGGCATGGATCATCGTGTCCCGAACCCCCGGGGCCACGGCGGCGTGCTCGATGCTGAGGGCACCGATCAGCACGGCCGGCAGGTTGTTGGTCACAGCGGACAGGGCGGCCACGAGGCCGCCCGTCCCCACTGCCACGGCCCAGGCGCCGTGCGGCGCGAGGGCGGTGAGCACGTCGGCCAGGAGGATGGTCAGGCCGGCGTCGCGCAGGGCGTACACGACGAGGTACATGCCCATCGAGAACACCACGACGTCCCAGGGAGCCGAGCGGAGCACCGGCCTGACCCTCTGGCGCCGTGCGCGCGCTGTGAGCAGCAAGGCCACCGCCGCCGTGAGCGCCACGGCGCTGACCGGCACATGCATGGCCGGCGCCAGGAAGAAGCCGAGCAGCAGCAGCCCCATCAGCCCGGCCCCGACCCCGCAGGTGAGGGCGTCCCGTACCCCCGCCGCGGGCTCAGGCAGGCTCGAGCGATCGTACCGGCCCGGCAGGGCGGGGCGGAACATCCACCACAGCACGCCCCGCCCCACGGCCACGCCCGCGAGGTTCACCGGCAGCATCACCGCGGCGTAGCGCGTGAAGTCCAGGCCGAACAGATCGGCCGTGATGATGTTGGTGAGGTTGGAGGTGACGAGCGGTAGGCTCGCGGCGTCCACAATAAAGCCCACAGCGAACATCACCGCGAGCGAGGCGGCGCGGGGCAGCTCCAGCAGGCTGCAGAGTTCAAGGGCGATCGGCGTGAGGATCAGCACGGCCCCGTCGTTGGCGAAGAGGGCGGCGAGCAGCGCGCCGAACACCACGAGCAGGGCGAAGAGCCGATCCGTGCGGCCACCCGCGCGCCGCGCCAGGTGCAGCGCCACGAAGCGGAACAGGCCTACCTCGTCGAGCAGGCTGAGGACGATCAGGGCAATCAAGGTCAGGGTGGCGTTCCAGGTCGCGTGCCAGACCGCGCCCAGGTCGTCCAGGTCGACCAGGCCCAGCAGAAGCGCGAGCACCGCGCCCGCGGCGGCGCCCAGGGCGATGTTCAGGCCACGCGGGCGGGCCACCACGAGGAAGAGTGTCAGGGCGAAGACGCCCAGGGCCAGTCCCAGGTTCACGGCCTCACCGGCGCCGGGTCACGATCCATCCGCGCACAGTTGCGGAGGAGGGTGTGGGCCGTGTTCCATGCAGGGTCACTCAGCGGGCTGGCCAGCGCCTCCAGGGATCCTCCGCCTCCGCCCGCCAGGGGCACGCTGAACCCAGCCCACTGAAGGAGCCGGGCCCTGGGCCCGGCTCCTCCTGGCAGCGCGGCGCTCACGACGCCCGCAGCACCTCAGTCACGCGCCGGGTGGAGGCCCGCCGGGCCAGGGCCACCGCGCAGAGGGTCGAGGCCAGAGCACTGATCAGCAGCGCGCCCAGGTACGCCCACGGCAGCAGCAGGCCTTCGGGCGGTGGGTCAAAGACTCCCTGCAGCAGTTTGACGAGGGTCTGCGCGACGCCCAGGCCGATGAGCAGCCCGAAGGCTCCGCCCAGGCCGACGATCACAAAGGCCTCGCCGTTCAGGAATGCCCCAAGCTGCCGGGAGCTGGCCCCCAGGGCGCCCAGCACGGTGAAGGTGCGCTGGCGCTCGGCCAGGCCCAGGGCGAGCACCAGGCCGGTCGCGCCGGCCAGCAGCAGGACGGCGAAGCCCAGTTCGATGCGTGAGAGGCCGGCGAGATTGACGGCCGTCAGGCCCGAGGAGACCCGGACGCGCGCGCCCTGCAGGTCGGTGACCTGCACGCCCGGCAGGGCCTGCGTGATCCGGCGGGCTCCGTCCACCACGGGCTGTGGATCACCGCCCACCTTCAGCAGCGCGACTTCGGGGAGCGGGTTGCCGGTTCGCTGCGCGAGGTAGGCGGCGTTGGCGACCAGGAACGAATCTTTGGGCGCAGTGGGAAACTCACGCACCACGCCGACGAAGGTGAAGGGCACGACGCCGTACGCGTGCGTGCGGGCGTTGAGCAGGCGCAGGCGCACGCTGTCCCCCAGAGAGAGGTTGTAGTCGTTGACGGTCTCCTGGGACACGTACAGCGCGTCTGGACGGGCAGCGAGCTTGGCCAGCGCGGCCTGGGCCCCCTGATCCTTGAAATAGCTGTTCGAGAGCGAGCTGACCTCGGTGAAATGCCGCGCGTCAATGCCGTAGATATCCTGCAGGTCGGCGCCCACATAGGCGTAGCGGTGGATCAGCGGCTGCGCGGCGCTGACCCCTGGCAGGCGGCGCAGGGCCGGCAGCTGGGATCCGGCGGGGGCGGCCGCGTTGCCGCTCACGGTGACGTCCGCACCGTTGGTGAGGATCGCGTCCACCCGCGCCTGATCGTTGTAGGTGGCGTTGAAGGCCGAGGTCGACAGGGCGAAGGCGGCGGCCAGCGCGACCAGCGCCGCCCCGCGGAGAGCACGCCGCCCTGGCGCTCCAGCGCGGCCGCCACCATGCCCGAGAGGCGCCCGCTGACCGGACGCAAGAGGGCCTGCAGGACGTGGCGGCGCAGCAGCGCGCCCAGCAGCCGCAGGGCGAGCAGCGTGCCCCCCAGCCACAGGGCCAGCGGGGCCACGAAGGCCTCGATCTGGATGCTGGCCTGCGTCACCCCTCGGGAGCGAGAACCAGCTG